>NZ_JBRJGW010000005.1:0-335561 GCF_053628695.1 Amorphus sp. MBR-141
TCCATCGCCTCGGCTGAAGCCTTCCTGCACGCCGCCTCCGTCATGCTCCTCGCAAGACGTCTGGCCCGCGCTCCATGAGTTTCGAGTCCGACTCTAAGAAATCAATCTAGCGGTTTCGATGAGGTCCCAGCGAAAGATAGCTACGAAACCATCGTCGTGCAATTTTCCGAGCGCTTCGATGAGGACGTGGTCTCAATAGCAAGACAGCGGCTCGGCAGTGAAGACGAGGCATTTTCACCGACTGCAGATTCAGCTGAACTTGATCTCCGGACGCGGCAACTCCTCTCCCGACCTCACCTTTCATTGCCGAGCGGTTCACTTCAGCCAGAAAGAGTAGAGGTTGGATCGGTCGCGTTCAAGCGTGACCCTTATGTGAAAGCGTATATTCTTCGACAGGCAAAAGGCAGATGCGAGGCATGCTCGGCACCAGCTCCATTTAAGACGGCTGCGGAAATGGACTTCCTCGAAGTGCATCACATGAAGCCCCTTGCGAATGGAGGGAGCGATCGCGTCCAGAACGCCGTGGCTCTTTGCCCAAACTGCCACAGGGCGCTTCACCACGCTGCCGACGCCGAAGAGCGGTCGTTATTGCTTTACAAACGTATTGGCCGCCTGATTCCCGAGTGATGGGGCGCAATGTTAACCTGGTCCGCTCGCGCGAGCATCACCGCGAGGCCGAAGTGGTCGGACAGTTGCCGCCCATCGGCGACGTCGCTGAGGCCGGTGACCGCGCGCGGCCCGGCGTCGTGGGCGACTTGGTCAAAGGCCGGCCGATATGCCGCCATTTTGGTGGTTGCTGGGTTCGAGGGCCTCTCGAACCCAGCCGTTGGGCAGTGCATCCCGGATCGATTGCCGAGCGTCAGCCCTCCAGCATGGCGCGATAGTCCATGGCCTTCAGGTCCGTGATCAGGTCCGGCCCGGTCGGTTCCCACCCCAGCTTCGCGCGCGTGAGCGCGCTGCTGGCGATCATGTCGAGACTGGCGAACATGGCGAACCAGCCGAAATGGTCCGCCGCCTGATCGGGAGCCAGGGAGATGACGGGCAGGTTCAGGCCGGCGCCCAGCACCTCCGCGATCCGGCGGGCGGTTATGCCTTCCTCGGCGACGGCATGATAGCGGGTGCCCGGTGGGCCCTTGTCGAACGCGAGGGCATAAAGTTTCGCGACATCGAGGACGTGCGCGGCAGGCCAGCGATTCAATCCTTCGCCCACATAGGCAAAGGCCCCTTTCTGGAGCGAGATCTGGATGTAGGGCGTGATGAGGCCCTGCCGGACCGTGTCGTGCACCTGCGGCAGGCGCATCACCGAGACGTTCACGCCCGCGTCCAGAAGCTGCTGTGCGGCCAGCTCCGACCCGACACGGGGATTGGGGTGGTGCGGATTGAATACATCCTCCGACGCGGGCCGACCGTCGCCGGCGTCGCCCATGTTGGTTCCCGTGGTGATCATCAGCGGCCGATCGGAGCCTTCGAGGACCGATCCCAGCGCTGCGATCACGCGCCGGTCCTTCTCGCAGTTGGCCGCGAAATTGGAGAAGTCATGGTCGAACGCCGTATGGATCACGGCGTCCGCATCAGTGGCCCCGGCGATGATGGCGGCGGGATCCTCGAGGGTGGCGAGATGGGGGCTGGCGCCCGCCGCGACGAGCACCTTCGCTCCCTCGTCCGATCTCGTCATGCCGACCACCTCGTGTCCGGCGGCGATCAGTTCGGGCACGATCCGCGATCCGATGAAGCCGGTCGCACCAGTCAGGAAAACACGCATCTGAAGCTCTCCGAGTTGTACGGAGAGGCAAGATGGCGTAGTTCTCTTCCTGTTAAAGTAGTGACTTTATCATGGTATAATAATCAACAGGGTCGACATGTCCCGCCAGGACGACAATCCGCTCGGCACGTTTCTGCGGGATCGACGCATGCGCCTCGACCCCGCCAGCTTCGGCTTCCCGACCGGTCGACGGCGGACACCGGGCCTGCGCCGCGAAGAGGTGGCGAGCCGCGCCCACATCAGCCCGACCTGGTACACGTGGCTGGAGCAGGGCCGCGGCGGCGCGCCGTCCGCGGACGTTCTGGAGCGCATCGCGGCCGGGCTCATGCTCACGGAGCCGGAACGCGAGCATCTGCATATCCTGGCGTTCGGCCATCCGCCCGAAGCGCGCTACAGGGCGCCGGAGAGCATCATCACGCCGCGGCTGCAACGGGTGCTCGACGCCATTCCCGCGAGCCCCGCCCTCATCCGGACCGCGACCTGGGACGTCATCGCCTGGAACCGGGCCGCGGCCGTGCTGCTGACGGACTATGGCCAGCTTCTTCCTCATCAGCGCAACGTCCTGCGGCTGATGTTCTCGGACTCCCGTGTGAGGGCTGCCCAGGAGGATTGGCTCCGCGTCGCGCGCTTCGTGGTCGGAGCGTTCCGGGCCGATGCGGCACGCGCCGGCGCCGGCGCCGAGATCGGCAAGCTGGTCGACGAGCTCTCCGTCATGAGCCCGGAGTTCGAGGCGCTGTGGCGCGACAACGAGGTCGTCGGCCATGGCGAGGGGGTCAAGCGCCTCCATCACCCCGAGCTCGGACCGATCGA
Source organism: Amorphus sp. MBR-141 (assembly GCF_053628695.1). Lineage (NCBI taxonomy): Bacteria > Pseudomonadati > Pseudomonadota > Alphaproteobacteria > Hyphomicrobiales > Amorphaceae > Amorphus > Amorphus sp. MBR-141. The sequence goes on from NZ_JBRJGW010000005.1 coordinate 2,573, forward strand.
ACTCGAATTCTCCACCTTTGCCGTCGAAGGGCGGTCCGACCTGAACATGATGGTCTACACACCGGCGACGGCAGAGGTCGCCCGGCGCGTACAGGCGTTCCTCGCAACGCGATGACCGGCTGTTCGGTCTGGATGGTCGGCACGCGCCGTTTCTTTGATCGGAAGCCGATATTCAGGGTACAGCCTCCTGCGCTCGCGCAAGCACCACCGCGAGGCCGAAGTGGTCGGACAGTTGCCGGCCATCGGCGACGTTGCTCAGGCCAGTGACCGCGCGCGCGGTCAGGCTGGCGTCGATGTCGGGCGCGCAGGCCTCGATCCGCTGAGCGAGCACGCGCCCGGACCGGCCCTGCCGGGATTTCCACGCGAGGTTCCAGGTGAGGAGGGCAACTGTCATGGGCGGGGTCGTACCTCCTCGAACCGATGGACCCCATGGTATCCGGGACTGCCGGGTCAGAGCCAATCCGCTTGCGGCGCACGCAGCTGCCCTGGTCGCTGCCGGCTCCTCATAGACTGGCCGAGCAGGCGCTGCGAACTCCCGGCAGATTCCCGCGCACGCATTGCCGGGTGATCGGTCTCAGGGTTGCCGGGGACGCAGTCGAGCGCCCGTGGCCCACCGCATCGGGCATGCCGACGTTGGCCGGCAGGGCAGGGCGCGGAGCGGCGGCGGAATTCGCGCGGAACAGCGTGGTCCGGCGGGACCTTTGTGGGGTGCGGCGCGTTTCCGCACGCATCCGCCTCGCCGGTTTGCCGCGACGGTCTCCGGCGGGACGCCTGCGAGGCCTTGTTCTCCTGCCCTGGACCATCCATATGCCATCCAACGGGATGGAGGGCGTGATGGAAGAGACGGCGAAGGCGGGGCGCGACAAGGGCGGGGAGACGGAGAAGATCACCGTCAACCTCGGCCATGTGGACCTGGGGCGGATCGATCTGCTGGTGCAGGAGGGATTCTACTCGAACCGCGCGGATTTCATCCGCACGGCCATCCGCAGCCAGCTCGCCACCCACGGCGACGTGGTGACGCGCTCCATCGAACGGCACAGCCTGCAGCTCGGCCTCAGCGACTATCGCGCCGCCGACCTCGAAACGGCCCGGGATTCGGGCCGGAAACTGCACATCAAGGTGGTCGGGCTCGCCCGCATCGCCCCGGACGTCTCGCCCGAGCTTGCCCGCGCCGCGATCGGATCGATCACCGTGCTGGGGGCGCTGCAGGCGAGCCCCGAGGTGAAGAAGGCGCTGGCCGACCGCATCAGCTGACGCGCGATGCGGAAAAGGGGGAACCGGTTTTCCGCCCGCATCGCGCGTCACGACCCTGAGATCGCTCAGGTTTTCCAATTCGGCGGGGCGCGACCCGCCGGCGGGGCCCTCCAGCGCGGCGGCCCGCACCCAACAAGGACACGGTTCATGAAACCCGATTTTGCCACGGCCATGCGCTGGGCCACCCAGGCGACCCAGTCCGGCAACCCGAGCGCCGCCACGCGCATCCTGCAGGAGGCGCTGACCGGCCGGGCGCCCGCCGGCGGCGGGGCGGCAGGCGCCCCCGGGCCGGCCGACGGCTTCGCCGGCCGCACCCTCGATCTCGAGGCCAACGAGCCGCGCACGGCGACGGCGTCCGGTGAGGCCGCCCGCACCGCGGCAGCGGCTGAGGCGCCCGGCCAGCCAGGGCCGGCCGGCGCTGCGCCGCGGTCTTCCCCGAAGGCCGCGACCCGGAAGGCCGCGACGGAGACCGACCATCGGGCCGCGCGCCCGGCCGGGCCCTCCGGCCGGCCGCGGATGCCGATGGGCGAGGTGATCCGCCTCCTCAGCCGCACCGGCAAGGCCGGCCCGGACACGCTGCCGAACGTGCCCGGACGGCGCGGCGGGGCGACCCGGGCGGAGATGCCGGTGCCCGCCGGGGCCGAATTCGTCTCCCGCGCCTTCGCCTGTCCGGCCGGGGCGCGCGACTACAGGCTCTACCGGCCGGCGTCGGCGGGCAGCCGGCCACGGGCGTTGCTCGTCATGCTGCACGGCTGCCAGCAGGACCCGGACGATTTCGCCGTCGGCACCGGCATGAACGCGGTGGCCGAGGCGGAAGGCGTTCTGGTCGCCTATCCGGGACAGCCGGGCTCGGCCAACGCGTCCAGCTGCTGGAACTGGTTCCAGCCCGCCCACCAGGCGCGCAACGCCGGCGAGCCGGCGATCATCGCCGGCATCGCCCGGGAGCTGATGGAGGAGTTCGGCCTCGGCCGCGAGCAGGTGTTCGTGGCGGGGCTGTCGGCGGGGGCGGCGATGGCCGTCGTCCTGGGCCAGACCTATCCGGATCTCTTCTCCGCCGTCGGCGCCCACTCGGGCCTGCCGTACCGGGCGGCCAGCGACGTGGTGGGGGCGTTCGCCGCCATGCGCGGCCAGGCCGCCGACCGCGGCCGCTCGCCCACCGAGACCGGCAATTTCCGGGCGCCGACGCGCACCATCGTCTTCCACGGCAGCGCCGATGCGACAGTGCATCCGAGCAACGGCGCGATGATCGCCGCCGCTGTCGGCGAGGCCGGCGCCGCGCACACCTCCCGCAGTCGCGCCGACGGCGGCCGCGCCTATACCCGCAGCGTCGCCGCCGGTGCCGGCGGCGTCCCGGTGCTGGAACACTGGGTCGTCGACGGGGCCGGCCACGCCTGGGCGGGCGGGTCGGCGGCGGGCTCGTTCACCGACCCCGCCGGCCCGGACGCCTCGCGCGAGATGCTGCGCTTTTTCCTGGCCGAGAGCGCGCAGGCCTGAAAACGCGCAGCTCCGGTGGTCCGTCCGGAGCTGCGCGTTTCTGCGCGTTCGTGCGCGGTTTTGCGCGCGCGCAGCGGGTGGTGCCGGTGCGCGTCGGGGAGAGGGGGAACGCTTGGGTCACGGTGTGGTTGTCCCCGGGTCCCCAACCGGACGCCGCGCGCCATCGTGACGATGGCGGGCCGCCGTCCACGACCCGGAATCGGAATCCCCGCCATGTTCGGACTGCCCCTCTACGCCGATGCGGTCGTTCGCGGGCTCGTGCTCGGATCCGTCGCTCTCGTGTTCATCATCGTGATGGTCCGCTGCGTCGGGCTGCGGTCGTTCTCCAAGATGACCGCCTTCGACTTCGTCATCACCATCGCCACCGGCTCGCTGCTCGCCAACGCCGCGACGGCGACCACGTGGGACGGGTTCCTGCAGACCCTCGTCGCCATCGCCGCGCTGATGGGCGTCCAGGTGGCCCTGGCGCTCGTCCGGCGCTCGTCGGAGGAGGCCAGCCAGGCGATGGAGAACGCCCCGCTGCTTTTGATGCGCGACGGGGTGTTCATCGAGGAGGCGCTCGCCACCAGCCGGGTGAGGCGCTCGGACGTCTACGCCAAGCTCAGGGAGGCGAACGCGCTCGAACTGGACCGGGTGCGGGCCGTGGTGCTGGAGACCACCGGCGACATCAGCGTGCTGCACGGGGACGGGCTGGACGGCGTACTGCTGGAGGACGTGCGCTGAGGCGGCGCTTCGGGCCCGCCGCCGCGAGGCCGTGTTCCGGTCGCGGCGGCTGAAACGGTCGCGGTAGAGCCTCAGAGAGTGGCGATGATCGCCTCGCGCTCGGCCCGCATCGGCGCCAGCCGCTGGCGGGCGAGGGCGAGGACCTCGGCCGGTGCCTCCTGGGGCGTTCCGGCTGAGAACGGCGGCGCCGGCGCGTATTCCATCGCCAGCTGCACCGTCTGCGCCTCCAGCTCTCCGAACAGTTCTGCCAGCACGGTCAGGCCGAAGTCGATGCCCGAGGTGACACCGCCGGCGGTGATCAGGTTGCCGTCGCGGACCACCCGCCCGTCGACCGGGATGGCGCCGAAGCGGGACAGCATGTCGTGGGCGTTCCAGTGGGTGGTGGCGCGCCTGCCCTTCAGAAGACCGGCGGCGCCCAGCACCAGCGATCCCGTGCAGACGGAGGTGACCAGCCGCGCGCCCGCCGCCTGCCGACGGACGAAGTCCAGCACCTCGGCGTCGGTCAGCAGCGCGTTGATGCCGCCGCCGCCGGGCACGCAGATCACGTCGAGGGCGGGGCAGTCGGCGAAGGTGACGGTCGGGGCGAGGGTCAGGCCGGTCGCCGAGGTGATCGGCTCGAGATCCTTCCAGACCAGGTGCACCTGCGTCCCCGGTGCCGAGGCGAACACCTCGTAGGGGGCGGTGAGGTCGAGCTGCTGGACCTTCGGGAAGACGAGAAGACCGATCTGGAGCGGGGACGAGGCGGTGGCGGACATGGAAGCGTCTCCTGATTGACACCCTCACGCTAGCAGGCCCATGCTTGGCCGGAGAGACAATCACCCCTCCGTTCAGGCCAAAATGATCCGCCGCATCGACGTCCTCGCCTTCGCCAACTGCCAGCTGCTCGATGTGGCCGGGCCCCTGCAGGTGTTCGCCACCGCCAACGACCTGGCGCGGATCGGGGGCCGGGCACCGCCTTACGAGCCGGTGGTCGTCGGCGTCGAGGCGCCGGTCGTGACCTCGTCGGGGTTGAGCCTTGGCGCGGCGCCGCTGCCGGAGGCCGGCACGCCCGTCGACACGGTGATCGTGGCGGGGGGATGGGGCGTCGACCGGGCCTGCGAGGACGCGCGGCTGCTCGCCTGGATCGGCGATCGCGCCGCCGCGGCGCGGCGGGTGGCGTCGGTGTGCAGCGGCGCTTACCTCCTGGCGACGGCGGGGCTTCTGGACGGGCGCCGCGCCGCGACCCACTGGCAGCGGTGCGAGGATTTCGCGCGGCGGTTCCCGAAGGTGCGGGTCGAGCCCGATCCGATCTTCCTGCGCGATGGCGACGTGTGGACCTCGGCCGGGGTGACGGCGGGCATCGACCTGGCGCTGGCGCTGGTGGAGGCGGATCTCGGGCGGGAGCCGGCGCTGGCGATCGCCCGCCAGCTGGTGGTCTTCCTGAAGCGGCCGGGCGGCCAGTCGCAGTTCAGCGCGGCGATGGCCCTGCAGGGCAGCGACCGGCGCTTCGACGACCTCCACGCCTGGATCCTGGACAACCTCGACCGCCGCCTGACGCTCTCCGATCTCGCCGACCGCGCCGGCATGAGCGTCCGCAGCTTCACCCGCCACTATCACAAGGCGACCGGGCGGACGCCGGCGCGGGCCATCGAGGAGCTGCGGCTGGAAAGCGCCCGCCAGCACCTGGAGCAGGGCGGCAACGTCGCCCGGGTCGCGGCGCGCTGCGGCTTCGGCGCCGAGGAGACCATGCGGCGGGCCTTCCAGCGCCGCCACAGCGTCAGCCCGCAGGCCTATCGCGAGCGCTTCCAGTCGACCGACCTGGCAGGCTGAGCCCGACGGCCGGCCGGACCGTTCCCGGCTTTCCCGGAACCCGGGCTGCCTGCCCTTCATCCGCGGCGACGCGGGAGTGCAGCGGGGATGCGGGCGCCGCCCAGAGCAATTTCCTCCCGACCTTGTGTGACCACCTGACCAGAAAATGTGCTGGCGTTGCCGAAGTATCGGACCTGCGCCGGGATCCATCCGGCGCCACGCGCGTTGTCGAGGCAGGGGTGAGACTTCCCTCCTTGCCGAACGACCCGGTCCGATGCAGCAGCACCGTGCCGGCCGCTGCCGTTGCGCTGGGTCATGACCGGCTGAGGCGCCAGCCTTCTGGCGAACGCGTCCGCGCCCGGTCTTCTGCGAAACGGCCGGCCCGCGCGTCGTCCGTGGCGGACGCCGGCCACGATCGGGCGATCGCATCAACACCGTCGGGGAGATCAACGTCATGTCCATGTCGAGCGAAAAGGCCGGGGCCAACGGCGCCTGGCTTCTGTGCCTCGCCGCGCTGGTCGCGGTGGTGGTGTCCGCCATCAACGCGTTCAACGCGGGGAACGGCATCGCCTTCACGGCGGGCTCCTATCTGGTCCTGGTGACGAGCGTTCTCCTGCTGGTGGGGTCGGTCGCGCTGATCTGGAGCACCAGCCTGCCGCGCATCGCGGCGGTGGTCTTCGCGATCCTCGTGCTGCTCGACATCCTGGGAACCGGGTTCGCCGCCTGGCTGCTGGAGGCGGACGTTCTCCTCGGGGCGATCGTCGTGGCCGCCATCGGCTGGGTCGTCTACGTCGTGTTCGATCCCGCCCGCGAGCGCCCCGCGTACCCCTCCGTCCGACAGGGAGCCTGAGCCATGACCGCCAATTTCGCCACGCTTGCGGCCTCCACCGCGCTGGCCCTGTCGCTTGCGGGGGCTCCGGCGCTCGCCCAGGAGCAGACCCCCGCACCCGAGCAGCCGGCTGCCGGGCAACCCGCCGCCGGCACGCCCGGCTCCGAAGCGCCCGATAGCGGCACGACGACCGTTCCGGCGGGGCAGGGCGCCACCGTGGAGCAGGGGCCAGCGGCGGCCTCCACGCCGAAGAAGTCCGGCCCCGACGCCTGGATGGAGACGCCGGACACGTGGGCGACCTTCAACGGCGACCTGAAGGCGCAGAAGTACTCTCCCGCCAGCCAGATCACCCCGGACAACGTCGGCGACCTCGCCAAGGTCTGGGAATACCACACCGGCGACGTGTCGGACGGCTCCGGCGAGGTGCCGACGAGCGTCTGGTCGGCGACGCCGCTGTTCGTCAACGACACGCTCTATTTGGGCACGCCCTTCTACCGGATCGTGGCGCTGGAGCCCGACACCGGCCGGGAGAAGTGGACCTACGATTCCCACGCCGTGCTCGAGGCGCTGACCCAGCCGGCGATGAAGAACCGGGGCGTGGCCTACTGGCAGGAAGAGGAGCCGCAGGACGGCGAGGCCTGCCAGAAGATCGTCTACATCGGCACCATGGATGCCAAGCTGCACGGCGTCGACGCCGACACCGGCGAGCCCTGCGCCGGCTTCGGTGACGAGGGCGTGGTGGACGTGAACCAATGGAACACGGTCAACGACAAGTGGCCGCTGTCGCTGCTGCAGCCGCCGACGGTCTATCACGACACGCTGTTCCTGGGCTGGGCCGGCAAGGACTGGACCGACAGCGCCGGCCCTCCCGGCACCGTGTTCGCCCTCGACGCGCGCACGGGGGCGCTGAAGTGGATGTTCCACGCGCTGCCCAACGACGTCATTTCCCGGACCGGAACGGCCAACGTCTGGGCGTCGATGTCGATCGATCCGGAGCGCGGCCTGCTGTATCTTCCGGTCTCGTCGCCGAGCCCGAACTACTATGGCGGCAACCGGCTGGACGACATTCCGCTGGCAACCTCGGTGACGGCAGTCGACACCGAGACCGGCAAAGTGGTGTGGAGCCGCCAGCTCATCCATCACGACATCTGGGACTACGACACGGTGGCCCCGCCGACGCTGGTCGACATCGAGAAGGACGGGGCGACGGTTCCGGCGCTGGTGCAGACCTCCAAGCAGGGCTTCATCTACGTTCTCAACCGCGAGACCGGCGAGCCGATCTATCCGATCGAGGAGCGGGCGGTGCCGGCGTCCGACATCGAGGGCGAGCAGGCCGCGCCCACCCAGCCGTTCGTCGACACGCCGCCGCCTTTGGTGGAAGAGGACTGGCCCGGCGTGTTCTGGCTTGCCGACGCGGTCAGCTTCGGCGAGTGCTCGGCGCGCGCCAAGAAGTACCGCTGGGAAGGCCGCTTCACCCCGCCCAGCCTGGAAGGCACCATCGCCTATCCGCCGACGACCGGCGGCGCCCAGTGGGGCGGCGGTGCCGTCGATCCGCGCACCGGCATCTACATCGTCAACGCCAACAGCGTCGTGCAGATCTACACGCTGATCCCGCGCGAAGACTTCGAGGAGAAGAAGCAGGAGGGGGAGGTGTCCGGCTTCTACAAGCAGGGCGAGGTGCCCTACGGCTTCAAGCTGGAAACCTTCGTCAACTGGGCCGGCATGCCGTGCTGGAACCCGCCCTACGGCACCATCCAGGCCTATGACCTGAAAACGGGCGAGCGGCTGTGGCGCCGGCCGTTCGGCAAGGTGCAGCGCTACGGCTTCTACATGCCGGACGACTGGGGGTCGGTGACCATCGGCGGCCCGGTGATCACCGAGACGGGCGTGGTGTTCATCGGCGCTTCGATGGACTCGCGCGTCCGCGCCCTCGACCTGAAGACCGGCGACGAGCTGTGGAGCGCGCTGGTGGACGCTCCGGCGGTCTCGCTGCCGGCGGTCTACACCTACAAGGGCCGCCAGTACGTGACCTTTGCGGTCGGCGGCAACACCATCCTGTCGCCGAACGTCAGCGACCAGGTGGTGACCTACGCCCTGCCCGAGTAGGCGGGTTGCGCGTCTCTTCCACCTTATCGGAAAGGCTTGAGGAGCCCCGCGTCCGGCAACCGGACGCGGGGCTTCGCCGTTTCAGGCCGCGTCGAGGAAGCCGGTGACCGAGGCGATGCGGCCGTCGTCGTCGAGGCGGACGATGTCGGTGCCCTGGACGACCGGGCTCGCGTCGGGGGCGATCAGCGTCCACGAGAAGCGGACGACGTCACCGTGGCCGTCCGGGGTGCCGTGCAGGCGGAAGCTGTGGCCGGGGAACCGGTCGCGGGCGCCGGCGATCATCGTGGCGATGCCGTCGTGGCCGCAGCCCTTCATCATCGGGTCGGTGTAGTCGGCATCCTCCGCCCACGCCGTTCGCAGCAGGTCGTGGCGGCGGGTCTGATCCGCCGCGTTCCAGGTGGCGAGATAGGCGTCGGCAATGGCGTTCGGGTCGTGCATGGGGTCTCTCCATCGATGCGCCGGCAAGTCCGGCAGGCCGCACCCTGACGCGCCGGCCGAGCGGCTTCCATTACCTGCGAGGTCATGGCCACCCGGATCCGCCTCGGCCATGATCGGCGTCATGACGATGGAAACCGACGCCCCCACCGCCACCCCGACAACGGCCGGCGACATGCTGCGCGCCTGGCGCCGCCGCCGGCGCATGAGCCAGCTCGACCTGGCGCTGGGCGCCGAGATCTCGACCCGGCACCTGTCCTTCGTGGAGACGGGGCGCGCGGCGCCGAGCCGGCAGGTGCTGATGCGGCTGGCGGAGGAGCTGGCGCTGCCGCTGCGGGCCCGCAACGCGCTGCTGGTGGCGGCCGGGTTCGCGCCGATCCATCCGGAACGGCCGCTGGACGCGCCGGACATGGCGCCGGCACGGGAGGCGATCGCGCGCATCCTCGAGGCGCACGAGCCATACCCGGCGCTGGCGATCGACCGGCGCTGGACGCTGATCGCGGCGAACCGCGCGGTGGCGCCGTTTCTGGAGGGCGTCGACCCGGCGCTCCTGCAGCCGCCGGCCAACGTGCTGCGGCTGAGCCTGCATCCGGACGGGCTCGCGCCGCGCATCGAGAATCTCGGCGAGTGGCGCGCGCACCTTCTTCACCGGCTGGGCCAGCAGGTCGACCAGACGGCCGATCCGGTGCTGACGGAGCTGCTCGCCGAGCTGTCGGCCTATCCGTCGCGGGCCACCTCGGGCCCGGTCAGCCCGTCCTCCGCCATCGCCGTGCCGCTCAGCGTGCGCGGACCGGACGGAACCCGGCTGTCGTTCCTGTCGACGACGACAGTGTTCGGCACGTCGACCGACGTGACGCTGGAGGAAATCGCGCTGGAGTGCCTGTTTCCGGCCGACGAGGCGACGCGGCGGATCCTGCAGGAAAGCGCGGAGGCGCGGCGATGAGCGTGACCTATGCGATCCGGTTCGCCGTGCGGCCGGCGGAGCGCGCGCGGTTCGAGGCCCTGCTCGCCGGCGTGCTCGACGCCATGCGCCACGAGGCGACGTTCGTCGATGCGGCGCTGCACGCCCATCCCGAAGACCCGTGCGATGTGCTTCTCGTCGAGACCTGGGAGGACCACGACGACGTGGTCAATGTGCAGCTCGGCCGGGACTACCGGCAGGCCTGGCATGCGGCGCTGCCGGAGCTGCTGGAGCGTCCGCGCGACGTGTCGATCTGGACGCGAACGCGTGTGGACGGCCGGGCCGGGGACTAGCGGCGGCCGGGATGCCGGCCGCCGGGTCGCTTGGATCAGACCGCGCTGACGGCTTCCGGAGCCGACGGCAGGACGATGACCTTGGTGCCGACGGGAACGCGGCCGTACAGGTCGATGATGTCCTGGTTGAACAGGCGCACGCAGCCGGACGAGACCTTCTTGCCGATGGTGTGCGGCTCGGTGGTGCCGTGGATCCGGTAGAGCGTGTCGCGGCCGTCCTGGTAGAGGTAGAGCGCGCGCGGGCCGAGCGGGTTGGCCGGGCCGCCGTCCATGCCGTCGGCAACGGGGCCGTAGCGCTCCGGCTCGCGGGCGATCATGTCCTTGGTCGGCGTCCAGCGCGGCCATTCCGCCTTGCGCCCGATGCTCGCCTCGCCCTGGAAGTTGAACGCCTCGGTCTTGCCGACGCCGACGCCGTAGCGCATCGCCTTGCCGCCCTCACGGACCAGATAGAGAAAGCGCGCGCCGGGATCGACGACGATGGTGCCGGGCCGCTCGTAGGTCGGATAGTCGACCTCCTGGCGCAACAGGCGCGGATCGACCTTCGACACGTCGACGCCCGGGATCGGCCAGGGCTCGGTGGTGATCGGCCCGTACATGGCGACGTAGTAGGGATCGGGCACGTAGGCGTTGGAGGCCGCCTGCATGGTCGGCTGGCGCTGGGTGACGCAGCCACCGACCGCAAGGGCGAGACCGACGAGAACAGATCGTCTGCTAAGCGACATCATTCATCCAATATTCGAGTAGAGGGCACGAAATCGATCATGCCGCGGGGAAAGGAATTGCGCTATGGTTATGACTGCATGGAACACATAACCGGATGGCATAGATGGATCTCAAGACCCTTCGCGCGTTCGTTCGCACGGTGGAGCGTGGTTCCCTGACGGCTGCTGCCAGCGATCTCGCCATATCGCAACCAGCGGTAACAAAACATGTACGTAAGCTCGAGACGTACGTGAACGCGCGCCTTCTCGAACGCACCTCGCGCTCGGTCCGGCCGACAGCGTCGGGACTGGCGCTGTACGAGGCCGGCCGGGACGCGCTGGCGCAACTCGATGCGGCGCTCGAAGGCGTGCGCAGAGAAATGGGCGAAATCGAGGGCACATTGCGCCTCTTTGCGCCATCGTGTGTCGGGGCACGGCAATTTCACAGGAGTGTGTTGGCATTTCAACACGATCACCCGAAGGTGAGCGTCGATCTCGTGCTCGACAACCGTGAGGTCGACCTGGTCTTCGAGAACTTCGATCTGGCCCTGCGCTATGGCCGCCCGGCGGGCCAGGACACCATCGTGCGGCGGATCGGGGTGGTGCGGCGCATTCTGGTCGCGGCGCCCGACTATCTCGCCCGGGAAGGCGCCATCGAGACCCTGGCGGACCTGGCGACCCGTCCACTGGTCGCGACGACGTCGATCCTGAAATCCGGTGACGTGCTCCAGATCTCCGGCGACGGGAAGAGCGTCGATCTTCCGGTCTGCCCGAGCCTCAGGACCAACAACGCCGACGTGCTGGTGAACAGCCTGGTGGCCGGGCGTGGTCCCGGGCCGGTGCAGTCCATCCTGGTCGAGGCTGAACTGAAGAGCGGCGCGCTGGTGCGGATCCTGCCGGACTACGAGGTGGAGCCGGCCGACCTGTTCCTCGCCTACCCGTCGTCACGCTACATGCGGCCGGTGGTGCGCGCCTTCATCGACCATCTGGTGCCGAACCTGCAGGCCGTCGAGGGAATCGCCTGAGGCTGCGGGCGCGGCAGCCGCGCCCGACGTGGCCGCCGGAGCAAAGGGGGTCAGATGCGGATCTTCTCCGCGGCGGTGGCCGGATCGCCGGTGTTCGGCGTGCCGGCGGGCTCGATGAGGAGCAGCTCGACCTCCTCCTCGGCCACGGGGCGGTGCTCGACGCCCTTCGGCACCACGTAGAGGTCGCCGGGCCCGAGCTCGACCGACCCGTCGCGGAACTCGATCACCAGATGGCCCTTCAGCACGTGGAAGAAGTCGTCGGTGTCGGGATGGGAATGCCAGACGAAGGCGCCCTTGAGCTTCACCACCATCACGTCGTGGCCGTTGAAGGAGGCGACGATGCGCGGCTTCCAGTGCTCGGAGAAGCTGGCGAGCTTGTCGGCAAGGCGGACGGCGAGCGGCGTCATGGCTCTAGCGGTCGATCCGGAGCTTGCCCGACCGCGCCGCCTCGACCAGTTCGTCGTGCTCGCGCTTCCGGCGCGCCTGGGCGATGACGATGATCGCGTGCAGCGACGGGATCAGCAGCAGGAAGGCGAACGTGAACAGGGTCAGCAGCGACAGCACGATGACCAGCACGATGAGGATCAGGTTGAACAGCGCCGAGAACACCTTGCCCTCGAGAAGGAGCGCAAGCGGCGGCAGGAAGAAGGCGAGTACGTAGATCATGGTCGTCGGCCTCCGCGGGCAAAGTCGCTTTGCTCCGGATCCGGCGGGACTGCCCGCCCGGAACGTCGCTCGATGGAAGTCAGTCGGTCCGTTCGGCGGCTGCCCGGACGATCGGTCGATCGCGCGCGCCGCGGGCTGCGACGACAGGGGCGTCGAGGCTCCACCAAGATAGGATGCGTCTAGACCCGCTGCCACCCCTGAGGACCCAGGTGTTCCTGGGGCTGGAAGCGGACCTTGTAGTCCATCTTCGGCGATCCATCGACCCAGTAGCCGAGATAGACGTAGGGCAGGCCGCGCTCGCGGGCGCGGCGGATGTGGTCGAGGATCATGTAGGTGCCGAGGCTGCGGCGGTTCTCGGCCGGATCGTAGAAGGAATACACCATCGACAGCCCGTCGGAGAGCACGTCGGTGAGCGCCACCGCCATGAGCGGGCCAGTGCCGCTGCCGGTCACCGCGGTGTCGGGACCCGCCTTGCGGTACTCCACCAGCGTGGTCTCGACATGGGTGTCCTCCACCATCATGGCGTAGTCGAGCACCGACATCTCGGCCATGCCGCCGCTGGCGTGCCGGGAATCCAGGTAGTCGCGGAAGAGCGCGTACTGCTCCGACGACGGTGCCGACGGGATCTCCTCGCCGACCAGGTCGCGCGAGGCCGCCAGGATCCGCCGGAACGACCGCGTCCAGTCGAAGCCGTCGACGCAGACGCGCACGGAGACGCACGACTTGCAGCCCTCGCAGGCCGGCCGGTAGGCAATGTTCTGCGACCGGCGGAAGCCGCCCTGGGTCAGGATGTCGTTCAGCGCCGACGCGCGGTCCCCGACCAGGTGGGTGAACACCTTGCGTTCGAGGCGCCCCTCCAGATAGGGGCAGGGCGCGGCCGCCGTCAGGTAGAACTGCGGATTGTCGCTGTATTGCCGCGTCATTGCGTTCAGTCCGGTCCCTAGCTTTCCGCGTGGCGGCGGACGGTCGGCGGGCGTGCCGCCCCACGCTCGTCGACCAGGCTTGCCTGGCCCCTGCCGCTCGGCGGAGGGCCGACCCGCATCGTGTATCCGACTCGGCCGGTTCCTCACAAACCGTAGTACCAGGGCGCCGCCAGCGAAAATGTCACCCACAAGATAAGCACCAGTGGCGTTCCCGCGACAACAAAATCCCGAAACCGATAATGGCCCGGCCCCATGACCAGGAGATTGGTCTGGTAGGCCACAGGTGTGGCGAAAGAACAGTTGGACGCGAGGATCACCGTCACCACGAACGGTTCGGCCGGCAGGCCGAGGCGTTGAGCCACGCCGATGGCGATCGGCGTGAACAGCACCGCCGCGGCATTGTTGGTGACGAAGTTGGTGGCGACCGCGATCACCAGGAACAGCGCCGAGAGGACCAGCGCCGGCGAACTGCCGTCCATCGCCGACAGCACGCGGGCGGCCACCGCCGTCGCCCCGCCGGTGGCCTCCAGCGCGGTCGCCGAGGCGATCGCGGACGCCACCAGCATGACGATGCGTCCGTCGATGACGCGCCCGGCCTGGCGGATGTTGAGGCAGCCGAAGACCAGCATGGCGAGCGCGCCGAAGAGCGCCGCGGCGACGATGGGCACCAGCTCGAAGGCGCTGGCCGCGACCATCACGGCGAAGATCAGGAAGGCGCGCGGCGCCTTCGCCCGCTGATGCACCTCGCTCGCCGTCCAGTCGACGAGCAGCACGTCATGGTTGGCGCGCAGCCGCTTGATGCGGTCGCGGGCGCCGGCGAACAGGAGGACGTCGCCGGCCTCCATGCGGATGTCGGTCATCGGCGTGCGCGGCATCCGGCTGCGGCGCTGGATGCCCAGCACCACGCAGCCGGTGTCGCTGCGGAAGCCCGCCTGGGCGGTGGTGCGCCCGATCAGCCGCGAGCCGGGCGCGACGATCGCCTCGGCGAGCGTCACCACACCCTCGACGCGGGGACCGTCGGCGTCCCCGGGCGGGCTGGCGGCGTCCGACATGATGGAGCGGTGCTGGGAGAGGGTGCGCTCCAGCGCCGCCCGGGTCGCCGCCACGATGACGAGGTCGCCGGGCTGCAGCGTCACGTCCTCGAACGGCGGCAGGATGGCGCGCTCGCCGCGCTGGACGAGGCGCACCGTCATGTCGGCGAGCTTGGGGAACAGTCCGGCCGTCGCCGCCGCGCCGACGAGGGGATGGCCGTCGCGGACCTGGATCTCGGCGATGAACTGCTTGCCGGCGCCGCTGCGCACCTCGTCGGCCATCGACCGCCGGGGCGTCAGGATCCGCGGCATGACGGCCAGCACGTAGACCGCGCCGACCGCCGCGAGGATCAGCGCGATCGGCGTGAAGGAGAAGAAGGACAGGTCGGCGACGCCGGCCCGGCGGGCGACGTCGACGGCGAGCAGGTTCGTCGACGAGCCGATCACGGTGGTCATGCCGCCGAGGATGGTGATGAACGACAGCGGCATCAGGAGGCGGGAGCCGGAGCGGTTCACCGCCGCGCCGAGGGCGACCATGACGGGGAGAAACATGACCACGACCGGCGTGTTGTTCATGAACGCGCTGAGCGTTCCGATCGCCAGGAACACGCCGGCCAGTGCCAGCGCCCCGTAGCGGCGCACGACCGCGACCATCATGGCGGAAGGCTGCTCGAGCGCATCGGTGTGGTAGAGGCCCTGTCCGACCACCAGCAGCGCGAGGATGGTGATCAGGCCGGGGTTGGAGAAGCCGGCGAGGAGGTCTCCTGCCGACAGGTCGGGCCCGCCCGTCGGCAGGCCGGCGACCGGGAACATCGCCAGATAGGCGACGATGACCCCGAGGCTGACCGCCTCGATGGAGAAGCGCTCCGTCGCGTAGAGCACGACGGAGACGGCGATGACGCCGAATGTCAGCCACATCGCGAGGTCGGGCATGGACATCATCGGGCGCGATCCGGGCACGCGGGGCCGTCAGCCGGCCCCGCTCTCGCGCAGGCTTGCAGCTCTCCCGGGACGGTGTCGAGCCCAGGCGGAGACGTGCGGCCGGCGGGATGGGCGAAAGGAGCGCGCAGATTGCACGTTCGCGCCGGCCGCCGGAAGAAATCCGGTTCTCAATCGCGGGGCGGGAGGAGCAAACGTGTTTCGGGGAATCGCGGCGGGCACCGCCCGCGGGCCGGCGCCGGAAGCGGTCTCCGCCGACGCCGATCGTCCGCCCGGCCGGGCCTCAGGCCTGCGGCGCCGCGAGGTCCAGCTCGAGCTGACGCAGCGCGGCGGAATCCACCATCACCGTGCCGAGCACCATGTCGTGCAGCAGCCGCTTGCGGTCGGAGAAGAAGGCGACCAGCAGCACCAGCGGCGTGAGGAAGCTCACCGACGCGTAGAACAGGACGGCATGCACCGCGGCGAGCAGCGGATAGACCTTGCCGCCGTGGAACAGCCGGAGCTCGATGCCCATCGCCCGCATGCCGGGCGTCGCCGAGTTGGAGCCGCCGAGGCTGAAGGCGATGTAGATGAGGGCGACGGCGGGCCAGAGGATGGCGAACAGGATCCAGGCGAGGCCGAAGGTGATGATGCCGAGCAGCAGGACCGCCAGCGAGGCGGCGAACATCAGCACGGTGATCAGCACGCAGTCCATCATGAAGGCGACCGAGCGCCGCATCCTGAGCCCCGAATAGAGCTGCGGGTAGGCGAGGGGGTCGAACAGCGGGTGGTCCTCGGTGTAGTCGGCCGCGGCGGTCATAGGCAGTCTCCCAAAAGGTCGCTCCGTCGCAGATGGTGTGCCCGCGCGCCGATGTCAAAAGGCGGCAGAGGGCGCTCAGAAATGGGATTCTGCGGCGTCCAGGCGGTCGACGGTCAGCCCGAGCGCCTCGATGCCGGTGACGATCTCGGCCGCATGGGCGGCGTCGCGCGTCTCGATGGTGAAGTCGACCGAGGTGCCCTTGGCCGGGATGTTGAGGAACAGGCGGTGGTGCGACACCTCGAGGATGTTGCCGCCAAGCCGGCCGATCGCCGCGGCGATCTCGCCGAGCACGCCCGGCCGGTCGTGGATCACCACGCGGATCGCGACGATGCGCTCGCCGCGGGCCAGCTCGCGCACCATGATCGAGGCGAGGATGCGCGCATCGATGTTGCCGCCGCACAGGACGAGGCCGACCTTGCGGCCGGCAAACCGCTCCGGCGCCATCATGACGGCGGCAAGACCGGCAGCGCCGGCGCCCTCGGCCATGGTCTTCTGGAAGGTCAGGTAGGCGTTGACGGCGCGCTCGATGGAGGGCTCGTCAACGAGGATGATGTCGTCGACCAGCGCCCGGATGATCGACAGGGTCAGGTCGCCGACGTTCTTGACGGCGATGCCCTCGGCCAGCGTGTTGCCGCCGCAGGCCACGGTCTCGCCGCGCAGCGCGCCCCACATGGACGGGTAGAGCGCGGTCTCGGTGCCGACGATGGCGATGTCGGGCTTCAGCGCCTTTGCCGCGATGGCGATGCCGGAGATCAGCCCGCCGCCGCCGATCGGCACGACGATGGTGTCGAGGTCCGGCACGTCCTCCAGCATCTCCAGCGCGATGGTGCCCTGGCCGCGGATGACGTCGGGATCGTTGTAGGGGTGGATGAGGGTGAGGTTCTGCTCGGCCTGGAGCCGCTCGCACTCGAGCTGGGATTCCGCCAGCGTCTCGCCCTTGAGCACGACCCGCGCGCCGCGCGACTGGGTCGACTGGACCTTCACGAACGGCGTCTGCTCCGGCATGACGATGGTGGCGGCGATGCCCAGGCGGCTGGCGTGATGGGCGACCGACTGGGCGTGGTTGCCGGCCGACATGGCGATGACGCCGTTGCGCCGTTCCGCCTCGCTCAGCTGCAGCAGGCGCACCAGCGCGCCGCGGTCCTTGAACGAGTTGGTGACCTGCATGTTCTCGTACTTGACGAGAATCTCGGTGCCGACCAGCTGGGAGAGCTTCGGCGCCGGCAGGAAGGGCGTTCGGACGACGTCCGCGCCGATCAGCCGGGCCGCGTCGCGAATGGCCTCCAGGTCCGGGGCGGCCCGGCTCGGTGTCACGCTGGCGCTCGCGGTCATGTCGGCATCCCCATCCCCCCGTTCCGTCCGCCGTTCGCCGTCTTCCGTCAGCCGCGCGTCCGCATCATGGGCGGGCCTGCCTCAGGCGTTCCGCGATCCGCACGGCGAAATAGGTCAGCACGCCGTCGGCGCCGGCCCGCTTGAAGGCCTGCAGACTTTCCATCATCACCCGGTCGCCGTCGAGCCAGCCGTTGCGCGCCGCGCCTTCGAGCATCGCATACTCGCCGGACACCTGATAGGCGAAGGTCGGCACCTGGAAGGTGTCCTTCACCCGGCAGATGATGTCGAGATAGGGCATGCCCGGCTTGACCATGATCATGTCGGCCGCCTCGGCCAGATCGAGCTCGACCTCGCGCAGCGCCTCGGCCGCGTTGCCGGGGTCCATCTGGTAGGTCCGTTTGTCGCCCTTCAGCGCCGTGTTGGAGCCGATGGCGTCGCGGAACGGCCCGTAGAACGCCGAGGCGTACTTGGCGGCGTAGGACATGATCTGCACGTGGGCGAAGCCGGCCTCGTCGAGGGTCGAGCGGATCGCGCCCACCCGGCCGTCCATCATGTCCGAGGGGGCGATGACGTCGGCGCCGGCCTGCGCCTGGACGAGGGCCTGGGCGCACAGCTGCGCCACCGAGGCGTCGTTGACGATCTCGTCGCCGGACATCAGCCCGTCATGGCCGTGGCTGGTGTAGGGGTCGAGCGCGACGTCGGTGACGATGCCGATCTCCGGCACGGCGTCCTTGATGGCGCGCACGGTGCGGCAGATCAGGTTGTCGCCGTTCAGCGCCTCGCTGCCCTCCGGGTCGCGCAGCGCGCTGTCGGTGTAGGGGAACAGCGCGATCGCCGGGATGCCGAGCTTCGCCGCCTTCTCCACGTCGCGCACCGCGTGGTCGATCGACAGCCGGTCGACGCCCGGCATGGTGGCCACCTCGTCGCGGCGGTCGTGGCCGTCGATCACGAACAGCGGCCAGATCAGGTCGTCGACGGTCACCGTCGTCTCGCGCACGAGCCGGCGGGTCCAGTCGTTCTGGCGCAGGCGGCGCAGGCGCCGTCCCTGCAGGATGTCGCGCATGTCTGCCGACGTTCCCGGGGTGGGGCGTTCGATCTTCATCACGGGCCTCCGGCGCTGGGGTCTTCGGGGAGGCGGCGCCCTCCGGGAGCGCCGTCGTCCGGTGCGCCTTATTAGGCCCGTTCGAGCCGCGGGTCCAAGGGCTTGGCCGCGACGCAATGTTGCGCTTTGCCAGCGAAGGTCGATTCACGGTAGGGAGATGCAGGGGCGCGGCGCGCGCGAGCAACGAATTCGGGGCAGGATGAGCGACGAAGTCGTCTTCGAGAGGCACGGCAACACCGGGCTTGTGATCCTCAACCGTCCCACGGCCCTGAACGCGCTGACCCACGACATGGTGCGCGCGCTCTACGCGACCCTCAGGGAGTGGGCGAGCGATCCGCAGGTCCGCCAGGTGATCGTGACGGCGGCGGGCGACCGGGCGTTCTGCGCCGGGGGCGACATCCGCTACATCTGGGCGACGGGCCGCGAGCGATACGCGGAGGCGGTGTCGTTCTTCCGCGACGAGTATCGCCTGAACGTGCTGATCAAGCGCTTTCCCAAGCCCTACGTCGCGCTCATCGACGGCATCTGCATGGGCGGCGGCGTCGGTATTTCGGTGCACGGGTCGCACCGGGTCGCCACCGAGCGCACCGTGTTTGCCATGCCGGAGACGGGGATCGGCTTCTTTCCCGACGTGGGCGGCTCCTACATCCTGTCGCGGATGCCGGGCCACAGCGGGCTGTACGCCGGCCTGACGGCGGCCCGGCTCGGCCAGGCGGACTGCCTGTGGGCCGGCCTGGCGACCCATGCGGTCGAAGCGGGCGCGATCGGCGGCATCCTGGAGCGCCTGCTCGCCGGGGGCGATCTGGAAGGAACGCTCGCCGAGGCCAGCGTCGCGCTGGACCTCTCGCCGCTGCAGGAACTCCAGAGCGACATCGACCACTTCTTTGCGAAGCCCAGCCTGGACGAGATACTCGCCGCCCTGGTCCACGCCGATGCCGGCATGAAATGGGCTCGCGAGACGCTGGAGACGCTGCGCGCCCGCGCCCCCAGCTCGCTGGCGATCACCTTCGACGAGATCAGCCGCGCCCGCGACCTGTCGTTCGAGGAGTGCATGGCGATGGAGTACCGCATCGTGTCGCGCATCCTCCAGCACGCGGACTTCTACGAGGGCGTGCGGTCGGTGCTGGTGGACAAGGACGGGACGCCGCGCTGGCAGCCGGGCCGGGTCGAGGACCTTGATCCCGCCGTGATTTCCGCGCATTTCGAGCCGCTCCCCGAGGGGGAGCTCGCCTTTGACTGAGCGCGGTGCGCCCCGGGCGGCACCCGACGGCCGGGAGGGCCGACAGAAGAGTGCGTAACGACGGATGATCGATATCGAGGGCCTCAGGGTCGAGACGGCGAAGTTCAGCTGGCGCACCGCCATGACCTGGTACATGCGCGCGCTCGGCGTCGCGTGGATGGCCACCGGGACGGTGGACTGGGCCCGCATCGTCGGCGTGCTGCAGGTCCGCGGCGTCTGGTTCTGGGACCTCCAGGTCGAGCTGCAGATCGCGGTCGTCTACTTCGCCGTCCTCAGCCTCGTGGCCGGGGTGGGGATGTGGCTGACGGTGTCGTGGGGCACGGTGCTCTGGATCCTCGCCGCCACCAGCCAGATCCTCTGCCACACGGTGCTGACGGACCTGTTCGGATCCGGCATGCTGGTGGTCGGCGCCAACGTGCTGACGGTCATGGTCTATATCGGGCTGGCGGTAATGGTGGAGCGCGAAGACCCGCGCTGACGCCCGGGCTTTGCGAGGAAGTTGCTCCAGTCCGTTGATATGGATGGTCTTTCAGGGCGCGATCGGGGCGGGGCGGTGACCGCCGGCCCCGGCGAACGAGACAATCTGCGAGGAGACGCACAGGCATGGCTCGGATCGGCTTCATCGGACTGGGAAACATGGGCGGCCCGATGGCGGCCAATCTCCTGAAGGCTGGCCACACCGTCTCCGGCATCGACCTCAACGAAGCCGCGCTCAGCCGGTTCGCCGACGCCGGCGGCCGCAGGGCCGCGTCGATCGTCGAGGTGGCGGGCGAGGCGGACGCGATCATCACCATGCTGCCGGCCGGCCAGCACGTGCGCTCGATCTATCTCGGCGACGAGGGGATCGTCGCCCAGGCGCGTCCCGACACGATCCTCATCGACTGCTCGACCATCGACGTGGAGACGTCCCGGCTGGTTGCCGACCGGGCGGAGCAGGCCGGGATCGCCATGGTCGATGCGCCGGTGTCGGGCGGCGTCGGCGGGGCGGAGGCGGGGACGCTGACCTTCATGGTGGGCGGCACGCCGGAGGCGTACGAGGCGGCGAAGCCGTTCCTCGAGCTGATGGGCAAGACCGTGGTGCACGCCGGCGGCGCCGGCAACGGGCAGGCCGCCAAGATCTGCAACAACATGGTGCTGGGGATCTCGATGATCGCCGTGTCGGAGGCGTTCAACCTGGCCGACAAGCTCGGCCTCGACCGCCAGGCGCTGTTCGACATCTCCTCCAAGGCGTCGGGCCAGTGCTGGTCGCTGACGACCTACTGCCCGGTGCCCGGGCCGGTCCCCACCTCGCCGGCCAACCGCGACTACCAGGCGGGCTTCACCGGGGCGATGATGCTGAAGGACCTGAACCTCGCCCAGGAGGCGGCGCGCACCACCGGGACGGCGACGCCGCTGGGCGCCGGCGCCCAGCAGCTCTACACGCTGTTCGCCGCCGACGGACAGGCCGGCCGGGACTTCTCGGCGATCATCGAATACCTGCGCGGCGGCAGCGCCGAGGCCGAGTAGGCCGCCGCCGGAACTCGGGCGCGGATCCGGCGACGGCTGGGACGAAGTTTCGACCTCAAGCCCTTGATCCGAGACGATTTTTTCCGGCGAGATTCGGCCCCTATTTTTCCGGGCCCTGGTGCAGGATGAAGCCGCCGGCACGCCGCACGTCCTCCTCGGTGACGGGACCGTAGAACTCCTCCACCGCGTAGTGCTTGCCCCGGTCGGTCTCGGCGAGGCCGAAGCCGTAGATCGTCACGTCGGTCTTGAAGATGTGCTTGCGGTGCTCGGGGCTGCCCATCCACTGCTCGTGGAGCTGGCGCACCGCGGCCTTGTCGGCCGGCGTCGCGCACTTGTAGCAGCGGGCGATGTTCTCGGCGAAATGACCGTAGAGCGAGCCGCCGGCGCGTTTGTAGCGGTCCGGCGGCTCGCCGCCGGTCGGCGAGACGTGGGAGTAGTAGTTGCGCCGCCGCATGTCGTCGGCGTGGGCCTGGGCGGCGGCGCTGAGCTTGGCGTCGAGGACCAGCGGGTGCAGGCCGGCCTTCGCCCGCTCCTGGTTGACCAGCGACAGGCTGTAGACGCGCAGCGTCTCGATGTTGCTGCTGGCGGCGCTGGCGGTGCCGGAGCCGGAGGCGCACGCGGCGACGACGCCCGCGACCGCGAACGATGCGAGCAGGCGCACCAGGACACGCAAGCGCCGGGCGCGAAGCGGATCCATGATCATCAGCGGACCCGCGCGATCACTGGCCGTCCACCGTCACCGGATCGGAGGTGAGCCGCACCCGGCTGGTCTCCACCACGAACACCATCGTGCTGTCGGCGGTGGCGCCCGCCGGCATCGCGACGGTGGCCTCCAGGGTGCCGTCGGCGGCGGTGGTGACGGTGTCGATCACCACCGGCTCGGTCTCGGGCGCGCCGGCGCCGATGGTCACCTCGGTTCCGCCCGGAAGCCCGCTCGCGGTGATGGTGACGCTTTCCCCCGGGCTGGCCGAGGCCGGGGTGACGATGATGTCGGGACCGGCGACGTTGGGGGCCTCGACGCCGGGGATGCCGACGCGGGCGCCGGCGTCGCGCAGGTTGGCGTCGAGTTCCGGATGGTCCTTCAGGTAGTCGGAGACCGACTGGCCGGCCCGGTCGGCGGCGTCGCGGATCTCCTCGCTGGCGCGCCCGCTGAGGTCGCGGATCCTGTCGCCGGCCTGCTGGGCCGAGTCCTGGATTTCCTCGCCGGCGCTGCGGAGCGCCCCCTTGGCCCGTTCCGTCCAGCCCCCGCCGAGCGGACCCGGCAGCGCGATTTCGGTGCCCGGCCGCACCGTGCCCGGAACCAGCGCGGGGTTGGCGTCGGTGATCTCGTCGACGGTGACGTCGCAGCGGGCGGCGACGTCGCTCAGCGTCTCGCCCTCGACGACCACGGTCTGGGACCCGCAGTCGGCGGCAAACGTCGGAACGGCGGGGGCGACGAGACAGGCGGCGAGGCCGCAGGCGAGGAGGGGGTGCTTCATGTCGGTCGTCTCCTGACGGGATGCATCTTGGCGGAACATGGGTCAGTGAGGCGAACGGCGCCACAAGGCCGGAGTTCCTGAACGTCGGCGTGACCTTATTGCCACAAGTTGATGATTCACTCCCGATTCATCTTATCCCTTAAGGAGGCCTTAGCGCGGCCGGCCGAGGGTTGGCCCTGTTGCACGCACCCGACCCAAGACGGCGCGGCACGACAGGAGGCTCAACGATGACGATGCAATTCGGAGCGCCGGCGCGCCCGGCCGCCCTTTCCGCCGACGAGCTGAAGCCGGTCTTTCTCGACGCCGTGAAACTCGTGGAGCGCGTTCATCGCCGCTTCCTCGACGTGGTGAAGGACGAGTTCGACCGCCTCGGCCGCACCGATGTCTCGAACGTCCAGGCGGTGCTGATCTATTATATCGGCGACAGCGCGGTGACGGCGAGCGAACTGAAGACCAGGGGCTACTATCTCGGCTCCAACGTCTCCTACAACGTCAAGAAGCTGGTCGAGCAGGATCTGGTCCGCCAGGAACGCTCCGACAGCGACAAGCGCACCGTCCGGCTGACGCTGACGGAGACGGGGCAGGAGATCGCGGCGATCGTCGAGGCGCTGTTCGACCGCCACATCCACACGATGACCGCGATCAGCGCCATCGATCCGTCGGACCTGCAGGCGATGACGACCGCCCTGCAGCGCCTCGACCGCTTCTGGCAGGACCAGATCCTCTACCGCATGTAGTGCCGTCCGCCCGGGTCGATGCGGCCCGGGTGCGGCCGGCTTCGCGCGCGCCGCCTGCCGTTACAGCCGCGCCTTGCGTGCGGCCGCCGGCGGCCAGGGCAGGAAGGCGCTGGTGCGCGCCTTGTAGGCGGCGAAGCCCGTCCTTGTCTCGGCCACGTGGTCCTCGGTCAGCTTGAGGGAGACCGCGGTGATCACCAGGGTGAGGACCGCCGGCCCGAGGAAGGACCAAAGGCTGCCCGACAGGCCGTAGGCGACGATCGCCAGGCCCCACCACAGCACCACCTCGCCGAAATAGTTGGGATGCCGGCTCCAGGCCCACAGGCCGGTGTCGAGGACCGTGCCCGCCCGGGCCGGGTCGTTCCGGTGGGCGGCCAGCTGGGCGTCGGCGATGGCCTCGATGACGAAGCCGATGGCGAAGGCGGCAAAGCCGAGCGCCACGACGGCGGTGTTCGGCACCGCCGCGGCGAGGCCGATCGCGACGAGGATCGGCATGGCGATCAGCCACTGCAGCACGGCCTGCAGCAGGAAGATGGAAAACAGGCTCTTCCACCAGAAGGCCGGGCCCCCCTGCGCGCGGAAGCGTCGGTATCGGCCGTCCTCGGCCCGTGCGCGCCGGTGCCGGCGGACGACGTAGTGGGTGAGGCGGGCGGCCCAGACGATGACCGCGAACAGGAACGCCGCCTGGAGCGCGCCGGCGGGCGGGCCCATCCAGAAGGCGAGGGCTGCGATGATGACGAAGCCGGGCCCCCAGTAGTAGTCGATGACGCTGGCATCGCCGACGTCGACATGAATTCGCCACATCAGCGTGAACATCAGCGCCGTACTCAGGAAGGTCGTCAGCAGAATCAATCCGAGGGAAGCGGGCATCAAACCTCCGTGTTCCGGTAAGCTACGACTGCGCTGATTGCGGTTTTTTCACCGGGTTGTGATGTCCGAGGGCCGGGTCTCCCGAGGCGTCCGATCGTTGTTTGTTAACCCTCCGCGTGTTAACCCAATCGGGTGTTTCGACTGGGGTGCGGCTGCGTTTCTTGGAGAACTGACAATGACCGTACGTGCGGTTCGGACGCCTGGATCAGCCGCCTATCGCGCGGCGATGCGGATCGTCGCCGGTGTGGCTGTGGCCGGATCGGCGCTTCTGGCAGGGCTTTCGCCCCAGCCGGCGCATGCGCAGGGGTCCGCGTTGCAGGCGCTGCAGGACTACAAGTCGCGCGCCGAATGGGCCGATCGCTTCGACGCGACGCTGCCGGCCGTGAGTTCGGTGAAGTCGTCCGCCCCGACGCTGTCGCCGGAAACGGCGTCCTATATCGAGCTGGCGATCCAGCGCTACAACCAGATCGTCGCCCAGGGCGGCTGGCCGATGGTGCCTCCGGGCGAGCCGACGCTGCGCCTCGGCGTCCGCAACCAGAACGTCCAGGTGCTGCGTCAGCGCCTGATGATCTCGGGTGACCTGAGCCAGACGGCCGGATCGGCCCAGACGTTCGATTCCTACGTCGATGCCGCGGTGCGCCGCTTCCAGCTGCGCCACGGCCTCAACGCCGACGGCGTCGTCGACCAGAACACGCTGACCGCCCTCAACGTCCCGGCCCAGTCCCGCCTGCGCCAGCTCGAGACCAACCTGGTGCGCGTGCGCTCCATGTCGGGCGATCTCGGCTCCCGCTACGTGATGGTGAACATTCCGGCGGCGGAGATCGAGGCGGTCGAGAACGGCCGCGTGCGCTCGCGCCACACCGCGGTGGTGGGCAAGATCGACCGGCCGTCGCCGGTCCTGTCCAGCAAGATCTACGAGCTGAACTTCGGCCCCTACTGGACCGTCCCGGTCTCCATCATCAAGAAGGATCTGATCCCAAAGATGAAGGAAGACCCGGAGTACCTCACGCGCAACAAGATCAAGATCTACCGCTGGGGCAACACCGAGGAGGAGTTGCAGCCGACCGAGATCGACTGGAACACCGACGAGGCGGCCCAGTACATGTTCCGTCAGGAGCCGGGCGAGGGGAACTCGCTGGGCACCGTGAAGATCAACTTCCACAACACCCACCAAGTGTACATGCACGACACGCCGGCGAAGAACCTGTTCGGCCAGGACTTCCGGTTCCATTCGTCGGGTTGCGTGCGCGTGCAGAACGTCCGCGAGCTGATCACCTGGCTGCTGCAGGACAACGGCTGGACGCGGGCGCAGGTGGACGAGACGATCCGCTCCGGCGAACGCCTCGACGTGGCGCTGAAGACCCAGACGCCGGTCTACTTCAGCTACATCACCGCCTGGTCGACGGCCGACGGGGTGGTGCACTTCCGCCCGGACATCTACGACCGCGACGGCGCGGAAGGCTTGGCCCTGCGCTGAGCCGCCCGAACAGCCTGCGAGACGTCGAACGGACGATGCGGCACCCCCCGGGGTGCCGTTTCGCGTTTTGGGCGCCCGTGTCCGGAGGGGCGGCCTGGACGGGCGGTGGCGCTCTGCCGGGAGGCGCCCGCTGTTGCAATGCATCGTCGCCGACACTATCGTCCGGCGCGAGCGCGGGGGTGTCGCACTCGGGACCGCGGCCTTCGCCGGCCGGACCCGACCATCCGGTCCCCCGCGAACGAACAGGCCCCCAATTCGTCGACGAGGGCATCCGCCCTTGGTCAGTTAGGGCATGTGCCCGGAGCCGGCCATCCGGCCGGTTTTTCGATTTTCCGGACGCCATCCAGGTCCTCGACTCGGAAGATGAGAACATGACGACAAGCAGCTCTCCCTCCGCCGCCTTCGACACCCGTGAAGAAGGGTTCTTCACCGCGCCCCTGTCCGAATCGGACCCGGAGATCTTCGGCTCCATCGAGAAGGAGCTCGGTCGCCAGCGGCACGAGATCGAGCTGATCGCCTCGGAAAACATCGTCTCGCGCGCCGTTCTGGAGGCGCAGGGCTCGATCCTGACCAACAAGTACGCCGAGGGCTATCCGGGCCGGCGCTACTATGGCGGCTGCCAGTACGTCGACATCGCCGAGAACCTCGCCATCGAGCGGCTGACGCGGCTGTTCGACTGCCAGTTCGCCAACGTGCAGCCGAACTCCGGCAGCCAGGCGAACCAGGCCGTGCTGCTGGCGCTCGCCAGCCCCGGCGACACCGTGCTCGGCATGAGCCTGGACGCCGGCGGGCATCTCACCCACGGGGCGCGGCCGAACCTCTCCGGCAAGTGGTTCAACGCGATCCAGTACGGCGTCGGCCACAACTCCGGACTGATCGACTACGACCAGCTCGAGGCGCAGGCGCGCGAGCACAAGCCGAAGATCATCATCGCCGGCGGCTCCGCCTATTCGCGCACCATCGACTTCGAGCGCTTCCGGGCGGTGGCCGACGAGGTCGGTGCCTACCTGATGGTCGACATGGCGCACTTCGCGGGCCTCGTCGCGGGCGGGGTCGTGCCGAGCCCGCTGCCGCACGCCCATGTGGTCACCTCGACCACCCACAAGACGCTGCGCGGGCCGCGCGGCGGCATCGTGCTGACCAACGACGCCGACATCGCCAAGAAGATCAACTCGGCCGTCTTCCCGGGCCTGCAGGGCGGGCCGCTGATGCACGTCATCGCCGGCAAGGCGGTCGCCTTCGGCGAAGCGCTGCAGCCGTCCTTCAAGCTCTATGCGCGCTCGGTGGTGGACAACGCCAAGGTGCTCGCCGAGACGCTGCGCGAGAACGGCTTCGACATCGTCTCCGGCGGCACCGACACCCACCTGATGCTGGTGGACCTGCGGCCGAAGGGCATCACCGGCAAGGCGGCGGAAGCCGCCCTGGAGCGGGCCGGGATCACCTGCAACAAGAACGGCGTGCCGAACGATCCGGAGAAGCCGACGATCACCTCCGGCATCCGGCTCGGCACGCCGGCGGCGACGTCGCGCGGCTTCGGCACCGCCGAGTTCCGCGAGGTCGGGCTGATGATCACCGAGGTGGTCGACGGTCTGGCGGCGGCTGGCAGCGACGAGAACGGCGCGGTCGAGGCGGAGGTCAACAAGCGGGTCCGGGCGCTCACCGACCGCTTCCCGATCTATCAGGGTCTCTGAGCCCCGATGCGGTGCCCGTATTGCGGCGGCGATGAAACGCAGGTCAAGGACTCCCGGTCGACGGAAGACGACACCGCCATCCGGCGGCGTCGCGTCTGTCTGACCTGCGGCGGGCGTTTCACCACGTTCGAGCGGGTGCAGCTTCGCGAGCTTTCGGTGATCAAGCGGTCGGGCCGGCGGGTGCCGTTCGACCGCGACAAGCTGATGCGCTCGGTGCAGGTGGCGATGCGCAAGCGGCCGACGCCGCCCGAGCAGGTCGAGCAGATGGTGTCGGGCATCGTCCGCCAGCTGGAGAGCTCTGGCGAGAGCGAGATCACCGCCGAGGAGATCGGCAATCTGGTGATGACGGCGCTGAAGATGATCGACGACGTGGCCTACGTGCGGTTCGCGTCGGTCTACAAGGACTTCCGGGAAGCACGGGACTTCGAGGCGTTCATCGGCGAACTCGCGCAGCCGGACGACATCGACCCGGTTCCCCAGGACCAGTGACGACGCAGGTGGCTGGGTTGAGCGCCGACCGGCAGGCAGATCTCGATCGGCGGTTCATGGCCGCGGCGTTGGCCATTGGCCGCCGCAACGCAGGCCACACCTGGCCGAACCCGGCCGTGGGCACCGTGATCGTCCGCCACGACGGCGGAACGCCGGTGGTGGTGGCCCGCGGCTGGACGGACGTGGGCGGCCGCCCGCACGCGGAAGTGCGCGCGCTGGCCGCGGCGGGCGAGGCGGCCAGGGGCGCGACCTGTTACGTCAGCCTTGAGCCGTGCGCCCACTTCGGACGCACCGGCCCGTGTTCGAACGCCCTGATCAACGCCGGCGTCGGACGCGTGGTGAGCGCGCTCGATGACCCCAATCCGCTGGTCTTCGGGCGCGGCCTCGCGCGGATCGAGGCGGCCGGCATCGCGGTCACCTCCGGCGTGCTGACGGCGGAGGCGCGGCGCGACCACGCCGGCCACATCCGCCGCATGGTCGATGGCCGTCCGCACATCCGCCTCAAGCTGGCCATTTCCGCCGACGGCGCGATCGGCCGCGACGGTGCCGGGCAGGTGGCGATCTCGGGGCCGGAAGCGAAGGCGCGCACCTGCATGCTGCGGGCGGAGACCGATGCGGTGCTGATCGGCATCGGCACCGCGCTCGCCGACGATCCGCTGCTGACCTGCCGGCTGCCCGGCCTGGAGCCGCGGTCGCCGGTCCGGGTCGTCCTCGACGCGGCCGCCCGGCTGCCGCTGACGAGCAAGCTGGTGCGGACCGCCCTGGAGGCGCCGCTGTGGGTCGTCGTCGGGCCGGACGCGCCGCGCGACCGGGTGAGCGCGCTGACGGAGGCCGGCGCGACGGTGGTCTCGCGGCTGATCCGCCCGGGGGGCCGGCTCGACATCCACGACGTTCTCCGAGGGCTCGCCGACCGCGGGCTCACCACGATCCTCGTCGAAGGCGGGGCGCGGGTTGCGCGCTCCTTCGTCGAGGCGGACCTGGTCGACGAGGCGATCCTCTACCGCGCGCCGACGGTGATCGGGGCGGGGGGCGTGGCGGCGCTCGGCGGGATCGAGCCCGACACGGTGTTCACGGCGCCGGCCTTCCGCGTTCTCGACGACGGACTGGTGGGAGCCGATCGCGTTACCCATTTCTGGCGGGCCGGCTAGGCCACGGCCCGGCGACAGCAGACCCAACGACGAGGCACGACGCGATGTTCACCGGGATTGTCACCGACGTGGGGCGGGTGGCTGACGTCACGCGCGCAGAGGCGGGGATCAGCGCCGCCATCGAGAGCCGCTATCCGGCCGACGGGATCGCCATCGGCGCGTCGATCGCCTGCTCGGGCGTCTGCCTGACGGTGGCCGCGTGCATGCCGACCAACACCGGCGGGTCGCGCTTCGCCGTCGACATCTCGCCGGAGACGCTGGATCGTTCGACGCTCGGCCGCTGGACGACCGGCACGCGGATCAACCTGGAGCGCTCGCTGACGCTGGGCGACGAACTGGGCGGCCACATCGTCACCGGCCACATCGACGGGGTCGCGGAGCTTCTGGAGCGCACCGACGAGGGCGATATGGCCCGCTTCGCGTTCCGCGCGCCGCCGGCGCTGTCGCGCTTCATCGCGGAAAAGGGCTCCGTCGCCCTCGACGGCACGTCGCTGACGGTCAACGGGGTGGCGGGCGACGTCTTCACGGTCATGCTGATCCCGCACACCTTGAAGGTGACCACCTGGGGCGACGCGCGCCCGGGCGATGCCGTCAATCTCGAGGTCGACATGATGGCGCGCTACGTCGCGCGCCTGCAGGAAGCGTCAGCGCCCCCACAAACGCAGACCTGATCCGCAGCCGACGACTGGACAAAGACAGCCTCTCATGGTTCGTCTCTGCACTCGATTTGATCACGGGTGCCCGGTCCCGGACGAGGGGCGGGCATCCTGAGGCAAAAGACGTTGCAACCGTCTCCGCGGCGCGAGGAAACCTCCGCCTGCCGGCGGGGCGGCCCAATTGGCACAGTGACCGATGAACCAGACCGCTCCCCACGCCCTCATCATCGAGGCCAGGTTCTACGACGACCTCGCCGACGCGCTGTTCGACGGCGCACGGAAGGTGTTCGACGTCCGAGGCGTCACCTACGAGCGCATCCAGGTTCCCGGCGTGCTGGAGATCCCGTCGGCGCTGTCGATGGCGCTGACAGCGGCCGAAGAGGGGCGTTTCGACTTCGACCTGGTGGTGGCGATCGGCTGCGTCATCCGCGGCGAAACCGGGCATTACGACATCGTCGCCGGAGAATCGAACCGTGCCATCATGGGCCTGGTGATCGAGACCGGCGTGCCGTTCGGCAACGGGATCCTGACCGTCGAGACCGGCGAACAGGCCTGGGAGCGCGCCCACGTCGACCGCCGCAACAAGGGCGGCAGCGCTGCCGAGGCGGCGCTGGCGATGTACGAGCTTGCCGCCCGGTTCGGAGGATGAGCGAGACGATGACCAAGCCTGGTCAATCCGACTCCAAACCCGCCGAACGCCCCGCCAACCAGCGCGGCGTCGCCCGGCTCGCCGCCGTGCAGGCGCTCTACCAGCTGGAAATCACCCGCGCCCCGGTGGCCGACGTGATCGCCGAGTTCGAGCTGTTCCGGCTGAAGCAGGACATCGAGGGCGCGGACTGGCGGGCGCTCGACCTCTCCTGGTTCCGCGGCATCGTCGCGGGGGTGGTGAACGACCAGCGCGAGATCGACCCCAAGGTGAACGAGGCGCTCGCCGCCGACTGGCCGCTGAAGCGGGTGGACGCCACCCTCCGCGCGATGCTGCGCTGCGGCGTCTACGAGCTGCTGCGCCGCGCCGACGTGCCTGCCCGGGTGATCATCACCGAGTATGTCGACGTCGCCAAGGCGTTCTTCGACGGCGACGAGCCGCGCATGGTCAACGGCGTGCTCGATCGCATCGGACGTGAGATGCGTCCCACCGAGATGTCCGGATCACCGCGACCCCAGAAGGCATGAGCGAGGTGGAGCGTCCCGGCGAGTTCGAACTCATCGAGCGCTATCTGGCGCCGCTCGCCACCGATGCGGGGGCCGCCGGCCTGAAGGACGACGCGGCGATCGTCCACCCGAAGAGCCGCACCGACATCGTCCTCACCAAGGACGCGCTGGCGGCCGGCATCCACTTCTTCGCCGACGATCCGCCCGCCGCGATCGCCGCGAAGGCGTTGCGCGTCAACCTGTCGGACCTGGCCGCCAAGGGCGCCGAGCCGTTCGGCTACCTGATGGCGCTCGCGCTGCCGGACGACTGGACGGTCGAGTGGCTCGAAGCGTTCGTCGGCGGACTCGCCGCCGACCAGGCGCGCTACGGCGTGACGCTGCTGGGCGGCGACACGCTGAAGGCCTCCGGCGGCCTGACCGTGTCGATCACGGCGCTCGGACGGCTGCCCGAAGGCGCCATCGTGCGGCGGGCCGGCGCCAGGCCGGGCGACCGCATCTTCGTCACCGGGACGATCGGCGACGCCGCCCTCGGGCTCGCCCTGCGCAAGAACGCCGACCAGGCCGATGCGTGGCGGCTGTCGCCCGACGCCCGCGCGCATCTGGCAGCGCGATACCTGATGCCGGAACCCCGAACCGCCGCCGCGCAGGCGGTCCGCCGCTATGCCCACGCAGCCCTGGACGTCTCGGACGGCCTGGTCGGCGACATGCAGCGCATGGCCAAGGCATCGGGCGTGGCGGTGCGGCTGGAAGCGGCGCAGATCCCGCTCTCGACCGCCGTCTCAAAGGCGGTCGCTGCCGACCCCGCCGCCTTCGAACTGGCCGTCTGCGGCGGCGACGACTACGAGATCGTGGCCGCCGTCCCGCCCGAATATGTCGGCGCCTATCTGGTCGAGCTGCGGGATGCGGGGCTGGCGGTGACGGAAATCGGCTCGGTGGAGGACGGCGAGGGCGTGCGCATCCTGGGCCGCGACGGCGCGCCGCTCGCCTTCGGCGCCGGATCCTTCCACCACTTCTGACCGGGCGGGCACGGGCGGCGCTTGCCTCTCTGCCGGCCGGCATCGCATTGTGGCGCGCCGCCGCCCTCGCAGGTGACCGGCACCGTGCCTTCGCCCCACGCTCGAGCCGCCATGACCGCCAGCGCATCCAGCCATCTGATCGACGACGGGCTCGCGCGCCGCAACGCGCGGCTGCTGTCTGCCGCCCAGGCGATCGGCGGCGCGATGACCTCGATCACCATCGCGACGGGGGGTCTGGCGGGCTTCTATCTGCTCGGCGACGACAAGTCCCTGTCGACCCTGCCGATCACCACCATGGTGCTGGGGACGGCCTGCGGCACGGTGCCGGCGGCGCTGCTGATGCGCTGGATCGGCCGCCGCGGCGGCTTCCTGGTCGGCGCCGGCATCGGGGCGATGGGCGGGCTTTCGGCCTGCCTCGCGGTCCTGTCGGGGCATTTCCTGCTGTTCTGCCTGGCGACCTGGGTGACCGGCTTCTCGGCCGCGTTCGTGCAGCAGTACCGATTCGCCGCGGCCGACACCGCCAGCGTCGGGTTCCGGCCGAAGGCGATCTCCTGGGTGCTGGCCGGCGGGGTGCTGGCCGGCATCATCGGACCGCAATCGATCATCCTCACCCGCGACCTGTTCTCGCCGGTCCAGTTCGCCGGCGGCTTTGCCGCCCAGGCGGTGCTCTGCGTGCTGGCGATGGGGATCCTGGGGTTCGTCTCCATCCCGAAGCCGTCCATCCACAAGGGCGCTAGCGGCGGGCGGCCGCTGCTGACGATCCTGCGGGAGCCGCGAATCGCGATCGCGATCCTCTGCGCCGTCTCGTCGTTTGCGCTGATGAGCCTCGTCATGACCGCCGCGCCGCTGGCGATGGTCCAGTGCGGGCTCAGCCAGGACGATGCGGCGCTCGGCATCCAGTGGCACGTGATCGCCATGTTCGGTCCGAGCTTCTTCACCGGCTCGCTGGTCGCCCGGTTCGGCCGAGAGACCATCACCTCGATCGGGCTGTCGCTGCTGCTTGCGGCCGGCATCGTCGCGCTGCTGGGCATCACCGTGGCGCACTTCTGGCTGGCGCTGATCCTGCTCGGGCTGGGATGGAATTTCGGCTTCATCGGCGCGACGTCGATGCTGACCGATGCCCAGCGCCCCGAGGAACGGGCGCGCGTCCAGGCCGCCAACGACTTCTGCGTCTTCGGCGTCGTTGCGATGGCGTCATTCTCCTCCGGCAAGATCCTCAACGGCGCCGGATGGGAGATGGTGAACTGGATGCTGTTCCCGGCGGTGGGCCTGACCATCGCGGCGCTGGCCTGGCTGACGCTGACCGGCCGCCACCGCCTGAGCTAGAAACGCGTCACCGAGCGGTTGTGCTCTTGACGCCTTTCACCGCGACCGGCACCAATAAGCCGCTCCCGCCGCCGTTCCGGCGTGCCAAAACCAAAACAAAACAAAACGTCTGCGCCGCCAAGGGGGGCTGGCTGCGCCTCAGGGAGAAGCGGAATGGTTGGTGTTCTGATCGTAATTCTGTGCGGGTTGCTGTCGGTGCTCTACGGCATCTGGGCGATTCGTTCGGTGATGTCGGCTGATGCCGGCAGCCCACGGATGCAAGAAATCGCCGGCGCAATTCAGGAAGGCGCGCAGGCCTATCTGACCCGCCAGTACACCACCATCGCCATCGTCGGCGTCGTGATCTTCATCATCGTCGCCCTGCTGCTCGGCATCACAGTGGCGATCGGCTTCGCCATCGGCGCGATCCTGTCGGCGGCCGCCGGCTTCATCGGCATGCTCGTCTCGGTGCGCGCCAACGTCCGCGTGGCCCAGGCCTCGAGCCGCAGCCTCGCCGCGGCCCTCGACATCGCCTTCAAGTCGGGGGCGGTCACCGGCATGCTCGTCGCCGGCCTCGCGCTGCTCGGCGTGGCCGTCTACTACCTGATCCTCACGGCCGGCCTCGGCTATGCCAACGGCGACCGGGTGGTCATCGACGCGCTCGTGGCCCTTGGCTTCGGCGCCTCGCTAATCTCCATCTTCGCCCGGCTGGGCGGCGGCATCTTCACCAAGGGCGCCGACGTCGGCGGCGATCTCGTCGGCAAGGTCGAGGCGGGCATCCCGGAGGACGACCCGCGCAACCCGGCCACCATCGCCGACAACGTCGGCGACAACGTCGGCGACTGCGCCGGCATGGCGGCCGACCTGTTCGAGACCTACGCGGTGACGGTGGTGGCCACCATGGTGCTGGCCGCGATCTTCTTCGCCGGCACCGACACGCTGGCCGGCGCCACCCTCTATCCGCTGGCGATCGGCGGCGCCTGCGTGGTGACCTCGATCATCGGCACCTTCTTCGTGAAGCTCGGCGTCAAGCAGTCGATCATGGGCGCCCTCTACCGGGGCTTCATCACCACGGCGGTGCTCTCGCTGATCGTGCTGCTGCCGGTGACGTGGCTGGTCTTCGGCAGCCTGACCACGCCGCTGACCACCGCGGGGGGGCTCGCCTACACGCCGCTGGCGCTCTACCTCTGCGGCGCCACCGGGCTGGCGGTCACCGGCCTCATCGTCTGGATCACCGAGTACTACACCGGCACGGGCTTCCGGCCGGTGCGTTCCATCGCGGCCGCGTCGCAGACCGGCCACGGCACCAATGTGATCCAGGGGCTCGCCATCTCGCTGGAGGCGACCGCGCTGCCGTCGCTGGTGATCATCGCCGGCATCATCGTCACCAACTCGCTGGCCGGCCTGTTCGGCATCGCCATCGCGGTCACGACGATGCTGGCGCTGGCCGGCATGGTGGTGGCGCTCGACGCGTTCGGTCCGGTGACCGACAACGCCGGCGGCATCGCGGAAATGGCGGATCTGCCGGCGGAAGTGCGCGTCACCACCGATGCGCTCGACGCCGTCGGCAACACCACCAAGGCCGTCACCAAGGGCTACGCGATCGGCTCGGCCGGTCTCGGCGCGCTGGTGCTGTTCGCCGCCTACAACCAGGATCTCCAGTTCTTCATCGCCAACTCCGACAAGTACCCGTACTTCGCCGACATCGGTCCCGGTCAGCTCGATTTCTCGCTGGTCAATCCGTACGTGGTGGTCGGTCTGTTCTTCGGCGGCCTGCTGCCGTTCCTGTTCTCCGGCATCGCCATGACCGCCGTCGGGCGGGCCGCAGCGGCCGTCGTGGAGGAGGTGCGCCGGCAGTTCAAGGAGAACCCGGGCATCATGGAAGGCACCGTGCGTCCGGACTACGGGCGGGCGGTCGACATGCTGACCAAGGCGGCGATCAAGGAGATGATCGTGCCGTCGCTGCTGCCGGTGCTGTCGCCGATCGTCGTCTACTTCCTGGTGCTGGCGATTGCCGGCAAGGCGAACGCCTTTGCGGCCGTCGGCGCGATGCTGCTGGGCGTGATCGTGACCGGCCTCTTCGTCGCGATCTCCATGACCGCCGGCGGCGGCGCCTGGGACAACGCCAAGAAGTACATCGAGGACGGGCACTACGGCGGCAAGGGCTCGGAGGCCCACAAGGCGGCCGTGACGGGCGATACGGTGGGTGATCCCTACAAGGACACCGCCGGTCCGGCGGTGAACCCGATGATCAAGATCACCAACATCGTGGCACTGCTGCTGCTCGCGGTGCTCGCCCACTGAGACCGACGCGGCTCCCGGCCTGCCGGGAGCCGCGTCTGGTCCACGCAGGGCCCGAACGACAACGCCCGCGTCCGCGGGCGTTTTCGTGCGGGGAGGGGAATCGAAGCACTCGATTCGCGCGCCGTGCCGGACGGTCGCGCCGCGCGATGGCGCGCCGTCGCCCTGTCGTGTTCACGGACGGCGAACCGGTCTCCGGTTCGCCTGCAGACGTTCGGATCGTATGGATCCGAGCCGGAAATGCCCTACAGCGACGGCTGCAGCACGCCCTTCAGGACCTGCGAGACGAAGCCGAGGTCTTCGCCGGTCGTCGGGGTCTTGCGGGCGATGAAGTCGAACACCTTGCCGTCCTTCAGGCCGTACTCGGCGATCTCGCGCACCCGCCCGTCGGAATCGAAGTAGACCGCGAGGATGCGGCGGTCGACGATGCGGGGATTGAGGAAGCGAACCGGTTGCACCTCCGTCTGTGAGATGTAGTAGAACACCTCGTTGTTGGTCACGCCCGTCGTCGACGGGGTGCCGAGCGCGAGTTCCACCTGCTCGCGGCTTGCGCCGACAGGCGCCTGCTGCAACTGCTCCTGGGTGATTTTCTGGCCGTGAACGAACGTTTCGGACGTGCCGCACCCGGACAGGCCTACGACGAGAAGAAGCGCCGCCAGGCCTGCCCGGGTGATGGGGAGCGCGCGGGACGCGGTACGATCGGCCCGGCAACGGGATTTGGATGAGGTGCGCAAGGTCGGGTCCATCAGGGCCTGAGAAGCGTCGGAAACATCGGCACGTGTACGGAACATGGTTTTCGGATTTTTCAATCGTCGCAAGGGTGTTGACGTCGGGCCGCTCTATCTGTCGATCGTGGCACAGGCGCGGCAACCGGTCTTTTATCGCGACTGGGCCGTCCCCGATACCATCGATGGACGTTTTGAGATGCTCATGCTGCATCTCGTGCTCGTCATCGAACGCCTGAGGGGCGAAGACAAGGCGATATCGGCGGTCGGGCAGGACGTTTTCGACTTTTTCCTCAAGGACATGGATCGCAACCTGCGCGAAATGGGCGTTGGCGACATGTCCGTCGGCAAGCGCATGAAGAAGATCGGGCGCTCGGTCTACGGGCGATTCGATGCGTTCCGGCCGCCGCTGGCGGACCGCGACCTGGCGGTTCTCGCGGCCGCGATCGACCGCAACGCGTTCGCCGGCGACTCTCATCCCGGCGAGGCGAACCGTCTGGCGGCCTATGCGTTGGAATGCGCGGAGCGATTGGCTTCTCAGGCGACATCCGATATCGAGGCTGGGCGGGTCGATTGGCCCGTACCGGATGACGCGCAACAAGGACAGGACGGATGACGGGGACGTTTCCGCTCAGCCATCCCATATCGGTCGATGAGGTTCCCCAGGCCGGTGTGACGGTAAAGCTCAGTGCCGACGAAAGCGAACGCAAGGCGCTGGCAGAAATCTACGACATCGCAGCGGTGAACTCGCTGGAGGCCGTGCTGTCCGTCAAGCCATGGCGCCGCGACGGACTGTCGGTGAGCGGCACGGTCGTCGCGTCGGTCACGCAGCCCTGCGTCGTCACCCTGGAGCCGCTCGTCCAGCGGGTGGAGGAGGAGATCGACCTTCACTTCCAGCCGTCGATGCGCATCCGCAGCCAGGGCAAGGAGATCTCCATCGACCCGACCGGCGAGGATCCGCCCGAGGTGTTCGACGGCGACTCGCTGGACCTCGGCGCCATCGCCGCCGAGCACGTCGCGCTGGGCATCGATCTCTATCCGCGCGCCCCGGGCGCCAGCCTCGATCTGGAGGTCGAGGAGGAGGAAGACGACGAAGAGGAACCCTCTCCGTTCGCCGTTCTCGAGCAACTGAAACGCCGTCGGGAGGAATGATGGGCGCTCCGTCCTGCGGGCAGAATGTGGTTGTACGGAAAGACGAAAAGGGTATTGTCCTGCGGCCACTCGGGACGGCAGCAATCGACCGCCGCGACACATCCGGCCGGCACTTGGCCGGCACGAAAAAGACGGCTACCGAGACGTCGGGCAGAGCATTGTCCGTCCAGCCAGAAGCGAGGAGCGTGGCGATGCGGGCGATCACCATCGACGAGCGCAACGGACGGCCGTCGGCGCTCATCCGGGGCGCCGCGCCGGTCGATGCGGGCCGCCTCGGGGCTTTCGCGGGCGCCGAGGGGGCGGTCTGGGCACACTATCTGGCGCTTCCCTCCATCGACGCGGTCGTCCGTCGTGCATGAAAACAGACCCTAGGTCCAACAAGGCAATGGCGAAAACCGTCACGCTCTCGCTCGATGCCATGGGTGGCGACGGGGGCCCCGAAGTGGTGCTTCCCGGAGCCGAGATCGCGCTGCAGCGATGCCCGGAGATCCGCTACGAGATCTTCGGCGAGCTTCCGCGCCTCGAGCCCATCATGGCCAAGCTGCCCCGGCTCGCCGCGGCAAGCGCCGTGCATCACTGCGAAGTCTCCGTCAGCATGGACGACAAGCCCAGCCAGGCCCTGCGCCAGGGCCGCTGGAAGTCGAGCATGTGGAAGGCGCTGGAGGCCGCCAAGAGCGGGGACGCGGGCGCCGTGGTGTCGGCGGGCAACACCGGCGCGCTGATGGCGATGGCGAAATTCTGCCTGCGCCCGATGCCGAACATCCAGCGCCCGGCGATTGCCGCGATCTGGCCGACGATCCGCGGCGAGTCCATCGTGCTCGACGTCGGCGCGACCATCGGTGCGGACGCCCAGCAGCTCATCGACTACTCCATCCTGGGCGGCGCGATGTCCCGCGCCGTGTTCGGGATCGAGCGCCCGACGGTGGGCCTTCTCAACGTCGGTGTGGAGGAGGTGAAGGGGCTCGAGGAGATCAAGGCCGCCGGCCGGATGCTGCGTGAGGCCGACCTCGCTTCCATCGACTATTTCGGCTTCGTCGAGGGCGATGACCTCGGCAAGGGCACGGTCGACGTCGTCGTCACCGAAGGCTTCTCCGGCAACATCGCGCTGAAGACCGCCGAAGGCACCGCCCGGCAGATCTCGGAGTACCTGCGCAGCGCCATGAGCCGGACCATCCAGGCCCAGCTGGGCTACCTGCTGGCAAGACCGGCCTTCGAGCGGCTGAAGGAGAAGATGGATCCCCGCAAGGTCAACGGCGGCGTCTTCCTCGGCCTCAACGGCCTGGTGATCAAGAGCCACGGCGGCACCGATGCGGAGGGCTTCGCCGCTGCCGTCGAACTCGCCTACGACATGGTCAGGAACGATCTGATGCATCACATTGCCAAGGACCTGGGGGCTTACCACGCGTCCGGAGAGGCCGTGCTGGCGGACCGCGGGAAGGAGGCCGCCACGTGAGTTGTACCCGCTCGGTGGTGTTGGGGTGCGGTAGCGCGCTTCCGGATCGCGTGCTGACCAACGCCGACCTTGCGGTCATGGTCGACACCTCGGACGAATGGATCCTGCAGCGGACCGGCATCCGGGAACGGCGGATCGCCGCGCCCGACGAGACGACCGTGGATCTGGCGTTTCGCGCCGCGCAGCGGGCGCTCGCAGACGCGGACGTCGCCCCGGACACGATCGACCTGATCATCCTGGCGACCGCGACCCCCGATAACACCTTTCCCGCCTCGGCCGTCACCGTCCAGGAACGGCTCGGCATCGTCGGCGGCATGGCCTTCGACCTGCAGGCCGTCTGCTCGGGCTTCGTGTTCGCGCTGACGACCGCCGACGCCTATTTGCAGAACGGCCTTGCGAAGCGCGCGCTGGTGATCGGCGCGGAGACCTTCTCGCGCATCCTCGACTGGGAAGACCGCACCACCTGCGTGCTGTTCGGCGACGGTGCCGGAGCCGTGGTTCTGGAGGCCCGGGAGGGCGAGGGGACGGTCGCGGACCGTGGCGTGCTGGCCAGCAAGCTGCGCTCGGACGGGCGCCACAAGGACAAGCTCTACGTCGACGGCGGACCGTCCTCGACGCAGACGGTCGGGCATCTGAGGATGCAGGGACGCGAAGTCTTCAAGCATGCCGTCGCGATGATCACCGACGTCATCGAGTCGGTGTTCGAGCAGACCGGCACGAGCGCGGACGACATCGACTGGTTCGTTCCCCATCAGGCCAACAAGCGCATCATCGACGCGTCGGCCCGCAAGCTCGGCATCCCCGAGGAGAAGGTCGTCTCGACGGTCGACCGGCACGGCAACACCTCGGCCGCGTCGATCCCGCTCGCCCTCGACGTCGCCGTCAAGGACGGCCGCATCAAGCGGGGCGATCTGGTGCTGCTCGAGGCGATGGGCGGCGGGTTTACCTGGGGCGCCGTGCTGGTGCGCTGGTGAGCGCGCGGAATAAACGTCGCAACGGCGGTTTCTGATCCCTGTCATGGACTTGCGCGGTTGACCGCCGTTGCGCAGCGCAATACCTTGCGGTTGTCTGTCGGGTGCCCTGTCGCACGCCGACCAATCCAGTTCGGCGAGGAGGCCATGGCGGGACGGACCGTTACGCGGGCGGACCTGTGTGAGGCTGTCTACCAGAAGGTCGGTCTCTCGCGTACAGAGTCCGCTGACCTGGTGGAAATGGTCATCCACGAAATCGCCGAGACCCTGGTCAACGGGGACCCAGTAAAACTGTCGTCGTTCGGGACGTTCGCCATTCGGGAGAAGGGCGAACGCGTCGGCCGGAATCCGAAGACCGGCGAGGAAGTGCCGATCGCGCCGCGGCGTGTCATGGTCTTCAAGCCGTCGAACGTCTTGAAAAAGAAGATCAACGACTCGTTGGCCGGCGAGGTGCCGGCGAAATAAGAGCGATCAACCGATGGCGGAGCCTGTGAGCGCCGGTAGCGATCAAAAGGGACCCGAGGCCTATCGGACGATCAGCGAGGTCGCGGGCGACCTCGACCTGCCGCAGCACGTCCTACGCTTCTGGGAAACCCGGTTCGGACAGATCAAGCCGATGAAGCGCGCCGGCGGGCGCCGTTTCTACCGGCCGCAGGATGTCGAGCTGCTGCGCGGCATCCGCCATCTCCTTTACTCCGAAGGCCTGACCATCCGCGGCGTCCAGAAGGTGCTGCGCGAGCAGGGCCCGAAGCACGTGGCCGCGATCGGTCGCGGCGAGGCAGACGCCAACACGCCCGTCGAGGCGCCGCCGCCGAAGCTGAAGCCGGCGCGCTTCCGCGAGACGGTGGACGAGGCCCAGGCCTTCTTCCCCTTTTCAGACGCGCACCCCGACCGTGCGTCCGAGCCGCCCGGCCGGGAACCGCGCCAGGCGACGCTCAAGGCGAGCGACGACGGCATCGATGACGACGACTTCCAGCCGGCCGCGTACGCGAAGCGGCGCCGCAAGGATCCGCCGA
The DNA here is from genome assembly GCF_053628695.1 of Amorphus sp. MBR-141. Taxonomy (NCBI): domain Bacteria; kingdom Pseudomonadati; phylum Pseudomonadota; class Alphaproteobacteria; order Hyphomicrobiales; family Amorphaceae; genus Amorphus; species Amorphus sp. MBR-141. The sequence goes on from NZ_JBRJGW010000005.1 coordinate 43,354, forward strand.
TGACGTCCGCTCCCGTCGAACCGACGCCTCCGCCATCGGCCCCGGCCGCTGCCGCCCCCCGCCGGGCCGAGGCGCCTTCGGTCAGGCCGGAGGCGCGGATTCGCCCGAGCGACGAGGCGGCCGCCCGCGAGGCGGAGCGGGACGCTGCGGAGGAACCGCTTCCCAAGGGGATCCTGGCCGAGGATGAAATGCCGACACCCGAGCCCGAGGCGCATCATTCCGGATTCCGCTTCCTGGACCGCCTGAAGCGCGAGCCCCACCAGCCGGCGGCAGGCAAGGGGGACGGCACGCTGTCCCGCGAGGACGTGCGCGATCTCCAGGCCGCGCTGTTCGAGCTGCTGGAGTGCAAGCGGCTCCTCGACCGCACGCGCTGAGCCTGCTTCGGGCAAGAGAAGGGCGGCGGAGCGCGGGCGCAGCACCGCGGTGCGCGGACGCCCGGCCACGCAAGCAAACCCGCAAAAAGCGCCGCAAAAGCACAAAAAAAGACGGTGAAGGCCCCCAGCCCCACCGTCCAAGTTGCGCAGACACGCGATCGATCCGTCGATCGCATGGCCGAGCGGACGGTGCGGACAATTCCACAGCCGCATGACGGGGAGGTGACGCGGGCCGGAGCGCGCGCACGAAAGGTCAGCGCAGCGACGGAGCGGCTCGTGCGGAGGAGACCCGCGGCTGCCGGCTCTGCCGCGCGCGGGTGAGGGTGGCACTCCAGTCGAAGACCAGAACCGACAGCAGCAGCAGGATCGTCCCGGCGGAGGATGCCGGAAAGAACAGGCTGCTCTCGAGGGTGTTCAGCAGGAGGATGCCGATCATCAGGCAGGCGACCCCGTAGACCGGGGCCAGGTGGCGTCGGTCGCCGGGGGTGAGCCGGAAGACGCGCGCAAGCGCCGCGAACAGGGCCACGAGGTAGACGAGGACCAGCGCAATGCCGGTCAGTCCGAGCTGCACGGCGAGGTCGAGGTAGCCGTTGTGGGACTGGTTGTAGCGCAGCATCAGCTGGTGGTTTCCCGACCACCAGCCGACCTTGTCCAGGAGGGGGTGCGCGGCGTCGGGCACGCTCCAGTGGGCGCCGAAGCCGTCACCCACCAGCGGCGCCTGGTTGATGTAGCCGAGCGCGACGCGCCACAGATCGGTGCGGCCGGTGAAGCTCGCGTCGCCGCTGCCGAGTTCGATCCACGTGCTGAACGACCAGTCGAGGGCGCCGCTGAGCACGAACGCAAGGGCCAGGCCGCTCGCCAGCAGCGCCATGATCAGCGCGGCCGGGCCGCGTCCCGACCTCAGCAGCACCAGCGTCGGCAGGATGGCAAGCCAGGTGATCGCAAAGGCGCCGATGCTGTTCTTCGACTGGGTGAGCAGCAGAAAGCCGATACCGGCCGCGACCATGCCGATGATGGCGAGCCGCATCATGGTCGACCGCGCGACGAAGAACTGCGGGCCGATGAAGGCGAGCGCGATGAACGCGAAGCTGCCGGCCATGTTCTTGTGGAGATGGAGGGCCGCCAGCCCGATCGGCGTCCAGCTGCGGCCCGGAACCACCGCGGTGGCGACGAGATCGAGTGCCAGCGCGATCGCGCAGGTCACCGCGCACACGGCGAGCAGGCGCGGCGCGGGCCGGATCCAGACCGTCACGCCGACGATGATCACCAGATAGATCCAGTAGACGATGGTGCGGCGGAGCGTGAGGTGCGGGAACCGCGACCAGAGCACCGATGCGGCCATCAGCCCGAGGATCAGCAGGATCGGCCAGCACGCCTTCGCCAGGCGCAGCGCCTCTCGCGGCCGGGCGGCGCACAGGAGCAGGCCGGCCGCGAACATCGCGAGCAGGATGAGGCGCCGCCTGGCATCGCCGTCGGCAACCCCGGCGCTGCCCGCCTCCAGCCGCACGAACGGATAGATGCCGACCAGCTCGTAGATGAGCAGGGCCACGAGCAGCAGGGTGGCGAGCCAGGTCATCAGCACATCGAGGCGCTGCGAGGCGCGCACCCGGGGCGACGACGGGGCGCCGGAGCCGGCGGAGATCATCCGCGTCTGCGAGGGCGCGCGACCGGCGGCCGGTGGCTTCAGGAACGGGGAGGGGCCGGTGGCAGGGCGCGTTCGCATCGGCCCGTGGCCCTTGATGAACGTGACGACGACGGCGCCGAAGGTAGTCGATCGTCGCAGGCCCGCCAACAGCGGCGTCGCCGCCGCGCAATCCCGAAAGGGGCTAAGGTGGGCTTGGCAGATGAGAGTTGGTGGGGGGAGTGGTCGGAGCGGCGGGACTCGAACCCACGACCTCCTGCGCCCCATGCAGGCGCGCTACCAGGCTGCGCTACGCTCCGACGGTGCTCGCTAGGTATCCGTTTGACGGCGCCGGTTCAAGCGACAAACGGCGTCGCACGGGCCGCGTCCCGATAAATCGGCAAAAAGCGGCGGTTCGGTCGGATCCGGCCGACCCCGTTAACGGAGGCCTTACGGTTATGAGCGACGATGCGGGCGTGGAGGACATCACGCTGCCATGCGCCGCCCGTCAGAAACCATCGATACCGCATCCAGCGACGTGCACCGCCCGACAGCGGGGCTTCTTCGCCGCTTGCCGTCGATCGGGCTGACCGTCCTCGGCATTGCCGCCCTGTTCGCGACCGCGACGGCGCTTACCTCTCCGACCGAACACCGCGCCGAGATCGGCCTGTGGATTGCGCCCGGCGCCCCCGCGAGCCTCGATGCGCTGGCGATCGCGCCGTTGGCCCAGTCCGCCGCGCTGAAGGAAGCGACGCTGACCGAGCTCGGCCGTCATCACCGGGAGGACCGCTTGCGGGCGGCGCTTCCGGCGCTGTCGCCGGCCGACCCCTTCGCGCGATTCGGTGCGCTCATCGCCCCGCCCGCCCGCTCGTCCGACGAGCGGCTGATCGCCGGCCTGTCCCGCCGCCTCGCCGTCGATGCCACCAGCCGGACGACGCTGGTGGTGTCCGTGACGGCACGCGATGCCACGATCGCGGCCGATGCCGCCGGCGCGTTTGCCAACGACCTCTCCAACCGGCTCGAAGCGGCCCTGGGGGCGAACTCGCCCGTCCGCGTGACCAGCCGCACCGTCCAGACGGTCTCCCGGTTCGATCCCGCCACGCTCGGCATCGCCGGCATGTTCATGTTCGGCATCGCCGCCTCCGCCGCTTTCCACCGCAAGGGGCGGGGGACGCTCAGGGTGCGCACCCCGACGATGCCGGTGACGGCGTCGCTGCCCTCGGCCGGCGCCGAGTGGATCGTCACCCGCCGCGCCAGCGACCGCGACCGCTTCCCGCGGCGCATCGGCAGCAATCTGCACGACGAGGCGCTGTCGACCGCCGTCTGGCAGGCGCTCGCCGCCCGTGAGGAGGCGCCGAAGCGGCTCGTCGTCACCGGCACCCGCGCCGGCCGTCAGCATCTCGCCAGCAACCTCGCCGCCGAGGTGGCCCGCTCCGGCGGTCGCGCCCTCATTCTCGATCTCGCCAACGATCTCGCCGCCTCGGCGGACACGATCCGCGCCGGCTTCCGCGATTTCGCCGCCGGCTCGGTGTCCTGCGACGCGGCGATCGTGCGCAATGCCTCCTCGGGCGTCCATTTCATGGCGAAGGGGTTTGCCGCCGAAGGCATCGGCGAAACGGTCGCCGGACACGAGGCGATCGCGGCGCTCGAGGCGGCCTACGACCTGCTGATCATTCTCGCCGACGAAACGAGCGACACCGATCCGCTTGAGACGACCGCCTATGAAGGCGCCGTCGCCCTGCTGGTCGCGCATCGCGCCGATTCGCGGATCTGGCCGCGTCTCGATCGGCTGACGGCCTGCGGCATCGCCGACGCGCTGCTCTGTCCGCTCGACCCCGGCACCGCTTCCATCGACCTGGTCTGATTTCCGCCGGATGACCTGACCGATCGTCGGGCCGAGGGCGCCGGCCTTCGCCGGCTATTGCATGCCGGGATCGGGCTTCGCCATCCAGCGGATCAGGAGGCCGGCGGGGATGACCCAGGCCAGGCCGGCGATCCCGTAGAAGATCGTCTGCACGAGCGTGGAAGAGCTGGAGACGAACGTCGCGCCGAGCAGCATGGCGAACAGCGCGTAGACGATGACGAAGACCGCCATCACGGCCGTTCCGATCAGCTTGCGAATGTTCTGGCTCATGATCGGGTCCGCGTGCCTTCCATCGTGGATGTCCCGCCGGGCGGGGGTCTCGGGTCGTCGCGTTACATCGCGCGTCTGAAGCGATCCGCCTCTGCGTCCGGTGGACGCAGTCGCCGGTGAAGATTGCGGTCATCCCGCCCGGGTGTTCTATATCGCCGATCAGTTCCCACGGCGAATTGGCGGCCAATGTCCGATAGCAGCCTGTCTTCCGCGCAGCCGGCGCGGCCACCCGCGGCCCTCCGCGTCTGGCTCCTCTGCGTTGCGGCGCTGATCGTCCTGATGATCGTGGTGGGCGGGGCGACCCGGCTCACCGATTCAGGCCTCTCCATCACCGAATGGAAGCCGATCCATGGCGTCATCCCGCCGCTCGGCGAAGCCGAATGGCAGGAGGAGTTCGCCAAATACCGGACGATTCCCGAGTACCAGCTCATCAACAAGGGCATGAGCCTCGACGAATTCAAGAACATCTTCTGGTGGGAATGGGGCCACCGGTTCCTCGGCCGGTTCATCGGCGTGGCGTTCTTCCTGCCGATGGTGTGGTTCTGGGCGCGCGGACAGGTGCCGGGCTGGCTGAAGCCGCGCCTGGTCGGCCTCCTTTGCCTCGGCGGGCTCCAGGGAGCGGTCGGCTGGTGGATGGTCGCTTCGGGCCTGGTCGACCGCGTCGACGTCAGCCAGTATCGGCTGGCGACGCACCTGACGCTGGCCTGCATCATCCTGGCGGCCATCGTGTGGACCGCCGAGAGCCTGAGGATCCGCGGCGTGGGGCGCCTCGACCCGCTGCCGGCGGGGCTGCGAGCGACGGCCAGGGTCGGCGTCGTTCTGGTGCTGCTGCAGATCTTCCTCGGCGGGCTGGTCGCCGGGCTCGACGCCGGCATGGTCTACAACACCTGGCCGCTGATGGACGGGGCCCTGATCCCCTCCGGCCTCCTGTTCCAGGATCCCTGGTGGATCAATGCGTTCGAGAACACGCTGACCGTCCAGTTCGACCATCGGCTGGTCGCCTACGTGCTGCTCGCCTTCGCCGTCTTTCAAGGGTGGCTGGTCCGCCGCCAGGCGCCGGCATCGCGCGCGGCGCGCCGGACGGCGATCTTTGCCGGGCTGGTGGTGTTCCAGGCGGTGGTCGGGATCACCACGCTGCTGACCGTCGTTCCGCTGGAACTCGGCCTGCTCCACCAGTTCACCGCGGCGATCGTCCTGTGGGCGGCCGTCGTCCACGCCCGCTGGACCACGGCGGAGACGGGCGCCGCGGCGGCTTCGGGACTGACCGCGCCGGGCCGATCCGCGGTCGAGGTTTAGCCATTCCGGCCAAGTCATTGCTTTAGAAAAGAAAACCCCGGACGGCGTTTGCCGTCCGGGGCCTGGATCGCAGTCCGGTCGGGCTGACCAGACCGATGCGGGAAACAGGGAGCTAGCGCGCCAGCGCCTGGTCCAGGTCGGCGATGATGTCGTTGGCATCCTCGATGCCGATCGACAGGCGCACCACGTCCGGCCCGGAGCCGGCGGCGACCTTCTGCTCGTCGGAGAGCTGGCGATGCGTGGTCGACGCCGGGTGGATGATCAGCGAGCGCGTGTCGCCGATGTTGGCGAGATGCGAGAACAGCTTCACGTTCGAGACGAGCGCGATGCCGGCCTCGTAGCCGCCCTTCAGGCCGAAGGTGAACACCGCGCCGGCGCCCTTCGGGCAGTAGCGCTTGGCCAGCTCGTGATACTTGTCGCCCGGCAGCCCCGGATAGCTCACCCACTCAACGGCCGGATGGCTGTCGAGGTATTCGGCCACCTTCTGGGCGTTGTCGGAGTGGCGCTGCATGCGCAGCGGCAGCGTCTCGATACCGGTCAGGATCAGGAAGGCGTTGAACGGCGACAGGGCCGGGCCGAGGTCGCGCAGGCCGAGAACGCGGCAGGCGATCGCGAAGGCGAAGTTGCCGAACGTCTCGTGCAGCACCATGCCCTGGTACTCGGGGCGCGGCTCCGACAGCATCGGATAGCGGCCGTCGCGGGACCAGTCGAAGGTGCCGCCGTCGACGATCAGGCCGCCGATGGAGTTGCCGTGGCCGCCGAGGAACTTCGTCGCCGAGTGGACGATGATGTCGGCGCCGTGCTCGAACGGGCGGGTGAGGTAGGGGGTCGCCATCGTGTTGTCGACGATGAGCGGCACGCCGGCCCGGCGCGCGATGTCGGCGATCGCCGCGATGTCGACGACGACGCCCCCCGGGTTGGCGATCGATTCGATGAAGATCGCCTTGGTCTTCGGGGTGATCGCCGCCTCGAACGACGCCACGTCGTCCGGGTCGGCCCACACGACGTTCCAGCCGAAGTTCTTGTAGGAATGGGTGAACTGGTTGATCGAGCCGCCGTAGAGCTTGCGCGACGCGACGAACTCGTCGCCGGGCTGCATCAGAGCGTGGAACACCAGCATCTGGGCGGCATGGCCCGAGGCGACGCCCAGGCCGGCCGTGCCGCCTTCGAGCGCGGCGATGCGTTCTTCCAGCACCGCCACCGTCGGGTTGGTGATGCGGCTGTAGATGTTGCCGAACGCCTGCAGGCCGAACAGCGAGGCGGCATGGTCGACGTCGTCGAAGACGAACGAGGTCGTCTGATAGATCGGCGTCGCCCGTGCGCCCGTGGTCGGGTCGGGCTGGGCGCCGGCATGGATGGCGAGCGTCGAGAATCCGGGCTCGTGCGCGTCGGTCATTTGGTTTCCTCCCTGTCTGCTTGCGGCCGCTTCAGGGAGACGGCCGGCAGGTGGGATGTTGTCGCCCATGCCCGGCGCCGGGTCAAAGGCGATTGTCGCCGTCCGGCGCTGGATCGGGGGCATGCCGTTGCCGCCGGAGCGGGCGTTGGAGAACGACGTTTCCGTCGAAGCGTGGCCTCATCGCCGGGCGGTGGAAGGCGGATCGGTACTCGGCTGCAATCGAAACTTCACAAAACCGTCGGGCAACCGTCGCCATTCGAGCAGATCGTCTCCGCGAGGATCCTGTTCAGACGGAGACACGACATGATGCGACTCGGACTTGCCGCGATTGCGGCCGCCATCGCGCTCACGCCCATGGGAGCGCTCGCCCAACCTGCGGGCGAAACGCCGCTGAGCTACGGCGTGCGGCCCTTCTACCTGATCGACAAGCTCCCGGACGGTGAGCTGAAGGACAAGCTCGCCGCCTGTTCCATGCAGACGCCGGCGCGGAGCACCTTCTCGATCGGCCATCGCGGCGCGCCCCTTCAGTTCCCCGAGCACACCGTCGAGTCGAACCTGGCCGCCGCCCGCCAGGGTGCGGGCATTCTCGAGTGCGACGTGGCCTTCACCAAGGACAAGGAGCTCGTCTGCCGCCACGCGCAGAACGACCTGCACACGACCACGAACATCGTCGTGTCCGACCTTGCCGAGAAGTGCACCACGCCGTTCGCTCCGGCTTCCGACGGCGGCAAGGCCGCTGCCGAGTGCCGCACCTCCGACCTGACGCTCGCCGAGTTCCAGACCCTGTCGCCGAAGATGGACGCCTCCGACACGACGGCGACCACGGCCGAAGCGTTTCTCGGCGGCGTGCCCTCCTACCGCACGACCGAATACGCCGACGGTGCGCACCTCCTGACCCACAAGGAGTCCATCGAGCTGTTCAAGAGCCTCGGCGCCAAGTTCACGCCGGAGCTCAAGGACCCGGCCGTGGAGATGCCGTTCGACGGCTTCACCATGGACGACTACGCGCAGAAGCTCATCGACGAGTACAAGGCGGCCGGCGTCCCGGCGTCCGACGTCTTCCCGCAGTCGTTCAATCTCGAGGTGATCAAGTACTGGGTCGCCAACGAGCCGGAGTTCGGCCAGCAGGCGGTCTATCTGGTCGAGCCGGCCGACGGCTGGGACGGCGCCGACCCGTCGACCTGGGAGCACAGCCCGGCCGACATCGCCGCCCTCGGCGTGAAGTATCTGGCGCCGTCCTTCAACATGCTGCTCGACGTCGACGCGAACGGCGAGATCGTCCCGTCCGACTACGCGAATGCGGCGAACGAGGCCGGCCTGAAGCTCATCACCTGGTCGCTGGAGCGCTCGGGCCCGCTGGCCAACGGCGGCGGCTGGTACTTCAACTCCATCACCGACGCGATCCACTCCGATGCCGACTACTACGTCGTCCTCGACGTGCTCGCCCAGGACGTCGGCGTGGTCGGGGTGTTCTCCGACTGGCCGGCGACGGTCACCTACTACGCCAACTGCGTCGGCCTCTGATCGGCCCGAGGTCTCAAGTCCGGAACGAGGCGGCCCCGTCGGGCCGCCTTTTTCGTTTCCGATCCTCGCTGTACCGGGCGGTCAGGTGCGGGCGCGCGCGGGAGCGCGTCAGGTTTCGTCCTTGAGCCCGAGGTGCTGCACGCCCTCCATGAGCGAAGGACGGCGTGCCGAGATCTGGCGCGAGTTAACGCCGCTCCACGAGATCTCTCCCGACAGCCGCGCGTACTCGATCTTCGGACACCGGTTCATGATGACGGTGATGCCGGCGGCCTCCGCCTTTGCGGCCGCCGCGTCGTGGCGGATGCCGAGCTGCATCCAGATGACGCTCGGACGGCGGGGAAGGGCGAGGATCTCGTCGACGACGGCGGGGATCGCATCGGATCGGCGGAAGATGTCCACCATGTCGATCGGCTCGATGATCGCGTCCATCGACCGGTGCACCGTCTGGTCGAGGATCTTCTGGCCGGCCTTGCCGGGATTGATCGGAAACACCCGGTAGCCCTTCGACAGCAGGTATTTCTGCACCAGAAACGACGGCCGGATCGGGTTGTCGCTGGCACCGACGACGGCGATCGTCGAAACCGACTGCAGGACCGTCCTGATGTAGCCGTTGGGATAGCGGTCGTGGTTCACGAACGGCGGCGTTTGGTCGGGGGAATGATCCATCGTCGACGTCAGCGTCCTTCCCAGACCGGATCGCGCTTGTCGACGAACGCGGTCAGCCCCTCGTGCCCGTCGCGGGTGAGGAGGTTGTCGACCATCACCGTCGAGCAATGGGCATAGGCGTCCTTCAGGCCCTTCTCGATCTGGGCGTAGTAGGCCTCCTTGCCCATCTTCAGGACAAGCGGGGACTTTGTCGCCACCCGGGCCGCAAGCGCCATGGTTTCCTCGGTCAGCCGATCCTCGGGAACCACGTGATTGACCAGTCCGATCCGCTCGGCGCGGTCGGCGGAGATGAGGTCGCCGGTGATCAGCATCTCCAGCGCTGCCTTGCGGTCGACGACCCGCGACAGCGGCACCATCGGCGTCGAGCAGAACAGCCCGAAGGTGACGCCGGTGGTGCCGAAGCGCGCGCCCTCCGCCGCAACCGCCATGTCGCAGGCCGCCACGAGCTGACAGCCGGCGGCGGCGGCCACCGTGCGCACCTCGGCGATGATCGGGCGTGGATTGCGGGCGATGCCGTACATCAGCGCCGAGCACTGGTCGAACAGCGCCTGGAAATAGGCGCGTCCGCCGTCGGCGTCGCCGTAGCGTGCGGTCATCGCCTTGAGGTCGTGGCCGGCCGAGAAGGCGGGACCGTCGCCGGCGATCACCACGCAGCGCACGTCGTCGTCCTCGGCCGCCCGCTGGAGCGCCGCCTCGAGGCTGGTCATCATGTCGATGGTCAGCAGGTTGCGGCGCCGGACGTCGCTCAGGGTCAGCCGGCGGACGTGCCCGTCGGTCTCCTCGCGGACGAGCGCGTCATCGGTTCCGAGACCCGCCTCTTTCGCCTGTGGGTGCGCACTCATGAACTTCGCTCCCTGTTCGCGGAACCGGCGTCGGGTTGGGACCGTGCCCACGCCCGCGCTGCCGCTTCACCGACGGTGCCCCGGAACCGCGACGGTTGCAATATGTTGCGCGCCGCGTGCAGGTGAGGGGCTTCGACGCGGGGGCTGAGGCGATGCGGTCCCGCCCTGGTTGCGCGCGCGCCGGGGTTCGCCCAGAACGTCGGCGGGATCGAACAGGAGAGACAGATGCAGACGGCCGGCGAGATCGCTGACTTCTTGGCGCGGGAATTTCCGGCCGTGTTCGGGCCGGACCGCGGCTGCACCGTCGACCTCGCCGAGGATGGGCGGGCGATCTGCAGGCTGGTGCCGACGCCGGACCATCTGCGCCCCGGCGACATCGTTTCGGGCCCGACGATGATGATGCTGGCCGACGCCACCGCCTATGTCGCGCTCCTGTCGATCTATCCGCGCGCCATTCATGCGGTGACGACCAACCTGACGATCAACTTTCTCAGGTCCATGAAGGCCACGGATGCGATCGTCGCCGAGTGCCAGGTGATCAAGTCCGGCAAGCGGCTCGCCGTGATCACCTGCGAGATGCGCAGCGACCTTGCGTCCGAGCCGGCGGCACATGTGGTGATGACCTACTCGCTGCCGCCGACGCCCTGACTTGCGGTATCCCGATACCATAATCACAAGCTTCTGTTTTTAAGGCATGTTTTGGCGCGGAGGTGGCTTGACGCGCGCGCAGAAGCGGCCTATGTCAGCGCCCACTCGCATGAAACGTCCGTCGTCTGGACGGTCGGCGCTCGCGCCGTCCGCTGAGAGGGACTTTCACCGACGAGACAGGTTTCAGGTCAATCCGTGTTCGGCCGATCCGGAGACGAGGTCGATCCAGGAAGGGTAATGCAATGAAAACTCCCTCGGTCAAACCGGCCGAAGTCGTCAAGGGCTGGATCGTGATCGATGCCGCCGACCTCGTGGTCGGCCGCCTCGCGTCGATCGTGGCCAACCGGCTTCGCGGCAAGCACAAGGCGATCTACACGCCTCACGTCGACTGCGGCGACAACGTCATCATCGTCAACGCCGAGAAGGTGCGTCTGACGGGCCGCAAGTACGAGAACAAGAAGTACTACTGGCACACCGGTTATCCGGGCGGCATCAAGGAGCGCACCGCGCGTGCGACCATCGAGGGCCGGTTCCCGGAGCGCGTGGTCGAGGCGGCCATCCGCCGGATGATCCCCCGCGGTCCGCTCGGGCGTCAGCAGTTCAAGAACCTGCACGTCTATGCCGGTCCCGACCATCCCCATGAGGCTCAGAAGCCCGAGGTGCTGGACGTTGCCGCGATGAACACCAAGAACCACAGGGAAGCGTAATGTCCGATCAGCTTCAGTCTCTCGAAGAGCTCGGATCGGCCCTCGGCGGCGAAGGCGCCGCTGCGGAGATCGAGCAGGCCCCGGTTCACGTCCAGAAGCTCGACGCTTATGGCCGCGCCTATGCGACCGGCAAGCGCAAGGACGCGGTCGCCCGCGTCTGGCTGCGTCCGGGCACTGGCAAGATCGTCATCAACAAGAAGGACTTCACGGCGTATTTCGCCCGCCCGGTCCTTCAGATGGTGCTGCGCCAGCCGATCGTCGCCGCCGACCGCGACGGCCAGTTCGACGTCGTCGCCACGGTGTCCGGCGGTGGTCTCTCCGGCCAGGCCGGTGCCGTCCGTCACGGCATCTCCAAGGCGCTGACCTACTACGAGCCGGAACTGCGCGGCGTGCTCAAGCGCGGCGGCTTCCTGACCCGCGACTCGCGCGTGGTCGAGCGCAAGAAGTACGGCCGGGCCAAGGCGCGCCGCAGCTTCCAGTTCTCCAAGCGCTGAGTTCAGCCTTTCGCCTGCGCGGCCCGCCGCGCAGGCCTGCCTCTGCCAGCCGCTCGGACCTTCCGGTCCGGGCGGTTTTTCGTTTGTGCAGGTTTTTCGTTTGTGCCGGTCATGGGCCGCGCGCGGCTGGCCGCAGATGGCTCGAGCCGGCGATGGCCCGAGCCCATGGATCCGAGGACCGCGGGGCCGGCCCGTCGGGCCGCCCCGCCAGAGAGGGCGCTCAGGCCTTGATGTCTTTCGCGTCGTACTCGGCGCGCTCGAAGATCTTTTCCTCTTCCATGTAGCGGTCGAACTTCTGCTGGCTGAGCTTGCAGACGAGCGCGTAGCGGAACGAGCCGATCGCCAGGATGACGATCAGCAGCTGGTCCCAGCCGAACGGGATGATGCCGAGGCCGTTGCCGAAGTGGCCGAGCAGCGAGACGACGGCGATGCCGGCGAGGTAGGGCACCAGCCACACGGCCTCGCGGAGATCGAGCTCCATCTTGTTGTCGCGGGAGACGCCCCAGCGGCCGACCGCAAACCAGATGAAGCCGGCGACCAGCGCCAGTCCGAGCCGCCAGATGGTGTCCCAGCCGCTCCAGTAGACGACCAGCGTGGCGACCACGAAGGCGGCGCCGGCGGTCAGCGTGACGGCCGGCACCTTGAAGGAGCGCGCCTGGTCGGGCAGCAGCGAGCGGAGCGCCACCACGGCGATCGGCCCGACGATGAAGGACAGCACGATCGCCGCGCCGTTGAGCGCGATGATCTCGCTGAACGGCATGATGATGAAGAACAGCGAGGAGACCACGAAGTTGAGGAGCAGGGCCCGCAGCGGGACGCCGCGGTTGGAGATCTCCAGGAAGATCCGCGGGAACATGCCGTTCTGGGCGAGCGCCAGCGCCAGACGGCCGTTCGAGCCGGACGACACAAGGCCGGCGGCGAACGTCGACGTCACCGCACCCACGTTGAGCAGGCTGACCAGCCACAACATGCCGATGGCCGACGCGATCGCGGCCATCGGGCCGAGTTCGTGCCCGAGCGACAGCTTGCTCCAGCCGCCGGCCAGTTCGCCCGGCTGTACGGCGCCGATGAAGGCGGTCTGCAGCAGGGTGTAGAGCACGAAGGCGATGGCGACAGCGAGGATGAGCGCCGCAGGGATCGTGAACTTCGGGTTCTTCGCCTCGCCGGCCATGTCGATGGCATGGCGGAAGCCGATGAAGGCGAAGATGACGCCGCCGCTCGACACCGCCGCAAGGATGCCCTGGATGCCGTAGGGCGCGAAGCCGCCGGTGGAGACGTTGGTGAAGTTGCCGCTGTCGAAGATCGTCGCGATGATCATGCCGGCCAGGATCAGCGGAATGCCGAGCTTGGCCCAGGTGAGGGTGGAGTTCAGGTAGGCGAAGAACTTCACGCCGACGGCGTTGATGATGGTGAAGACCAGCAGCAGCCCCGTGCAGATGGCGACGCCCCAGGCGGACAGATCCTGGTTGGCTCCGACGTAGAGCCAGCTGGCGTGCGGCGCGAGGTAGTGCATCATCGCCTCGACCTCGATCGGCGCGGTGGTGTTGTAGCCCACCCAGGCCGACCAGCCCATGGCGATGGAGACCACGTTGCCGTGGCTGAACTGGGGAACGCGGGCGATGCCGCCGGGCACCGGCAGCATGGCGGAGATTTCGGCGAAGGTGACGGCGAGGAGCAGCATCGCGATGGCGCCGATGCCCCAGGAGATCAGCGACGCGGGACCCGCGTACTGGCTTGCCTGGAGGGGGGCGAACAGCCAGCCCGATCCAATCATGCCGCTGATCGCCACGAAGGTGAGACCGATGAGGCCGATCTCGCGCTTCATATGGTGCATGCCATCCCCCCGCGTGTGACCGGCCTTGTTGCGATGCCGGCGCCCGAATACTGAAAGCCCCTGCGGGCGACCGTACGCGGATTCAGGCTCGCAGTCAGGATTGCAACGGCCTCAATCGCCAGAAAAAGCATGGCCCGTGCAGCACTCTGGTTGCATGGCGTTGTCGATCCCGGGCAAAGCCGCTACATGGTGCGCGAGTTTTGCCCGACGGAGCGCAGAGACGTTCAGATGGCCGACCAATCGCTGCCACGGCCGACCGACAATGCCTTCCTGGGCACGTCGGTCCATGGCGGATCCCACGAGGCGACCTACGCGGGCGTGACGTCGTTCATGCGCCGGCGGCTGACGCGCGACCTCGGCGGGGTGGATCTGGCCGTGTGGGGCATCCCGTTCGACAGTGCGGTCTCCAATCGGCCGGGCGCGCGCTTCGGGCCGCAGGCCGTGCGGCGGGCCTCGGCGATCTTCGACGGCGATCCGCAGTATCCCTTCAACGCTGACCCGTTCGAGACGCTCGCCGTCGTGGACTACGGCGACTGCGCGCTGGATTTCGGATTCCATACGGAAGCGCCGGGAGAGATCGAGAAGCAGGCCGCCGCGATTCTCGACCGAAAGTGCCATCTCTTCTCCCTCGGCGGCGACCATTTCGTGACGCTGCCGCTGCTCAGGGCGCATGCGGCGCGCAGCGGCCCGCTCGGGCTCGTCCAGTTCGACGCCCATCAGGATACCTGGCCGGACCGGGAAGGCCGCATCGACCACGGCAGCTTCGTGGCGCGCGCCGTCCGCGAAGGCATCGTTGACCCGGCCCGGTCGATCCAGATCGGCATCCGCACGCACGCGCCGGAGACGTGCGGCATCGAGATCATCGACGGCGACGCGGTGGCCCGGCTCGGCTGTGCCGCGGTGACCGAGCGGATCCTGTCGCGCGTCGGCGCTGGCGCCACCTACATGACCTTCGACATCGACTGCCTCGACCCGGCGTTCGCGCCCGGCACCGGCACGCCGGTCGCCGGCGGGCTGTCGAGCCGGGAGGCCTTGATGATCCTGCGCGGGCTCGGCTCCGTCGACTTCGTCGGCGGCGACGTGGTCGAGGTCGCGCCCCCCTACGATCACGCCGACATCACCGCGATCGCGGCGGCGACGGTTGCGATGTCCTATATCGGGATGTACGCCGAGCGACGACGACACGAGGGTGCGCCGGCCGCCTGAGGTCCGTTTGCGGGACCGGCTCTCCCGGAGGGAGGGCCTTTTCGGCGGCTGCGCACCCGCTCCGCGCACATCTCGTCCAGACCATTCCTTCTGGCGCCCGCACGGGCGCACCGCCTCGAGGAGGCCATCCATGTCGAAGACCATCAACGTCGCCATCCTGGGCGCGTCCGGCTACACCGGCGCGGAGCTCGTCCGGCTGCTGCTGCGGCATCCGGACTTTCGCATTGCCGCCCTGTCGGCCGACAGCAAGGCCGGCCGCGCCATGGCGGACGTGTTTCCGCAGCTCGCCGGGGTGGCGCTGCCGCAGCTCCAGAAGATCGAGGAGATCGACCTCGACGCCATCGACGCGGTGTTCGCCGCGCTGCCCCACGGCACCACCCAGTCGGTGATCGCCGACCTCCTCGCCCGCAAGCCGGGCCTGAAGATCGTCGACCTGTCGGCGGATTTCCGGCTTGCCGATCTGGATGCCTACGCGGAGTGGTACGGCCACCCCCACAAGGCGCCGGAGCTGCAGACGGAGGCGGTCTACGGCCTCGTCGAGGTGCACCGGGAGGCGATCCGCGGCGCCCGGCTGGTGGCCAACCCGGGCTGCTACACCACCACCGCCGAGCTGCCGATCATCGCGCTGCTGGAAGCCGGTGCCATCGATCCGGACGAGATCGTCATCGACGCCAAGACCGGCATGACCGGAGCGGGGCGGGCGGCCAAGGAGGGGATGCTGTTCTCGGAGGTTTCCGAAGGCATCCACGCCTACGGCGTCGGCGAGCACCGGCACATGGCGGAGCTCGACCAGGAGTTCTCGGTTGCCGCCGGCCGGGAGGTGAAGGCGAGCTTCACGCCCCACCTGGCGCCGATGAACCGGGGCATCTACGCCACCATCTACGTCCGGGCGGCGGACAGCCTCGACGCGGCCGGCATGCACGACATCCTCACCCGGCGTTACGCCGACGAGCCGTTCGTCACGGTGCTGCCGTTCGGGCAGGTGCCCCAGTCGCGGCACGTGCGGGGCTCGAACATGGTGCAGATCGGGGTCGTCGCCGACCGGCGGCCCGGCCGCGCCATCGTGGTCTCCACCCTCGACAACCTCGTCAAGGGCGCCTCCGGCCAGGCGGTTCAGAACATGAACCTGATCATGGGGCTGCCGGAGACGGCGGGGCTGGAGCAGATCGCGCTGTTTCCGTAATGCCTGCGCGCCCCCGACGGGCGTGCGGCCCGTTCGGGGGCGTTGCCAGGACGCATCCGGGAGAGACGGGACCTCTCCCGGCGGTCAGAGGTGCTGGGCGCGTTCGCCGTCGTTGTCGACGAGCACGTAGATGCCGGCGACCAGGATGGTGATGTAGAAGCGGAACGCCGCCTCCTGTCCGTTCCAGATCTCCGACTGCCACATGGCGAACCATTCCCCGCCGATCGTCATGAAGCCGACGAACCAGGTGAAGAAGCCGAGCATCACACCGACGGCGGTGAACGACTTGGCGCGCTGGAAGGCCGCCTTGGAGGCCGTCACCGCGCGCGCCATCATGAAGGTGGCGACGACGAAGGCGAGGCAGGTGAGGCCCTCGGCGAGGATGATGAGCGCATAGGCCGTGCGCTGCGCCTCTTCGCTCCGGATGGCGCGCCATTTCACGGTCGAGTCGGGAAAGATCGTGTCCATGGCCAGAACGTGGTGCATGAACATCCAGTTGCTGCCGTAGTCGGTCAGGTTTCCGAAGGTGACGAGGAACGCGAACAGCGCCAGCCCGGCCGTCAGAACCACCTTTGAGACCCTCAGAAGTATCATCCCGCCACCCCAATTCAGCTCGTTCGACGGCCCTGGACGGCTGCGTGCGCGAAGGCCGCGTCCACAGTCGAGCACGCCGCGCCCCGAAAGACTGCGATCTGCGTCACGCTGGTGCGCGATGCGCGGTCATGCATGGCGCAACGATGCTCCAGATGGGCGGTGGTGATCAACTCCGCCGTGCGGCCGGTCGGGCGCGCAGGATCGGGCACCCATCCGGCGGGAGCGGCCGGCAGCATCGACCGGCGTCGCCGCAGAAAGACCTAGTAGCGCACCTTGACGAACCGGCCGGGGGCATCCTCGATCGGGTTGAAGGCGTCGCCGCCGGGCTTGCGGGCGGGAACGTCGTCGCCGAGGGCGTGCTCTTCCATCCACGCCTCCCAGTCGGTCCACCAGGAGCCGGGGTGCTCGGTCGCTTTCTCAATCCAGCTCTCGAAGTCGCTCTCGACGGGCGGGCCGGACCAGTACTGGTACTTGTTCTTCGCGGGCGGGTTCACCACGCCGGCGATGTGGCCGGAGCCGGCCAGCGTGTAGCGCACGTCGCCGCCGAAGAAGCGCGAGCCCTCGTAGACCGAGCGGGCAGGGGCGATGTGGTCTTCCCGGGTGGCGAGGTTGTAGACGGGGATCTTCACGTCGCCGAGGCTGACGGGCACCCCGCCGATCGAGAGTTCGCCCTTGGTCAGCCGGTTCTCCAGGTAGAACTGGCGCAGGTAGAACGAGTGGTTGGCGGCCGGCATGCGCGTCGAATCGGAGTTCCAGTAGAGCAGGTCGAACGGGAACGGCTCCTGGCCCTTAATGTAGTTGTTGACCACGTACGGCCAGATCAGGTCGTTGGAGCGCAGCATGTTGAAGGCGGAGGCCATGCGCTCGCCCTCCAGGTAGCCCTTTTCCCGCATGCGCTCTTCCAGCAGCAGGAGCCGCTCCGGGTCGACGAACACCTTCAGGTCGCCGGCATGGGTGAAGTCGACCTGGGTGGCGAGAAACGTCACCGTGTCGGCACGGGTGTCGCCGGTGGCGGCCATGTAGGCGAGGGTGACGCCGGTCAGCGTGCCGCCGACGCAGTAGCCGATGACGTCGATCTTCTCCTCGCCGGTGGCCTTCTGGACCAGGTCGAAGGTCTCCAGGATCCCCTCGCGCATGTAGTCCTCGAAGGTCTTCTCGGCGAGCTTCTCGTCGGGATTGACCCAGGACACCACGAACACCGTGTAGCCCTGATCGACCATGTACTTGATGAAGGATTTTTCCGGCGTCAGGTCGAGGATGTAGAACTTGTTGATCCACGGCGGCACGATGACGATCGGCTTGCGCTTCACCGTCTCCGTGGTCGGGTCGTACTGGATCAGCTGGCGGATGTCGTTCTCCGCGATCACCTTGCCGGGCGTGGTGGCAAGCGAGGTGCCGACGTCGAAGCCCTCCAGCGTGGTCTGGCGAATGCGCAGCGTTCCGCCGCCGCGCTCGATGTCCTCGGCCAGCATCTTCATGCCGCGCACCAGGTTCTCGCCGTTGGAGGTGGCGGTGGCGCGCAACAGCTCGGGATTCGTCAGGATGAAATTGGAGGGCGACAGCGCGTTGGCGAGCTGCCGCATGTAGAACTCCGCCTTGTGGCGGGTGTGCTCGTCGATGTCCTCGGCGCCGTCGACGAGGTCCTCGGCCCAGCGGCTGGTGACCAGATAGAGCTGCTTGAGGAAGTCGAAGAAATTGTTCTCCGACCACTCCGGGTCCTTGAAGCGCTTGTCGCGCGGATCGGGTGCGGCGGCCGGCGCGGCGTCTTCGCCGGCCATGCGCTTCAGGGTCGAGTTCCACACCGCCATGTAGCCGGTCCACAGGCGGTTCTGGGCGTCCATGGCGCGCGACGGGTCGGACAGCCAGTACTGGCCGACGTGCGACAGCGTCTTGACCCAGTCGTTGATCTCGTCCCCATAGTCGGGCTTGACCGCGCCCTTCTCGATCGGCTCGAGATAGGCGGCGAGGGCCTTGCCGCCCTGTTCCAGGACGCGCGCCAGGTTCTCCGCGAAGGTCTCCGGATTGTTGACGATGTACTGCAGGATCGGGTCGGGTCGTTTATCGTCCATAGGGCGTATCTTCCCCGGCGTCTCTGAATGGGCCATTCATGGATAGGCTTCGGGTGTGGCCCGGGCGTGACGTGCATCCTGGGAATCGAACGGATCGCACCGATGCCGTCCTTTCCTCCCGCATGGACGAAATCCTACGCCAGATCATGTCGGTCTGTACAACTTGAGGCGAGTGCAAAGCCTGCGCCATGGTGATCAAATTTCCGAACGTTCTGTCCGCGATGCCGGCGGTCCTGGCCGGCACCCTTCTGCTGGCCACGCTCGCCGGGTGTTCCAGCCAGCCCGGCGCGCCGCTGATCGGTGCCAAGAGCGCGCCGGCGATCCCGTCGCCCACCACCGGTAAGGCCGTGCTCGACAACGGGTATCCGAACCCGCTCGTCGATCCGGTGAAGGTGGAGGGGACGCCGCTGACCGCCGCCGAGCAGGTGCAGCTGCAGACGGATCTGGAGGCCGAGCGGGAATCGGCCAAGGCCCGCGCCAACTTCTGAGGCGGGGCCGAGATTGCGTCGGGGCGCAGGACCCGCACGCCGGCGGAGATAATTCGCGGTGGGCGCCCCATCAAGGGGATGCGCAGGCAAGCTTTGCCGACTATGGTGCGCGCCCCATGAACCGTTAACCAACCCGTGATAGTGTGGATCCCTCACTCCGGGTCAGGGTCATTGCGATGACGAACGATTTTCACAAGATTCGACGCTTGCCGCCGTACGTCTTCGAGCAGGTGAACCGGCTGAAGGCCGCCGCTCGGGCCGAGGGCGCCGACATCGTCGATCTCGGCATGGGCAACCCGGACCTGCCGACGCCGCAGTTCGTCATCGACAAGCTCGTCGAGACCGTCGCACGGCCGCGCACCAACCGCTACTCGGCATCGAAGGGCATCGGCGGGCTGCGACGCGCCCAGGCGAGCTACTATGCGCGCCGGTTCGGCGTGCGGCTCGATCCCGACAGCCAGATCGTGGCGACGCTGGGCTCGAAGGAGGGCTTCGCCAACATGGCCCAGGCGATCACCGCGCCCGGCGACGTGGTGCTGACGCCGAACCCGAGCTACCCGATTCACGCGTTCGGCTTCCTGATGGCCGGCGGCGTCATCCGCTCGGTTCCGGCCGAGCCGGGGCCGGAGTTCTTCCATGCGCTCGAGCGCGCGGTGATCCACTCGATCCCCAAGCCGATCGCCGTGATTCTCTGCTACCCGTCGAACCCGACGGCCTGCATCGCCTCGCTCGATTTCTACAAGGACGTCATCGCGTTCGCGAAAAAACACGAGATTTTCGTGCTCTCCGATCTCGCCTATGCGGAGATCTATTTCGACACGCCGCCGCCGCCCTCGGTGCTGCAGGTGCCGGGCGCGATGGACGTGGCGGTCGAGTTCACCTCGATGTCGAAGACCTATTCGATGCCGGGCTGGCGGATCGGTTTCGCCGTCGGCAACGAACGGCTGATCAGCGCGCTGGCGCGCGTGAAGTCCTATCTGGACTACGGCGCGTTCACGCCGATTCAGGTGGCGGCGGCGGCGGCGCTGAACGGCGGCGACGAGCCGATCGACGAGGTGCGCGAGATCTACCGCAAGCGGCGCGATGCGCTGGTCGACAGCTTCGGCCGGGCCGGCTGGGACATTCCGCCGCCGGCGGCGTCGATGTTCGCGTGGGCGCCGGTGCCCGAGCCGTTCCGCGAACTGGGCAGTCTCGGCTTCGCCAAGCTGCTGCTGGAAAAGGCCGAGCTGGCCGTCGCGCCGGGCGTCGGGTTCGGCGAAAACGGCGACGGCTATGTGCGCATCGCACTCGTCGAGAACGAACAGCGCATCCGCCAGGCCTCCCGGAACGTACGTCGCTTCCTTGAAACCGCTGGGGAAACGTTGCACAACGTCATCCCAATCGGCATGCACCGATAAACTTTCCCAGCACTCGGGCTTTCATGGAACCTGTTTTGAAAGTCGGCGTCGCCGGCCTCGGTACGGTCGGAGCGTCGGTCCTGCGCCTGTTGGAACGCCGCCGCGACGAGCTCAAGTCCGCGTGCGGTCGTTCCATCGAGGTCGTGGCTGTCTGCGCGCGCGACCGCACCCGGGACCGTGGCGTCGATCTCTCCAGAGCCGTCTGGTACGAGGATCCCGTCGCACTCGCCCGCGACGCGGATATCGACGTGTTCGTCGAGCTCATGGGGGGCGATGACGATCCCGCCGATGCGGCCGTCCGGGCGGCGCTCAACGGCAAGCGCGCGGTGGTGACCGCGAACAAGGCGCTGCTCGCCCGCCACGGGACCGAACTCGCCCGGCTTGCCGAGGCGAACGCCGTCTCGCTGTCCTTCGAGGCCGCGGTGGCCGGCGGCATTCCGGTGGTCAAGACGATGCGTGAGGCGCTGCTCGCCAACCGGATCGACCGCGTCTATGGCATCCTCAACGGCACCTGCAACTACATCCTCAGCCGGATGGAGCGCGACGGTCTCGACTTCGAGACCTGCCTGCGCGAGGCCCAGCGCCTCGGCTATGCCGAAGCCGATCCGACCTTCGACATCGACGGGTTCGACGCGGCCCACAAGCTGGCGATCCTGACGAGCCTGGCGTTCGGGACCGAGATCGACGGCGAGGCGGTCTATGTCGAGGGAATCCGCACCATCGAGCCGGCCGACCTGAAGGCCGCCGACGAGCTCGGCTTCCGTATCAAGCTGCTCGGCGTGGCGCTGCGCACCGACGACGGCATCGAATGCCGGGTCCACCCGACGATGGTCCCGAAGTCGTCGGCGATCGCCCGCATCGACGGGGTGCTGAACGCGGTTGCCATCGACGGCGACGCGCTGGGCGAGATCATCCTGGTCGGGCCCGGGGCCGGCGGCGACGCCACCGCCTCGGCGGTCATCGCCGATCTTGCGGACGTGGCGCGCGGCTACGTCGTGCCGGCGATGGGCCGCGCGGCGCACAAGCTCGAACCGTATCCGCGCGCCCGCATGCGCCGCCACGCCGGCAGCTACTACATCCGCCTGTCCGTCGCCGACAGGCCGGGCGCCTTTGCGGCGATCGCCGGACGGATGGCGGAGAAGGGCATCTCGCTCCAATCGATCGTGCAGCGGCGTCAGCCGGCGGGAGAGAACGGGCGCCAGGAGGACGGGGAGCCGCTGGTGCAGCCGGTTTTCCTGGTCACGCACCAGACGACCGAGGAAGACGTGCGGGAGGCCCTTGCGGCCATCGCCGACGACTCGGTAATTGCATCCGAGCCGCAGGTCATACGGATCGAGCGTCTCGACGACACCACGCCTTCGGCGCGACGGGAGAAAAACAATGGCTGCTGAGAAAACCGGTCTTCACCATGGCGAGGCCGTTCTCGACCGTGTTCTGACCCTTGAAGTCGTGCGCGTGACCGAGCGCGCGGCCGTTGCCGCCGCCAAGCTGCGTGGCCATGGCGACGAGAAGGCGGCCGACCAGGCCGCCGTCGACGCCATGCGCCGGGAGCTGAACCAGCTGGCGATCGACGGCACCGTCGTCATCGGCGAGGGCGAGCGCGACGAGGCGCCGATGCTCTACATCGGCGAAGAGGTCGGCACCAAGCAGGGCCCGAAGGTCGACATCGCGCTCGACCCGCTCGAAGGCACCACCATCTGCGCCAAGAACCTGCCGAACTCGCTGGCCGTGCTGGCGCTGGCGGAGGGCGGCAGCCTGCTCAACGCGCCGGACGTCTACATGGAGAAGATCGCGGTTGGCCCGGGCTATCCGGAAGGCCTCGTCGACCTCGACATTCCGCCGGCCGAGATGATGGCCAAGGTCGCCAAGGCGAAGGGCTGCTCGGTCTACGAAGTGACCGCCTGCATCCTCGACCGTCCGCGCCACGCCAAGCTGATCGAGGAAGTGCGCGCCACCGGCGCGGCCATCCGCCTGATCGGCGACGGCGACATCGCCGGCGTGATCCACACGACGAACCCGGAAGACACCGGGATCGACATCTACATGGGCATCGGCGGTGCGCCCGAGGGCGTGCTGGCGGCGGCCGCGCTGCGCTGCATCGGCGGCCAGATGCAGGGCCGGCTCGTCACCAACAAGGACGAGCAGCGCGAGCGGGCCGAACGGATGGGCGTGACCGACATCAACAAGAAGTACTCGATGGAGGAGATGGCCTCCGGCGACGTGTACTTCGCCGCGACCGGCGTCACCGACGGCAACCTGCTGCAGGGCGTGCGGTTCGGCCGGAACTCGATCACCACCCACACCGTGGTGATGCGCTCGTCCACCAAGACCGTCCGCTGGATCAAGGCCGAGCACGCGAACTTCGAGAAGTTCAAGCTCGATTGACCGAATCGGCCCGGTTTGCGATTCGATGCGGATGGCAAACGGGATCGGACTGAACGAGGGAAGCGGCGTCGCCGGAGCGGTTGCGCCGCTTCTTGGCGTTCGCACCTCCGCGACGGGGCGATTCTGGCAGGCCCGCCTCGATCCGCTTCAGGAAAACGAGGCCCGGGCGATCTCCCAGCGCCATGGCCTGCCGGAGATCATCGGCCGCGTGCTGGCGGGCCGGGGCGTCGATTGCGACGGCACCGAGGCCTTCCTCGACCCGAGCCTGAAGGCGCTGCTTCCCGATCCGTCGACGCTGACCGACTGCGAGGCCGCCGCCGAGCGCATCGCCGACGCCATCGGACGCGGCGAGCGGGTCACCGTGTTCGCCGACTACGACGTCGACGGCGCCACCTCCGCGGCGCTCGTGGTGCGGGCGCTGCGCGCCTTCGGCATCGAGGCGGCGATCTACGTGCCGGACCGCGTCACCGAGGGCTACGGCCCGTCCGTCGACGCCATCCGGCGGATCGGCCAGACCACCGACCTGCTGATCGCCGTCGACTGCGGCAGCGCTGCCCACGAACCGCTCGATGAGGCCCGGCGGGCCGGGATGGAGGTGGTCGTCATCGATCACCATCCGGTCGGCGAAACGCTGGCGCCGGCCCACGCCATCGTCAATCCCAACCGCCAGGACGACCTCTCGGGCCAGGGCATCCTCGCCGCCGTCGGCGTGACCTTCGTCGTGCTGGTCGCCCTCAACCGGGCGATGCGCCGGCGCGGCGGCGCGGCGGCGGTACGATGCCCGGACCTGCTCGGCCTGCTCGACCTGGTGGCGCTCGGCACCGTCTGCGACGTGGTCCCGCTGGCCGGCCTGAACCGGGCCTTCGTGGTCAAGGGCCTGAAGCTCATGCGCAGCCGGGTCAATCCGGGCCTGACGGCGCTCTGCGACCACGCCAAACTGTCGGCGCCGCCCGGCACCTATCATCTCGGCTTCGTCCTCGGCCCCCGCATCAACGCCGGTGGCCGGATCGGCGAAGCGGGGCTGGGCGCGCGCCTGCTGACCTCCGACGATGCCGAGACCTCGGCCCGCATCGCGGCCGAACTCGACCGCCTCAACCGCGAACGCCAGACGCTGGAGACCTCCGCGCTCAAGGAAGCGGAGGCGATGCTGCTGCCGCTGGAGATCGAGGGAAGGCTGCCGCCGGTGCTGGTCGTCGCCGCGCCGGGCTGGCACATCGGCGTGGTCGGCCTCGTCGCTTCGCGCCTCAAGGAACGCCATCGCCGCCCGGCGCTCGCCGTCGCCTTCGATGTCGACGGCAAGGGCGTCGGCTCGGCGCGCTCGGTGCCGGGCGTGGACCTCGGCGCGGCGATCCGCGCGGCGGTCGAGGAGGGGCTGCTGCTCAAGGGCGGCGGCCATGCGATGGCGGCCGGCTTCACAGTCGCCGCCGACCGCCTCGACGCGCTGACCCAGTTTCTCGGCGCACGCCTGGCCGACGAGGTGGCCGGCGCCCAGGCATCGGACGGCCTTTCCATCGACGGCGTGCTGGGGCCGCGCGGCGCCAACGAGGCCCTGGTCGAACTCCTGGAGCGGGCCGGCCCGTTCGGTGCCCGCCATCCCGAGCCGCTGTTCGCGTTCTCCAACCTGCTGGTCGACACCGTCAACGAGGTCGGAGACGTGCACCTCCGCGTCGGCCTCAAGGCGGAGGACGGGGCCAAGCTCGACGCGATGGCCTTCCGGGCGCGCGGCACGGCGCTGGGCGACCGTCTCGTCGCGGCGCGCGGCGGCCCGGTGCACGTGGCGGGCGCGCTGATGCTCGACACCTTCCGCGGCGTGCCCAAGGTGCGCCTGAGGCTCACCGACGTGTCCGCCTGACGCATCCTCAGCCACCCGCCGCCGCATTGCAGCCTTGCCGCAGTCGCTCTTGCGCCTGTATCGCTTCGGGGGGATGCTGCGGCCCGCACGGGTGCCGGCAGGGGAGAGGGACGGGGATGTACGGACGGATTGGACAGCTGGCTGCGGCGGCACTGCTCGCCACCGCCCTCGGATCGGCCCCTGGCGCGGCGCAGGACACGATCAAGATCGGCGAGCTGAACAGCTACAAGGCGATCCCCGCCTTCCTGGAGCCCTATCAGAAGGGCATGGAACTGGCCGTCGCCGAGGTGAACGCGGCGGGCGGCGTGCTCGGCAAGAAGCTTGAAGTCGTCACGCGCGACGACGGCGCCAATCCGGGCGACGCCGTGCGGGCGGCGGAGGAATTGACGACACGCGAAGGGGTGCAGGTGCTCGCCGGCACGTTCCTGTCGAACATCGGGCTCGCCGTCTCCGAATATGCCAAGCAGCGCAAGGTGTTCTTCCTCGCCTCCGAACCGCTGACCGACAAGCTGACCTGGGACAACGGCAACCGCTACACCTTCCGGCTCCGGCCCTCGACCTACATGCAGGTCGCCATGCTGATGGATGCGGTGGTGGATTCCGGCGCCAAGCGCTGGGCGGTCGTCTATCCCAACTACGAGTACGGCACGTCCGCCGCCGAAACCTTCAAGGCGCTGCTGAAGGAGCGGGTGCCGGACGCGGTCGTGGTGACCGAACAGGCGCCGCCGCTGCGTGGCATCGATGCCGGCGCGGTGGTGCAGGCGATCGCCGACAGCCAGCCCGACGGCATCTTCAACGCGCTGTTCGCCGGCGATCTCTCCCAGTTCGTCCGCGAGGGCCAGACCCGTGGGCTGTTCGACGAGATGCCGGTCGTGAGCCTTCTGACCGGTGAGCCGGAATATCTGGATCCGCTGGGTGCCGACACGCCGACCGGGTGGGTGGTCACCGGCTATCCCTGGTACGGCATCACGACGCCGGAGCACGACGTCTTCCTGACGGCCTACAAGGACCGCTTCGACACCTATCCGCGGCTCGGGTCGGTGGTCGGCTATTCCACCATCAAGTCGATCGCCGCCGGCATCGAGAAGGCCGGATCGGCCGACACCGACGCGCTCATCGCCGCGTTCGAGGGCCTGCAGGTCACGACCCCGTTCGGCGAGATCACCTACCGGGCGAGTGACCACCAGTCGACCATGGGCGCCTTCGTCGGCAACCTCGATCTCGTCGACGGGACCGGCCAGATGGTCGACTTCACCTATGTGGCGGGCGACACGGTCCTGCCCAGCCCCGAAGAGGCCGCCGCGCGCCGCCCCGCCGACTGACCGGGTGGTCCCCGGCAACGGGGCCTCCGCGCAGTCACCGCCCGCGCGCCGGACGGGTTCGAACCTCCAGTTGGATCAGATGGTTACAGGCGGTTCCTCAATGACCGGCATTGGCCCCGGCGCGGTGCCGCCGGCTGCCGTGACGGGCGGATGAGCCTCGAAGCGCTCCTGTTCCAGGCCCTCAACGGGCTTGCCCAGGCCTCGACGCTGTTCCTGGTCGCGGCGGGGCTCTCGCTGGTCTTCGGCGTCACCCGCATCGTCAATTTGGCCCACGGCTCGTTCTACATGCTCGGCCTCTACGGGGCGTGGACGCTGGCCACGACGGTGGGCGGGACGGTCGGCTTCTGGGGCGGGCTCGTCATCGCCACCCTCGGGGTCGGGCTGCTGGGTGCCGCGATCGAGGTGAGCGTGCTGCGCCGCCTCTACCGGGCGCCCGAGCTGTTCCAGCTCTTGTCGACGTTCGCCGTCCTCCTCGTCCTCAACGATCTCGCCCTCTGGCTCTGGGGGCCGGAGGATCTGCTCGGCCCCCGGGCGCCGGGGCTGAGCGGCGCCGTCACCATCCTCGACCGGCGCTTTCCGAGCTACGACATCTTCCTCATCTGCGTCGGGCCGGTCGTGCTGGCGATCCTGCATCTGGTGGTGACCCGCAGCCGCTTCGGCCGGCTGATCCGGGCCGCCACCGAGGACCGCGAGATGGTCGGCGCCCTCGGCGTCAACCAGGCGCTTCTGTTTACCGCCGTGTTCGCGCTGGCGGCCGCGCTGGCCGGGCTTGGCGGCGCGCTGCAGCTGCCGCGGCAGCCGGCGACGCTGACCCTCGATCTCGACGTGATCGCCACCGCCTTCGTGGTCACCGTGGTCGGCGGCATGGGCTCGCTGCCGGGCGCCTTCCTGGCGGCGATCCTGATCGCCGAGATCAAGGCGTTGTGCATCGGGCTGGGACAGCTCACGGTGTTCGGGCTGACGGTCAACGCCTCCAAATTCACCCTCGTCGCCGAGTTCGTGTTCATGGCCGTGGTGCTGGTGATCCGGCCCTACGGTCTGCTGGGGCGACCGCCGGCGCAGGTGCGGGACGGCGGCGCGCCGGAGGCGCCGCTGCGCCCGAGCGCGTGGCAGATGAAGGCGGCGGCTGTCCTGGCCGTTGGCCTGCTGGCGGCGTTGCCGGTGGCCACCGCCGGCTCTCCCTACACGCTGGTCATCGCCACCGACATCCTGATCGCGGTGCTGTTCGCCGCCAGCCTGCATTTCATCATGGGGCCGGCCGGGCTGCATTCATTCGGCCACGCGGCCTATTTCGGGCTCGGCGCCTATGCGGCGGCGATCGCCGTGACGCGGATCGGTCTGCCGATGGGCCCCGCGATGCTGCTGGCGCCGATCGCCGGCGGGCTCGGCGCCGCACTGTTCGGCTGGTTCTGCGTGCGGCTCTCCGGCGTCTATCTGGCCATGCTGACGCTGGCCTTCGCCCAGATCGTCTGGTCGATCCTCTACCAGTGGGAAGGCGTCACCGGCGGCTCCAACGGCATCTTCGGCGCCTGGCCTTCGGCGCCGTTCGACAGCCGCGCCGGCTTCTACCTGCTGGCACTGGCGGTCACGGTTGGGGGTGTCCTGGCGCTCCGCGTCCTGCTGTTCTCGCCATTCGGCTACGCCATGCGGGCGGGCCGCGATTCGGCGCTCCGGGCGGAGGCGATCGGCATCGGCGTGTTCCGGGTGCACTGGCTGGCGTTCATCGTCGCCGGGGCGGCCGCCGGTCTGGCCGGCGCGCTGTTCGCGTTCGCCAAGGGCTCGGTGTCCCCGGACATCGCCTCGATCGGCAAGTCGGTCGATGGTCTCGCGATGGTGCTGCTGGGCGGCGTCCAGTCGCTGCTGGGGCCGATCGTCGGGGCGACGGTCTTCACCTGGCTCTCCGACACGGTGGCGCGCACCACCGACTACTGGCGGGCGGCGCTGGGCGGCATCATCCTGCTGATCGTGCTCGTCCAGCCGGGCGGCATCATGGGCGGCGTCGGCGCGCTCGGCCGGCTGGCGCGGAGGGCGGCGCGATGACCGTTCTGGAGGTGCGCGCCCTGACGAAGCGCTTCGGCGGCGTGGCCGCGGTCGACGGCGTCGGCTTCCACGTCGGGCGCGGCGAGGTGGTCGCGATGATCGGCCCGAACGGCGCCGGCAAGTCGACCTGCTTCAACCTCATCAACGGGCAGCTCGCCCCCGATCGCGGCGACGTCCTCTACGAGGGTGCTTCGGTGGTCGGTCTCGGGCCGCGCCGGCTGTTCCGGATGGGGATTTCCCGCACCTTCCAGATCGCCGCCGTGTTCCCGACCATGACCGTGGTCGAGAACGTCCAGATGGCGCTGCTGTCGGCGCGCGGCGAGATCTTCCGCTTCCTGCGCGGCGTGCCGGTGCGCGAGCGCGCGCCCGCGCTGGCGCTGCTGGACCGGGTGGGGCTGGTCGAGCTGGCGGATGAAGCCGCGCGAAGCCTGGCCTACGGCGACGTGAAGCGGCTCGAGCTCGCCGTGGCGCTCGCCAACCGGCCGCGGCTGCTCTTGATGGACGAGCCGACCGCAGGTATGGCGCCAAAGGAGCGCGCCGATCTCGTGGCCCTGACCCGCCGGATCGTCGACGAGGAGGGCGCCTCGGTGCTGTTCACCGAACATTCGATGGACGTGGTGTTCGCCTTCGCCGACCGGATCCTGGTGCTCGCCGGCGGCCGTCTGATCGCCGACGGCGCGCCCGAGGCCGTGCGCGCCGATCCGGCCGTGCAGGCGCAGTATCTCGGCACACCGGTGGCGACCGGCGCCGGGGCGGCGCCATGAGCGAGGCACGCGGGACGGACGACCCGGTGCTGGCGGTCTCCGGGCTGTCGGCGTGGTACGGCGCGGCGCGCATCCTGTTCGACGTCGACCTTCAGGTCGGGCGCGGCGAGGTGGTCGCCCTGATGGGGCGCAACGGCGCCGGCAAGTCGACCACCCTGAAGGCGATCATGGGGCTGGTGGAGCGCACCGCCGGCGATGTCCGCTTCTTCGGAACGCCGATCCGGGGGCAGTCGGCCTACCGGATCGCCCGCCAGGGCATCGGCTACGTGCCGGAAGACCGCCGCATCTTCACCGGCCTGACGCTGGAGGAGAACCTCGACGTCGGCCGGCATCCGCCGCGCGCCTGGCCGGACGGCACGCCCGCCCCGCGCTGGACGCCGGAGCGCCTGTTCGAGCTCTTTCCCAACCTCGGCCGCATGCCGGGCCGTCCCGGCGGCCAGATGTCCGGCGGCGAACAGCAGATGCTGTCGGTCGCCCGCACGCTGATGGGCAACCCGCTGCTGCTGCTGCTCGACGAACCGTCGGAAGGTGTGGCGCCGATGATCGTGCGGGAGATGGCCCGCACCGTCCGGGACATGAAGGCGCAGGGGCTGTCGATCCTTTTGTCGGAGCAGAACCTCGCCTTCGCTTCGGAGGTCGCCGACCGGGTCTACGTGCTGGAAAAGGGCAGCGTCCAGGTCACCGGCACCATGGCGGAGCTCGCCGCCGATGCCGACGCGCAGGCGCGCTACCTGGGCGTCTGAACCGGGACGGCGCCGTCAGCCGAGGCCGCGCAGGATCGCCCGTATGCGGGACGGCGTGACGGGCAGCCGCGTCACCGCGCCGGGCATGCCGAGCGCGTCGTCGATGGCGGCGGCGATGGCCGCGCCCGCGCCACCGGTGCCGAGCTCGCCGACGCCCTTGATGCCGAGCGGCGTCAGCGGCGAGGGTGCGTCGTCGGTGATCAGGAACTCGATATCCGGGATCCGGTCCGCGGTGGGCAGCGCGTAGTCGGTGAGCGTGACCGACAGCGGTTCGCCTGTCGTGGAAAACAGGAACTCCTCCGACAGCGCGCCGCCGATCCCCTGGGCGGCCCCGCCGCCCAGCTGCCCTTCGATGAGCTTCGGGTTCACCGGATTGCCGACGTCGGCCGCCACCATGTAGCGCTCGACGGTGACGGCGCCGGTGGCTTCCTCCACGCGGACCACCGCGACGTGCAGGGCGTAGGGAAACGTCGGGCGGTCGAGGGAGACCCACGCCTCGGCCGAGAGGCCGGCGCTGTCGGTGGAATGGGGCACGTCGAGCATCGGCGCGCGGTCCGGGCGGAGCGCGTGCGCCACGGCGCCGAGCGGCAGTCCGGGCGCGCCCGCGTGCTCGATGGCGCGGACCTCGCCGTCCTCCAGCATCAGCCGGTCGGCCGACACGCCGATCATTGCGGCGGCGGCGGCCAGCACCTTCTCGCGCACCTTTTCCGCCGCCTGCTGGGCCGCCGTGCCGGTCATCACGGTGGTGCGGGATCCGTGCGCGCCCTGTCCGAAGCCGATGGCGTCGGTGCGGCCGTGCACGACCCGCACGTCGGTGTAGGGAATGGCGAGGATGTCGGAGACGATCTGCGCCACCGCGGTCTCCACGCCCTGGCCGAGGTCGGCGGCGCCGGTGATCACCTCCACCGCGCCGGTCTCGTCGACGGTGATACGTGCGCCGTCGCCGCTGCCGCCGCCGGCCCGGTCGACCAGAAACGCCATGCCCAGCCCGACCCGTTCGCCCTTCGACCGGCGCGTCGCGATGCGCTTGCGCAGGCGTGCGAGGCCGACCGTCTCGGCCGCGCGCTGGAGAAGCTTCGGATAGTCGCCGGAATCGTAGACGACCGGCTGGCCGGCGAGGGAGACACCCGGTGCGATGGGCATGTCCTGTCGCGTCAGGAAGTTGCGCCGGCGGACCTCGGCCGGATCGAGGCCGAGCCGGTCGGCGACCGCGTCCACCAGCCGCTCGCGCACGAAGGTGCTCTCGTAGCGCCCGCCCGCCCGGTAGGTGCCGGCCGGGGTCTTGTGGGTCAGCCGCACGTCGCCGACGGCGCGAAACGCGTCGAGCCGGTAGGGGCCGGGCAGCATCGCGGCGGTCAGCTGCGCCGTCAGCAGCCCGTCGGGGCGCAGATAGGCCCCCTGGTCGAGCATGAAGGTGACGTCCATGGCGACCAGCCGGCCGTCGTCCTGGGCGGCGACGCGGGCGATGTGGCGCTGGCCGCGGGCGTGGGCGGCGGCGATCATGTGCTCGCTGCGGTCCTCGATCCAGGCGACCGGCCGGCCGAGGCGCAGCGCCGCCAGGCAGACGAGGACGTCTTCCGGCCCGATTTCGCCGCGCACGCCGAACCCGCCGCCGACGTGGCTCTCGATCAGCGCCACGCGCGATGCCGGGCGGCCGATCTGGGCGGCCAGCATGTCGCGGTCGATGTGGGGGAAGCGGGCGGCGCCGAACACGTCGAGCATGTCGCGGGCGCCGTCCCAGCGGGCGACGAGACCGCGCGGCTCCAGCGGAACGGCCGAATGGCGGCCGATCTCCAGCTCCAGCTCGACCACCAGGTCGGCGGCGGCGAAGGCCGCGTCCACGTCGCCGAAGCGCTGCTCGACCACGGCGGCGGTGGCGCGGTCGCTGCTGCCGCCGAAGGTGCTGGTGGCGGGATCGACCGAGGCATCGAGCAGGTCGGCGCGGAAATCGACCCGGTCGGCGGCGTCCTCGGCGAGCGCCGCGTCCTCGGCGAACACCACGGCCACGGGCTCGCCGACATAGCGCACCACGTCGCTCGCCAGGATCGGCTGGCGGTACGGCGCCAGCGCGTCGCTCCCGTCGCGGCGGTAGCCGATCGGCGGCAGGTCGCCGAGATCGGCCCAGCTCCATGCCGCCACGACGCCCGGCAGCGCCAGCGCCTCCGACACGTCGACGCTGGTGATGCGGGCGTGCGGGAAGGGCGACCGCACCACCCGCATCGACAGCTGGTCGCCCATGTCGATGGCGCCGACGAACCAGCCGCGGCCGGCGACCAGCGGGCTTGCTTCGAGGCGGGGGAGGGAGCGCCCGAGGTGCCGCATCAGGTCGACCGCCGGCCGGTCTTGGCGGCCTTGCGCACCGCGCGGCGGATGGGGCCGTAGCCGGTGCAGCGGCAGAGGTTGGCGGACACGACGGCGTCCAGTGCCTCGTCCTCCATGAACGGGTCGTGTTCCAGCGCCGCGGTGGCGAGCATCAGGAAGCCGGGCGTGCAGTAACCGCACTGGACGGCGTCCTCGTCGATGAAGGCCTGCTGCAGCGCGCTGAGCTTGCCGTCCTTTGCCAGCCCCTCGACGGTGCGCACCTCGGCGCCGTCGAGCTGGGCGGCGAACATCAGGCAGGCGCGCACCGGCTCGCCGTCGACGATGACGGTGCAGGTGCCGCAGACGCCCTGGTCGCAGCCGACGGTGGTGCCGGTCAGGCGCAGATCGAGGCGCAGCATGTCGGCCACCGTGCGGCGGGGCTCGATCGTCACGGCGGTATCGGAGCCGTTGAGGCGGAAGCGGACGGTCCGGGGCGCGGTCATCGGGTCGATCCCTGCAGCGCGCGGAGCACCATCTCGCCCACCAGCTCCCGGCGGTGGAGGGCGTCGACCACCGGATCGTCGATGGGCTCCACGACTTCGGCGGCAAGTGCTGCCGCCTGTTCGAAGCGCACCTTGCTCGGGGCCGCGCCCTCGAGCGCCGCCTCGACCTCGGTCAGCCGGCGCGGGACCCCCTCGACGCCGCCGACGGCCACGCGAACGCGGGTCATCCGGCCGCCCTTGAGCTCGTGCAGGGTGAGCGCGAGCACGGTGGCGAAATCGCCGGTGCGGCGGGTGAATTCGGCAAAGCCCCAGCGCGCGGTCGCGGGCAGGGCGGGGATGGTCACCGCCGTCAGCATCTCGTCCTCGCGCGCGGCGGTCATCTGCATGCTCTGGAAGAACTCCGCGGCCGGCACCGAGCGCGGGCCGTCGGCGGCGCTCTCCAGCGTCAGGTTGGCTTCCAGCGCCAGCACCGCGAGACACCATTCCGATGCCGGGTCGCCGAAGGCGACGCTGCCGCAGAAGGTGCCGCGGCTGCGCACCGGCCAGGTTCCGATGTGCTCGGCAAGGTGGGCGAGGAGCTCGCTGAGCGGCGCGCGCGAGGTGGAGCGGCGCAGGTCCTCGTGGCGGACCAGCGGGCCGATTTCCAGCCGGTTATCTTCCTCCGACAACCGGGGTGCGTCGGCAAGGCGGTTGATGTCGACGATCACGCCGGGCTGCGCGAGGCGGAACGCCATCGCCGGCACGAGGCTCTGGCCGCCGGCAAGGATGCGCGCGTCACCGCCAGCCTGCGAGAGAATCCCGAGTGCCTCGTCGATCGTCCTGGGAGCGTGGTAGTCGAAGGCAGCCGGCTTCAATGGCAACCGTATCCGGTCAGAGGCGGTCATCGCTCACCGGAACCGTGCGAATCGCACGGCCGCGGCGCGCCTCCGATTGTGGCGCTGCGGGCCGGCATGGCAATGCGCAAACCGCCCCGGCGCCGACGCACCGGCGCTTTCGCCGCCGTGGTGCGGCAAATCAGGGCGAAGCGGCTGTTCCGCGATCAGGAATCGGCGGGCATCTTCAGGAGGGCGGACGCTTCGACGACCAGCGGGTCGAGCTCCGCAGCGCCGCCGCGCACCATGTCGAGAAGGCCGCGCCGCATCCGCGGATCCCAGAATTTCTGGATGTGATCCGCGATCCCCGCCACCGCCTCGTCGTGGCCGTAGGCGGAGAAATAGTCGGCCATCTGGTTGGCCATGCGGGTGAGCTCCGCCGTCTCCATCGAATGCCTCTTGGTTCTTGCCGAATGTTGCAGCCGGTGCGTCGTTTGCCTCAGACCTCAGTCGATCAGCACCACGGCGCCGTCGGGACCGGCTGCCGCAAGCTTGATGCCGGCCTGACGGGCGCAGTCGAGGGCGAGGGTGGTCGGTGCCGACACCGAGGCCACCAGCGGCGCGCCGGCGACGGCCGCCTTCAGCACCATCTCGAAGCTGGCCCGGCTCGACAGCACGATGAAGCCGTCGACGGGCAGTCCGCCGGAACGGGCGAGCGACCCGATCAGCTTGTCGAGCGCGTTGTGGCGGCCGACGTCCTCGCGCGCGGCGCGGATGGTGCCGTCGGGGCCGGCGAGCGCGGCGGCGTGCACCGAGTGGTTCACCCGGTTGAGCGGCTGGTGCTGAGAAAGCTGTGCAAAAGCCGTAGCGATTGCCTCGGGCCGGACCGGCGGCCGGGCCGGAACCGGCTTCGGCGCCCGCACCGCGTCGCCGAGCGCGGTGACGCCGCAGACGCCGCAGCCGGAGCGGCCGGCGAGGCCGCGCCCGCGCTCGATGCCGCCGGCAAGGGCCGCCTCGGCGATCGTCAGGTTGGCGACCAGGCCATCCGCCTCCCGGGACAGATCCACGGCCTCGATGGCGCCAGCGTCGTCGACGATGGCCTCGGTGAGCGCGAAGCCGACCGCGAAGTCCTGAAGGTCCGACGGGGTCACCATCATCACCGCGTGGGGCGCACCGTTGATCCGGATCTCCAGCGGGATCTCCTCGGCGAGCGCCCACACGCCCTCGGTGGCGGCCGCATCCGGTCGCCAGACGCGGGTCCGCACCCGCGGCGCCGGTGCCGAGCCGCCGGGCGCGGCGGCGAGAGGACGCGCCGGATCCGCCATGGTCACTCCGCCGCTTCGATCACGGTGCGTTCCGACCGCTGGCGGTCGTACTCGCGCTGCCAGTCGGACGGCTGGTTGGAGAGCGTCACCTGCACGGCCGTCACCTTGTATTCCGGGCAGTTGGTGGCCCAGTCGGAGTTCTCCGTGGTGACCACGTTGGCGCCGCTCACCGGGTGATGGAAGGTGGTGTAGACCACGCCCTGGGGCATCCGCTCGGTGATCCGCGCCCGGAGCGTCGTGGCGCCCTTGCGCGACGCCAACGACACCATCCCGCCGTCCTCGATGCCGCGTACGTCGGCGTCGTGGGGATGGAGCTCCAGCACGTCCTCCGGATGCCAGATCGAGTTCTCCGTGCGGCGCGTCTGGGCGCCGACGTTGTACTGGGACAGGATGCGCCCGGTGGTCAGGATCAGCGGGAAGAAGCGGTTCGTCCGCTCGTCGGTCGGCACGAACTTGGTCAGCGAGAACTGGCCCTTGCCGCGCGAGAACCCGCCCACGTGCATGGTCGGCGTGCCGTCGGGGGCGGCGTCGTTGCAGGGCCACTGCAGCGAACCCAGGCGGTCGAGCTTGTCGAACGAGACGCCCGCGAAGGTCGGCGTCATGGCGGCGATCTCGTCCATGATCTCCGCGCCGGAGGCGTAGCTCATGGGATAGCCCATGGCGTCGGCGAGCCGGCAGATGACCTCCCATTCCTGCAGGCCGGTCTTCGAGGCCATCACCGGCCGCACGCGGTTGATGCGGCGCTCGGCGTTGGTGAAGGTGCCGTCCTTCTCCAGGAACGAGGTGCCGGGCAGGAACACGTGGGCGTAGGAGGCGGTCTCGTTCAGGAACAGGTCCTGCACGACGACGCATTCCATCGCCTCCAGGCCGGCGGTGACGTGCTGGGTGTCCGGATCGGACTGGGCGATGTCCTCGCCCTGGACGAGCAGCCCCATGAAGGTGCCGTCGACGGCGGCGGACAGCATGTTGGGAATGCGCAGGCCCGGCTCGTCGTCGAGCGGCACGCCCCAGCGCTCCTCGAACAGTTCACGGACCGCGGTCTCGCCCACGTGCCGGTAGCCAGGGAACTCGTGCGGGAACGAGCCCATGTCGCAGGAGCCCTGGACGTTGTTCTGGCCGCGCAGCGGGTTCACGCCGACGCCTTCGCGCCCGAGGTTGCCCGTCGCCATGGCGAGGTTCGCCATGGCCATCACCATGGTCGAGCCCTGGCTGTGCTCGGTGACGCCGAGGCCGTAGTAGATCGCGCCGTTGCCGCCGGTGGCGAACAGCCGGGCCGCGGCGCGGATCTCGCCGGCCGGCACGCCTGTCTTCTCCGACATCGCTTCCGGGCTGTTTTCGGGCTGTGAGATGAAATCCTCCCAGCGGGCGAAGGAAACCGGGTCGCAGCGCTCTTCCACGAAGGCGCGATCGACGAGGCCCTCGGTGACGATCACGTGGCCGAGCGCGTTCATGATGGCGACGTTGGTGCCCGGCTGCAGCTGCAGATGGTGCGCCGCCCTGATGTGGGGCGAGCGGACCAGATCGATCCGGCGCGGATCGACGACGATCAGCTTCGCGCCCTCGCGCAGCCGCTTCTTCATGCGCGAGGCGAACACCGGGTGCCCGTCGGTCGGGTTCGCCCCGATGAGAAGAACGACGTCGGTCTTTTCCACCGACTTGAAGTCCTGAGTGCCGGCGGAGGTGCCGAACGCCGTCTTCAGGCCGTAGCCGGTCGGCGAGTGGCAGACGCGGGCGCAGGTGTCGACGTTGTTGTTGTGGAAGGCCGCGCGCACCAGCTTCTGGACGACGTAGACCTCCTCGTTGGTGCAGCGCGAGGAGGTGACGGCGCCGATGGAGCCGCGGCCGTATTTCGCCTGGATCGCCTTAAAGCGGTCGGTGGCGAAGCCGATCGCCTCGTCCCATGACACCGGGCGCCACGGATCCTGGATCGTGTCGCGGATCATCGGCGTGGTGATGCGGTCTTTGTGGGTGGCGTATCCGAAGGCGAAGCGGCCCTTGACGCAGGAGTGGCCCTCGTTGGCGCCGCCGTCCTTGTAGGGGACCATGCGGACCACTTCCTCGCCCTTCAGTTCCGCCTTGAAGGAGCAGCCGACGCCGCAATAGGCGCAGGTGGTGAGCACGGTGCGGTTCGGCACGCCGTGGTCGACGACCGACTTCTCCTGCAGCGTCGCCGTCGGGCAGGCCTGGACGCAGGCGCCGCACGACACGCACTCCGACGACAGGAAGTCGTCAAAGCCTGAGCCGGCCGACACCTTCGAATCGAAGCCGCGTCCCTCGATGGTCAGCGCGAAGGTGCCCTGGACCTCCTCGCAGGCGCGCACGCAGCGCGAGCAGACGATGCACTTCGACGGGTCGAACTGGAAATACGGGTTGGAGACGTCCTTCGGCTGGTCGAGGTGGTTCTCGCCGGCGTAGCCGTAGCGCACCTCGCGCAGGCCGACGTCGCCGGCCATGTCCTGCAGCTCGCAGTCGCCGTTGGCCGAGCAGGTGAGGCAGTCGAGCGGATGGTCGGAGATGTAGAGCTCCATCACGCCCTTGCGCAGCGCCTCCAGGCGCGGCGTCTGGGTCTTCACCACCATGCCGTCGGCGACAGGGGTCGTGCACGAAGCCGGGGTGCCGCGCCGGCCCTCGATCTCCACCAGGCACAGGCGGCAGGAGCCGAACGGCTCGACGCTGTCGGTGGCGCAGAGCTTGGGGATCGACAGCCCGGCCTCGATCGCCGCGCGCATCACCGAGGTGCCCTCCGGCACGGTGATCTCGTGGCTGTCGACCCGGAGCGTCACCGTCGCCGGCGCCGTCTTCTCCGGCGTGCCGTAGTTCAGTTCCTTCAGGAGTGTCATCGGGTCCTCCCGTTTCCTGTGCCCGCCGGGGTCATTCGGCTGCGACCTGCGCGGCGGCCCGGTCGAAGTCCTCCGGGAAATACTTGAGCGCGCTCATCACCGGCATCGGCGTCAGCCCGCCCATGGCGCAGAGCGAGGCGTCGGTCATCAGCGTGCAGAGGTCCTCGACGATGGCGACGTTGGCGGCGACGTTCTGGCCGGCCATGATCTTCTCCACCGTCTCGCGGCCGCGCACCGCGCCGACCCGGCAGGGCGTGCACTTGCCGCAGGACTCGATCGCGCAGAACTCGAAGGCGAAGCGCGCCTGGGCGGCCATGTCGACGGTCTCGTCAAACACCACCAGCCCGCCGTGGCCGACCATGAAGCCGGCTTCAGCGAACGCCTCGTAGTCCATCGGCAGGTCCATCCGGTCGGCCGGCACATAGGCGCCCAGCGGGCCGCCGACCTGCACCGCGCGCACCGGCCGGCCGGTCAGCGTGCCGCCGCCGAAATCCTCGACGAGCTCGCGCAGCGTCACGCCGAACGCCAGCTCGACCAGACCGCCGCGGGCGATGTTGCCGGCGAGCTGGAACGGCATGGTGCCGCGCGACTTGCCGACGCCGAACGCCTCGTAGCGGTCCGCGCCGTCGGCGAGGATGGAGGGGACGGCGGCGAAGGTGAGCACGTTGTTGACGACCGTGGGCTTGCCGAACAGGCCGGCGATCGCCGGGATCGGCGGCTTGGCGCGCACGATGCCGCGCTTGCCCTCGAGGCTGTCGAGCATCGCCGACTCCTCGCCGCAGATGTAGGCGCCGGCGCCGACGCGCACATGCAGCCGGAAGCGGCGCCCCGAGCCGAGGATGTCGTCGCCGAGCGCGCCGTCCGCCTCGCAGGCGGCGATCGCGGTGCGCATGGCGGCGATGGCGTCGGGATATTCGGAGCGGATGTAGACGTAGCCGGTGTCGGCGCCGACGGCGATGCCGGCGATCGTCATGCCCTCGATAAGCAGGAACGGGTCGCCTTCCATCAGGATGCGGTCGGCGAAGGTGCCGGAATCGCCTTCGTCGGCGTTGCAGCAGATGTACTTCTCGGCCGCCTCGATGCCGGCGACGGTGCGCCACTTGATGCCGGTCGGGAAGCCGGCTCCGCCGCGCCCGCGCAGGCCGGAGGCCAGCACCGCCTCGACGATGTCGCCGGCGGGCATGGCAAGGGCGGCCTGGAGCCCCTTGAAGCCGCGGTGGGCGCGGTAGTCGGCCACGTCGGCCGGGTCGATCACGCCGCAGCGCGCGAACGTCACCCGCTCCTGGCGGGCGAAATAGGGCAGGTCCTCGATCGGCCCGAGGTGCAGGGGGTGACCGTCCGCATGGGGGAAGCCGGCCTCGAACAGCGATTCGACGTCCTCCGGCGTCACCGGGCCATAGGCGATGCGCCCGGCGTCCGTCTCCACCTCGACCAGCGGCTCCATGAACAGCAGGCCGCGGGTGCCGGTCCGCCTGAGAACGATGGCGACACCCCGCGCAGCCGCCGCTTCGGCGATCCGCGCGGCGACGTCATCTGCGCCGACGGAGCGGGCGGCGGCGTCTTTCGGGACGGTGACGACGATGGAATTGCTCATGGCCTCACT
The DNA here is from genome assembly GCF_053628695.1 of Amorphus sp. MBR-141. NCBI lineage: Bacteria > Pseudomonadati > Pseudomonadota > Alphaproteobacteria > Hyphomicrobiales > Amorphaceae > Amorphus > Amorphus sp. MBR-141. The sequence continues at coordinate 82,317 of NZ_JBRJGW010000005.1, forward strand.
CCGCCGGCTGGGCGGTCGCCGCGTCGGCGCGGGCCGCCGCGATCAGCCCGTCGACCCGGTCGCGCGTCAGCCGCGCCAGGAGCTTGCCGTCGACCAGCGCCGCAGGCCCGAGTGCGCAGTTGCCGAGGCAATAGACCGGCTCGACGGTCAGCGCACCGTCGGCGGTGGTGCCGCCCGGCTCAATGCCGAGCGTCACGCAAGCGTGATCGAAGAGCGCCTCGGCACCGACGGACTGGCACGCCTCCGCCCGGCACAGCTTCAGGACGTGGCGCCCCGGCGGGGCGGTGTGGAAGTCGTGATAGAAGCTGATCACCCCGTGGACTTCGGCGCGCGACAGGTTGAGCGCGGAGGCGAGCACCGGTGCCGCCTGGGCCGGCACGTGGCCGAAGTGCGCCTGCACGGCATGCAGGATTTCGATCAGCGCATCCGCCCGGTTGCCGTGCGTATCGCAGAGAACCGCAAGTTCCGTGGAAGTCTCGTCGGTTGGAATACTGGCGCCGGCCCTGCCACCGACAGGGCTTCGCCCGTTCGCCGAGCCCACCATACGTTTCCTCCGACCCACAATCAGGTGGGGGTGCTCGTTTTCGCCATTCGAATTCGCTTGGCACGCGACCCCATTCTACGCCCAAGGTTCCTGATTGTCTGGAAAAGTTCCAATCGATTGTGCGGATCGGATCATAGGGTATGCCTATTGAACGACGGCGGCCGGCGGTCCGGCGACGGCGCGCCGTTGCCGCCCGGAGAGGCGCTGCGGCGAGGCTGCCGAGGCGCTGCCCGATAGATGGATTGGAAGGTCTTTTCGTGCACTATCCATATCGAACCGTCTTGGAGAATCGTCCGCCCCATGCTCGCTGATCTGGGATATGCGCTTGCTCAGGCAGCCGTTTACTACAGCATCATGCTGGCGATGTTCCATTACCGTAAGTGGATCGGTATTGGCACTTTCTTCTGTGCGTTGTGTGCGCTGACGTTTGCCGAGAACTATCTGGCGATCACCGTGTTCGTCGGCCTGGGACCGGTGGTCTACACGCCCGGTTCCGTCGTCCTCTTCACCGGAAAGCTGCTGCTGCTGCTGCTGGTCTACATCCGCGAGGACGCGCAGGTGGTGCGGCAGCCGATCTACGGCCTGCTCATCGGCAACTTCGTCATCATCGCGGTGGTGCTGCTGGTCAGCTATCAGACCCGGATCGGAACGTCGGCCGCCGGCTTCGCGATCGACATGGTCGCGGAATCGACTTGGCTGTCCGTCTGGGGAACGGTGCTTCTGTTCGTCGATTCCGTGGTGCTGATCCTGCTGTACGAGCGCCTCTGCCGCGTCCGGTGGCTGCCCCTCTTCGGGCGCCTCTGGGTCAGCGCCGTCGTCGTGCTCGCCTTCGATCAGCTGGCCTTCTTCACCGCGCTGCATGCCTTCTTCGGCGTCCCGTTCTCGGCGGGGGCGGGCGGCTTCTTCGGCAAGGTGGTGGCATCGGGGGTCTACAGCTTCGTGCTGTGGGCCTATCTGCGCTACCTCGAGGGCCATCTCGACGCGTCGGATCACCAGAACCGGCTTCGGGACGTCTTCGGCGTCCTCACCTACCGGCAGCGATTCGAGGAAATGCGCGAGACGGCGCGCCTGGACGCGCTGACCGGGGCGGAAAACCGGCGGTCGCTGTTCGAAGGCGGAGCGGCGCTGATCCAGAAGTCGGTCGGACGCGGCGAGCCCGTCAGCCTCTTCATGATCGACATCGACGGCTTCAAGAAGATCAACGACGCACACGGGCATTCCGCCGGCGATCTGGTCCTCAATGACTTCGTCGCATTGATGCACGAGACCGTCCGCGACACCGATCCGATCTATCGCTATGGCGGCGACGAATTCGTCATCATCGCTCCGGCAGCCGACCGGACGCCCGCCGGTGTGCTGGCGCGTGCGATCCGCGATGCCGCCGAAAGGCTTGAGTTCAAGCACGGCGGCCAGGGTCTCTCCATCAGCGTCGGCGTCGCCACGGGCCCGGCCGACGGCACCACGCTGGGCGAGCTGGTGGAGGCGGCCGACCGGTCGATGTATGCGACCCGGCACGGCCGGCCCTCCGAGCGGGCCGACTGAGGCTTTCCTCCCCCGTACCGGCCGCAGCCAGCTCGGGCACGCCCGCTCCGGCTGGGGTGTGAAATCAACGGCACGTCTAGGTTGATTGGCAGTGGCAATGACGAGATAGAAAATTTCTATTTTGCGGACAGCAAAGCTCGGCGTTCGATAGCGCCGATCGCCGTCCCGCAAGAATTGGCCCTGATTCCCCTCAATAGCAAATTCTCGAAGATTGCACGCGCGCCTTTCGGTGCGGCCGGCGGTAGGCGGAAGAAAGAAAAACACTCCTGTGGGCAGCCTCTTGGCTGACGCCGGGGGTGACAGGGAGGATGTATCTACATGGCTATACCTCGATTTCTCCTCAAAGAGTCGATCGTCGCGCCGGAGGGTTTCAGCCGCTGGTGGGTCCCGCCGGCGTCCATCGCCATCCACCTGTGTATTGGGTCGGTGTACGCCTGGAGCATCTTCAACCCGGCGCTCATTCGCGAATTCGGCGTGGTGACCCCGGCGCCTGGCGATTGGTCGCTGAGCTCCGTCGTCTGGATCTTCTCGGTGGCGATCGTGTTTCTGGGCCTGTGCGCGGCGCTTGCCGGCAAGTGGCTGGAGAAGGTCGGTCCGCGCTGCGTGGGCGTCACCGCGGCGTTCTGCTGGGGAGGCGGCTTCGTGGTCGGCTCGCTGGGGATCGTCACCCACCAGCTGTGGCTCGTCTATCTCGGCTACGGGGTGATCGGCGGCTGCGGCCTCGGCCTCGGCTACGTCTCGCCGGTGTCGACGCTGATCCGCTGGTTTCCCGACCGGCGCGGCATGGCGACCGGCATGGCGATCATGGGCTTCGGTGGCGGCGCGATGATCGGCGCTCCGCTGATCGACTGGCTCCTCCACCTCTATTACGTCGCGCCGACCTATCTCGGGCCGATCGCCGACGTCGACCTGACCACCCAGGCGGGCGCCCAGTTCGCGACCGTCGCCGGCAACCTCCAGGAGGTCGTCGTGGTCACCGCGGCGGAAGTGCCGCGGATGATCGTGCCGGGCCCGGAGGGGGTCTACGTCGTCGGCACCGGCAACACCGGCGCAGCGATGACGTTCCTGACGCTGGGCATCGGCTACTTCGTGGTGATGATCATCGCGTCGTTCATCTACCGCGTGCCGCGTGCCGGCTGGCAGCCGGCCGGCTGGACGCCGCCGAGCGAGGAGGAGAGCGGCCGGCGGATGATCACCTCCGGCAACGTCCACATCGACCAGGCACTGAAGACCCCGCAGTTCTGGCTGCTGTGGATCATGCTCTGCTTCAACGTGACCGCCGGCATCGGCGTGATCGGCGTTGCCAAGACCATGATGACGGAGATCTTCGGGACGACGCTTCCCGGGCTCGTCGACGGGGCCTTCGCGGCCACGTACGTGCTGATGATCTCGGTGTTCAACATGGTCGGCCGCTTCTTCTGGGCGAGCACCTCCGACTTCATCGGCCGCAAGAACACCTATCACTGCTTCTTCGTGCTCGGGACGATCCTCTATCTGTCGATCCCGTTCACGGCGCAGGCGGTGAGCGCCAGCCCGGCGGTCATCTGGCTGGTGGTCTTCTATGCCGCCACGATGATCATCTTCACCATGTACGGCGGCGGGTTCGCCACCATCCCGGCCTATCTGGCCGACGTGTTCGGGACGATGTTCGTCGGCGGCATCCACGGGCGGCTGCTCACCGCCTGGAGCACCGCCGGCGTCCTCGGTCCGTTCGCGATCACCTATCTCCGGCAGATGTCGATCGGCAACGCGATCGACGACCTCGCCGCGAAGGTCGATCCACAGGCCTTCCAGCAGAAGTTCGGTGCGGGCCTCGACCAGCTCGACCAGCTCGTCGCGGCGAACACGGTGACCGTCGGCCGGCTCATGGAAATCGCGCCAGCGGGTACCGTCGATCCGACCCCGAGCCTCTACAACACGACCATGTACTGCATGGCCGCGCTGCTGGTGATCGCCTTCTTCGCCAACGTGGCGCTGAGGCCGGTGAAGCCGCACCACTTCATGGAGACGGAGCCCGAACGCGAGCAGGAGCGTTACGAGGCCGACGCCGCGGTCGTCGGACGGCGGGCACCGGCCGAATAGGCACACGGCCCAGCTCGTCGACCGCAGCTGCCACGGCGCCCGGGGAGATCGCGGGCGCCGTGTTTCGTGGGGGTGTCGGCCGTGCCGACGTCCCGATCGGATCGAGAAAAGGCGGCCTGGCCGATGGCTCAGGCGACCGCGAAGTGTCCGGCGCTGTAGTCTTCCGCCTTCAGAGCCGCCCGATAGACGGCATCGACCAGCGGCGAGAGCGGGTCGCGGTCGGGAACCACCAGGCCGACGGCGTGGTCGACGTGGGGCTCTTCGAGGGCGATGGCGGTGATGCCGTCCAGCCGGCCGAACGCCTCCAGCGACAGTTCCGGCAGCACGGCGGCCATCTGGCCGTCGCGCACGTGGGTGACCAGCGCGATGATGGAGTTGGTCTCGATCCTGGCGATCGGGGTCACGCCGGCCTCCACGAAGGCGGCGTTGACGATGCGGCGGTTCTGCATGTCCGGCGTCAGCAGGGCCAGCGGGTAGGCCGCCGCCTCGGCCCAGGTGACGACCTTGCGGCCGGCAAGCGGATGGTCGAGGGGCGTGATGAGGCGGAACCGCTCCCGGTAGAGGGTCGCCATGCGCACCTGGGCGATCGGCTCGTTGTCGAGATAGGTGATGCCGGCATCGAGCTGGAAGTTGTCGAGGCCCTGGCGGATTTCCTGGGACGACATCGACAGGATGGTGAACACGATGCCGGGAAATTCCTCCCCGATCTGCCGGGTCAGCAGCACCACGCGGGGCAGGGCGGAGGGAATCACCCCGATGGTCACCTGGCCGCTGAGGTGGCCCTTCATGCGGCCGAGGTCCTGCTGCATCGCCTCCCAGTCCTCGAGGATCGACGTCGCCCGCTTGACGATCTGCTCGCCTTCCGGCGTCAGGCCGTGAAACCGGTGGCCCCGCTTGACGATCGGAATGCCGAACTCTTCCTCCAGCTGGCGGATCCGGCCGGACAGCGTGGGCTGGGTCACGCCGCAGACCGCGGCTGCGCGGGTGAAGTGCTTCTCGCGGGCCAGCACGACCAGATAATTCAGTTGCCGGATATCCAAGGCCAGTCCTTCTTCCGTTCCTCCCAGACGGCCGTTGCCGCTCTGAACCAGCGCCGGGTTACGGCTTGCGTTCCCGATTGTCGAACCGTCTTATGGCAGGATCGCGGAAATGGCCGTTATAATCTACCCTTGCGCTTGGCTCGGGATGATGCACGCAAAGGTTTTCTCGGTCGCCCGAGACCCGGTCGCCTGCCTCAGCCGGTTGTCATGCGGGAGAAGATGCCGTCGCGCCGCACCAGGCCGTGAAAGAGCGCGGCCCCGATGTGGAGGGCCACCACGGCGATCATCGTGAAGCCGACCAGGACGTGCACCGTGGAAAGCCGCTCGAACAAGGCTTCGTTCTTGGCGATGACCGGCGGCAGCTCGACGATCCAGAAGAACGTCACGGAGCCGCCGTAGGCGGATTTCGTCACGTAGCCGAGCAGCGGGTTGACGACCAGAATGGCGTAGAGCAGCGCGTGGTTGGCCTCTGCCGCGAAACGCTGCCAGCCCGGCATGTCGTCGGGATATCCCGGCGACGGCCGGGTCAGGCGGAGGGCGATGCGCCAGAGCGCCAGCGGCAGCACGCAGACGCCCAGCGACCAGTGGAGAACGTAGAGGCCGTTCATCCAGGCGCCCGGCGGCACGTTATTCATGGCGATGGCGGCGGCCAACAGCAGGATCACGGCAACGGCGGTGATCCAGTGGAGGCACCGCTGCAGCACCGTGTAGCCCGCCGCCGGAAGCTGCCCATCCAACATGCCGTCGCGCCCCATCCAGCCCCCGGGTTGGCGTGGCGCGATCGCCGACGTCAGCCCGGGCATTCCCCTTTGCGCCGCCGAGACGGCACGCACCGCTTCCGAAGATCGTGTGCCTATTTGTCGTCGGCCGCAACCTGATCCAGCAGGTGGCCGGCGCGATGGGCCTTGGTCTCCAAATAGCGCCGGTTTTCCGCGTTCACGGGCGCGAGCACGGGGATCCGGCCGCCCACCTCCAGCCCGGCTTCCCTCAACGCGTCGATCTTGGTCGGGTTGTTGGTCAGCAGCACGATCTTCCGCCAGCCCAGCTCGGTGATCATCCGGCCGGCCGCCGCATAGTCGCGCTCGTCCTCGTGGTAGCCGAGGGCGGTGTTGGCATCGACGGTGTCGAGGCCGAGATCCTGCAGATTGTAGGCCCGGAGCTTGTTGGCGAGGCCGAGGCCGCGTCCCTCCTGGTCGAGGTAGATGACGCATCCGCCGCCGAGCTGGTCGATCCGCTCGATGGCCAGACGCAGCTGGTCGCCGCAGTCGCAGCGCCTCGATCCGAAGATGTCGCCGGTCGCGCAGGCGGAATGCACCCGCACGCGCAGCGGCTGCTTCGGGTCGGGATTTCCGACCACGACGGCGACGGCGGTGCCGCCCATCATGTCGCGGAAGACGACGAAGCGGCTGGGAATGTCGCCGCGCAGCGGCACCGGAGCCTCGGCCACCACCTGCAGGGTCCGCGCCACCTGGGCCCGGTAGTCGCGCGCGAGGTCGGCGTTGACCCGGCACACGCCCTCGTGGGCTCCCTCCCGCGCGGTCGCCCAGATGAGCGCCGGCAGGATCTCGGCGCATTTGGCGATCTCGAGCGCCGCGCCGCCCGCCATTCCGGCCTCGACCGTCGTATGGCCGACGCGGACCTCGTAGCCCGCCGCGAGCGTCAGCAGGTCTGCGGGAGAGCTGTCGGCCGCGATCGACACCAGCGTCGCCGGATAGGCGGTGAGCCCGATCGCCGCGGCGCGACGCTCGGTGATCAGAAGCGACGCCTCGCCATCGGCAAACCGGGTGCGGAAGAGATCGAGCTTTTCCTGATCCAGCCCGTCGATCGCCAGAACCGCGACCGTCGGCCCGTCGCCCTCGATGAGCAGCGGGCGGCCGGCGCGCAGCTCCGAGCAGGCGCGGTGGATCTCGACCAGCGCGGGGTTTCCGAACGAGGCGGCACTGGCGTCGGTCACGGGCATCGTCTTCACATCATCATCGCGGTCCTCGGCGGCGGACGAGGCGAGGGACGGATGGCCGAGGCGCTGATGCTGTGTCAATACGGTGCTCCTTTGGACTTCCGGACTGAGGCCGCAGGCGACATGCAACTGTCGAGGACATCGTGACGATCGGACAAGCAACGGGCGGCGAGCCGGACGACCAGTGGCGGGCCATGCTGTGCGCCGCCCGCGACGGCGGGCCGATCCCGCCCGCCTGGGACCTGCTTTATGGACCCATCATCAACGCCAGTCACGGAAAGTCGTTTCTTGTCGCGCAGTTGGGGCAGTCTCTCGATGGCCGGATCGCCACCTCGACGGGGCGATCCCGTTACATAAACGGCCGGGATTGTCTCGTTCACCTTCACAGACTGCGCGCCCTTGTCGATATCGTGATCGTCGGTGTCGGCACCGTGATTGCGGACGATCCGCAACTCACCGTCCGGCTTGTCGAAGGTCGAAGTCCCGTGTGCGCCGTCGTCGATCCGAACGGCCGGATGCCGGCGGGCACACGCCTTTTGTCAGATACGCAGAAATGCGTCGTCCTGATCACTCGCGAAACCACAAAAGTTGACCTGCCCGACCACGTACAGGTGGTTCGCCTCCCGGCGGATGCAAATGGACGGCTGGATCCGGTGCGTATCCGCACCGCCCTGTGGGAGGCCGGATACCGCCGCATGCTGCTGGAGGGCGGCGCCACCACGGTGTCATCGTTCCTGGATGCTGACTGCGTCGACCGGCTTCATCTCCTGGTCGCTCCGATGATCATCGGCGCCGGTCCCGCCGGCATCAGCCTGCCGGAGACCGACCGGCTCGAAGACGTGCGCAGGCCCGTGACGACTGTGCACGTGCTGGGGCCGGAGGTCGTCTTCGACTGCGATTTTCGCAGCTAGCGGTCCCCACCTCGATCGAGGCGGTCAGGCCGGAAGGGATGCCCCCAGGGGTTGCGATCGGAGCCGTGTGTCGACCAGATGAGCGCAGCCGCTCGGAAGGGCCTGTGCGGCCGGGCGCGGCCGACGGGCGGCGTCAGGGGCGGGCCAGCAGGTCCATGTGGCCGACGCGGATGGTCAGCTCGCCGGCCTCGATGGCGGCGAGCCGGGCGGTCTGCCATTCGTCGATGTCGGCGGGCGATACCAGGCCGATATCCCGGACGGCCTCGATCCAGCCGCTGACCAGCGCCGCCTGCAGCGGCTGCTCATCGGGTTCCAGCACCCAGTCGGAGCGGCCGTTGTCGATGCTGAAGCCGGCCTCGCGGAGAAGGTCCAGCGCCACCCGCGGCGCATCGGGGCCGAGCGCGGGCCCGAACCCCTTGTCCAGGTGCTGGTGCTGGTTGACCGCGTGGACGATCGCCGCATCCAGCGGATCGGCGGGCGACATGACCACCGTGCCGTCGTAGGTGAGCGCCGCGTAGATCGGCAGCTGCCGTTCAGCCAGCACGTTCACCAGCCGCCGCATCCAGGCGTCCGACACCAGGTCGAGGAGGGCGGAGCAGGTGACCAGGTCGACCGGCGTCTCCAGGGTTGCGTCGAGATCGGCGTCGATATCGAGAAACCGCGTCTCGACCTGGGCCTCGGGCAGCGTCTTCGCGGCCTTCTTGAGAAGCTTCTTGTCCGCGTCGACGAGGCGCCAGAACGTGCCTTCGGGCAGGTGGGAATCGAGGGCGCGCACGCTCGCCCCCGTGCCGGCGCCGAGATCGACGATGGCCGGCGCGCGCCGGCCCACGAACATCGTCGCCAGCTGGCCGACGAGGACGCGATTGCGGGCCCGGGCGTCGGCGGGTTCGCGCAGGCGGAGCCAGTCGCTCGAAAAACTCATGGTGTCAGGTCCTCGATCACCCGGTTGATCGTCCCGGCGCAGGTGCGCCATGTCGGCAAACTGCGCGCCGCCGTTTCCGCGCCGTGGCGAAGCCGGTCCCGCAGGCCCCGGTCCGCCAGCACGCGCCGCAGCGCTTCTGCCAGCGCGGCGGCATCGCCCGCCGCCACCTTCAGCCCGGCCGTCTCCGGCACCGTCTCGGCGAGCGCGCCAGCGTCGGTCGAGACGATCGGCAGACCGTAGGCCAGCGCTTCGGTCGCGACCATCCCGTAGCCTTCATAGCGTGACGCAATGACGAACACATGCGCCGATCGGTAGGCCTCGGCCAGGGCCTCCGCGTCGACCCGGCCGCGCAACCGCACCCGGCCGGCAAGGCCTTCCGCCTCGATCGCGCGGGCGAGGCCTGCCGCGGTCGGCGGGTCGCGGTCGGGATCGCCGACGATCTCGGCCGTCCAGTCGAGCATCCGCAGGCCGGCGAGCGCCTCGACGAGCACGTCGTAGCCCTTGCGCGGCACCAGCGCGCCGACGGCGAGAAGGACCGGGGCCTGTGCCTCGTGCCGCACGAACGGGGCAGGCCGGTCGACCCCCGGCTCGGCAACCGTGATGCGGGCCTCCGGCACGGCGAACTCGGCCGCGACGGTGCGTGCGGTCGCGCAGCTGGTGACCACGACATGGTGGGCGGCTGCAAGCGCGCGCCGTTCGCTGTCCAGGAGGTTATGGCGGCGCCCCGCGTCGAGCCCGGTCTCCAGCCCCAGCGGATGGTGGACGAGTGCGATGACCGGCACGCGCCGGGCGAGTTCGGCCGCCTCGGCGGGCAGGATGCCGAGCGCCAGGCCGTCGATGAGGGTCGGGGTGCCATCGGGGATCGCGCCGAGCGCGCGGCGGACGTGGCCTGCATCGATGGCGGCGGGATCGGGAAAGCCGTCGCCGAGCCCGGTGACGCAGACGTTGCGACCCATGTCGCGGAGTTCCGCGATGACGCGCCTGTCGTAGGCGTAGCCGCCGGTGGCGGTCGCCAGGTCTCCGGGTATCGCGAAGGCGATCCCGGTCATGCGTGGATCGGTGCCTCGTACCAGGCCCGCGCGACGTGGGATTCGGAGATCGTCACGCGGATGGCGGAGAGTTCCTGGGCCGGCCGTCCCAGGCCGCCGGCGAGGACGGCGTCCTTCATGCGGTCGAAGATGTGGCGGGTGAGGAATTCGGTGGTGGTGTTGAGGCCCTCGAACTCCGGCACCTCGTCGAGATTCTTGTAGGTGAGGGGCGCCAGCGTCTCCTTCAGCGCCTCCAGTGCGCGGCCGATGTCCACGACGATGCCGTTCGCATCGAGGCGCTCGGCCAGGAACGCCACGTCGACGACGAAGGTGGCGCCGTGCAGCGCCTGCGCCGGGCCGAACACGTCGCCCTTGAACGAATGGGCGATCATGATGTGGTCGCGAACTTCGACGGCGTGCATGGGAGGATCCTTCAGGACGCTGGGTAGTGGACGACCGGACAGCGGAACCCGCCGCCGATGGCCAGGATGCCGGGAAGCTGCGCCGGCAGGTCGGCGAAGTCGATGGGCGTGTCGAGCAACTCGTCGAGCACCGGGTCGCAGAGCAGCCCGAGCGCCTTGGCGAGCCGTCGCGCATGGCTCCAGCGCACGCGCCGCGCCGGCGACACGGCGCCCACCTGGCTCGACTGGATGGTCAGCCGCCGGCTGTGGAAGGCGCCGCCCAGCGAGGCGAGAACCGGCTTGGTGCCGTACCACGACAGCTCCACCAGCGTCGCCTCCATCCCGCACAGCCGCACCGCCGTGTCGAAGCCGGTGCCCGACGCGCTGGTGTGGAAGACGACGTCGCGGTCGCCTTCGGCGTCGCGCGGCAGCGCAAATGAGGCGCCGAAGCGCTCGGCGATCGCGTGGCGGTCGGGATCGGCATCGAGCACGGTGACCTCCGTCCCCGGGGTCCTGACGGCCAGCCGCGCGACGAGCAGCCCGAGCACGCCGCCGCCGACCACCGTCACCCGGTCGCCGGGGCCGACGCCTGAGTCCCACACGGCGTTGAGCGCGGTTTCCATGTTGGCAGCGAGCACCGCGCGGTCGGTCGGCAGGTCGTCGGGAAGCGGGATGACGGCGTTGGCCGGCACGTCGAAGACGGTCTGGTGCGGATGAAGCGCGAAGACGCGGCGGCCGCGAAGATCGTCCGGGCCCGCCTCGACCAGCCCGACGGCGGCATAGCCGTATTTCACCGGGCCGGGAAAATCGCCTTCCTGAAAGGGCGCCCGCATGCGGTCGTACTCGCTCTCCGGCACGTCGCCCAGAAGGACGAGGCGCTCGGTGCCACGGCTGACGCCGCTGGCGAGGGTGCGGACGCGCACGGCGCCGGCCTGTGGCGCGGCGAGGTGCTGCGCGCGGATCTCGGCCTGTGCGGATCCGGTGTACCAGAGGGCCTTCGAGGGGGTGGGCGTGTCCGCGGTCATTCTGTCCGATCGATCAACGGGGGCATCGGCTGCGCGATGCCTAACCCAGAGCGCGGCCGGGGTCGAGCGCCGGCAACGCCGCACGCGAACTCGGAAAGCGCCGACATCGCAGGAAGTTGATGGACATTGACGAGAGTCCGTCTTCATTTAGCGCGAAAAGGGGCCTGATATGCCGCGCCTTGCGCCGGGCTCCTCCGGTCTGCATCACGCCTCCCCTGGCTCCGTCTCCCGTTGTTCCGCCGATTTCGTCGAGGCCGTTGAATGAGTGTTTCGCCCGCGACCGCGCCGCGTTGCCGCCAGATCGAGGTGAGCCGGTCGATCCGGATGCGCAGGTGGGCGATGGCCGCTGCGGTGACGCTGACCGTTGCGCTGCTGCTCGTCCTGATGGTGGTGACGCTGTCCCCCGCGGGGATCGTCGCCGCCGACATTGTCATGATCGCCCTGTTCGCGGTGACGCTGCCGTACACGGCGGTGGGTTTCTGGAACGCCACCATCGGGCTCGTGCTGATGCGCTTCGCGAAGGACCCGATGGCGCTCGCCTGTCCGGCCGTCGCCGCCGACGATCCGGCGATGCCGATCACCGACAAGACCGCGCTCCTCGTCTGCATCCGCAACGAAGACGTCGATCTGGTGGTCCGCAACCTCGACGCCACCCTCGCCGGTCTGGTCGACAGCGGCACCGCCGACCGCTTCGACGTCTACGTGCTGAGCGATTCAAGCTGGCTCGACATCATCACCGCCGAGGAGCGGGCGATCGCCGACCTGGCCTCCCGCTACGGCGAGAAGATCTCCGTAACCTACCGCCGCAGAACGGAAAACACCGCCTACAAGTCGGGCAATATCCGCGATTTCTGCGACCGGTGGGGCGCCGGCTACGCCTATGCCGTCGTGCTCGATGCCGACAGCTACATGTCGACCGCGGCGCTGCACCGGCTCGTGCGCGTGATGCAGGCGAACCCCGGCATCGGCATCCTGCAGAGCCTCGTGGTCGGGCTTCCGACCACCAGCTTCTTCGCCCGGCTGTTCCAGTTCGGGATGCGGCTCGGCATGCGCTCGCACACCCTGGGTGCCGCCTGGTGGCAGGCCGACTGCGGTCCGTACTGGGGCCACAACGCGATCCTGCGGCTCGCGCCTTTCATCGAAGACTGCCACATGCCGGTGCTTCCCGGCCGTCCGCCGCTCGGCGGCTGGATCCTCAGCCACGACCAGGTGGAGGCGGCGTTCATGCGCCGCGCCGGCTACGAGGTGCGGGTGATCCCGGAGGAGTTCGGCAGCTTCGAGGAGAACCCGCCGACGCTGCCGGAGTTCGTCCGCCGCGATCTGCGCTGGTGCCAGGGTAACATGCAGTACGGGCCGCTGATCGGCCTGCCGGGGCTGGCCTTCCTCAGCCGCGTCCAGCTGGTGCTGGCGATGCTGATGTTCCTCGGCTCGGCCGCCTGGATCGGCCTGATGGTCGTAACCGCGCTGCGGGTGACGCTGGCAGCGGAGCCCGTCCAGATCTTCCGGCCGGACACGGGTGTGGCGCTGTTCGTGACCATCATGGCGATGGTGTTCGCGCCCAAGGCGGCGTCCGTCCTCGACGTGCTGTCGCGGAGCTCGGCGCGGCGGTCGTTCGGCGGAACCTGGCGGTTCCTCGTCAGCCTCGTCGGCGAGGTGGTGTTCTTCATGCTGCTCGCCCCGGTGGCTGCCCTGTCGCACACGCTGTTCCTGGCGGGACTTCCGTTCGGCGCGACGATCGGCTGGAACTCGCAGCGGCGAAGCGGCCACGAGGTGTCGTTCGCCCGCGCGCTGCACCGCTTCTGGCCGCAGACGCTCGTCGGCATCGCCGGGGTGGCGGCCTTCGCCGCTGTCTCCGCGACGGCGCTCTATGCGTCGCTGCCGATCGTCGCCGGGCTGACGCTGGCGGTGCCGATCGCGGTGCTCACGGCGGCCGCCGCGCCCGGCAGGCTGGCGCTGAGGCTCGGCCTGTGGCGCATTCCCGAAGAGACGCTCCGCCCCGCGGCACTCACCCCGCTGCGCCTCGATGCGCTCGCCCCGCATCCCGCCGAACCGGCCGGAAAGCTGCCGGTGGCAGCCTATTCCGAGGCGGCGAACGGCTGACGGCCTTTGCCCGCGAGGCCGGGCAGGTCCTGTGCGCCGTCGCGCCGCCCTGGCGTCACAGGGATGTGATGGCCGCGCGACGCCGCGGACAGGCGGGTGCCCGCGACGAACCGAGGATGCGCGCTACAAACGGGACGATGGCGCGAGCGAGGAGCACCCGATGACGCGGACATGCGAGGATCTGCTGCGACGGTCGATGACGTCGATGGCCGTGGCCCTCACGGTGGGTCTGCTGGCCACCGGCGCCGCGATCGCCCGCGACACCTGCGGCGAGGCCTCGGCCTGTGCCGTCGAGGGCGGCGACTACCGCGTCCACGTCCCGGCCGGCTGGGACGGCACGAAACCGCTGCCGGCGCTCCTCTATTTTCATGGCTGGCAAGGCACTGCCGACGGCGTCATGGGCAACGACGGGGTGATGAAGGCCGCCGACGATCTGGGCGTGCTGCTGATCGCGCCCAACGGGCAGGGAAAGACCTGGTCGTTCCCCGGTTCTCCGGAGCAGCACCGCGACGAGATCGCCTTCGTGGCCCATGTGCTCGACGACGTCGAGGCGCGCTACCCGATCGAGGCCGGCCGCACGGTGGCCACGGGCTTCTCCATGGGCGCGTCGATGGCGTGGTTCGTCGCCTGCGACCTCGGCGACCGGTTTGCCGGCTTCGTGCCGGTCGCGGGCGCCTACTGGAACCCGATCCCCACCGACTGTCCGTCGCCGGTGCCCAACCTGATCCACATCCATGGCACCAGCGACGATGTCGTGCCGATGGCGGGCCGGGCCATTCAGGGGAACTCCCGCCAGTCCGACGTCAACGCGAGCCTGAAGACCTGGCGCGACCGGGCCGGCTGCGAGGCGACGCCGGAGCCGGTGACCATGGGGGAGCTCGCCTGCCAGCGCTGGCGCGGCTGCGGCGGAAAGCTCCTGGAACTCTGCACCCATCCGGGCGGGCACATGATCAAGCCGGAGTGGGTCGTCGACGGCTACCGCGTTCTCATGCAGCATCTGGATGCCGGCGCCGGAACCGGCCACGACGGCTGACGCGGCGCTTGCTTGTGCGCGGGCGGGCGGTATGCGATGGCGGGTGACCGTCGTCCTTTCGGGGGAATTTCATGACATCGACCGGCTCGGCCGCCGCCGACCCTTCCGTCTTCTCGTCCATCGGGCCGCTCGCGGACCTGAAGGTCGTCGACCTGACGCGCATCCTGGCCGGTCCGTCGGCAGCGCAGATGCTCGGCGATCTCGGCGCCGACGTCGTCAAGGTCGAGCGGCCGGGGAAGGGCGACGACACCCGCGGCTGGGGTCCGCCGTTCGTGCAGGACGCCGAGGGCAACGACACCCGCGAGAGCGCCTACTTCCTCTGCGCCAACCGCAACAAGCGCTCCGTGGCCGTCGACCTCGCCTCGCCTGAGGGGCAGGAGATCATCCACCGGCTGGTCGCCGATGCCGACATCGTGCTGGAGAACTTCAAGGCCGGGCATCTGGCCCGCTACCGGCTCGATTACGCCAGCCTGTCGGCGATCAACCCGCGCCTCGTCTACTGCTCCATCACCGGCTTCGGCCAGACCGGCCCGTACGCCGCCTTCGCCGGCTACGACTTCATGGTGCAGGGGATGGGCGGCATCATGAGCCTCACCGGGTTCCCCGACGAGGAGGGAGGGCGGCCGACCAAGATCGGCGTCGGCATCGCCGATCTCATGTGCGGCCAGTATGCGGTGACCGGCATCCTGTCGGCCATTCACGCCCGCCAGCACACCGGTCGCGGCCAGCACATCGACATGGCGCTGTTCGATTCCCAGATCGCCTGGCTCGCCAACCAGGGGCTGTCCTACCTGACCACCGGCGAGGTGCCGGGCCGCCTCGGCAACGCCCACCCGACCATCGTGCCCTACGAGACCTTCGAGGCCTCCGACGGCGAGTTCATCATCGCCTGCGGCAACGACGGCCAGTTCCGCAAGCTGATGCAGATCGCCGATCACGAGGAACTCGCCGACGATCCGCGCTTCCGCACCAACCAGGACCGGATCGCCAACCGCACCGAGCTGATCCCGCTGCTCAACGCCTACACCCGCAAGCGGCCGGCCGAGGCGTGGATCAGCGCGCTGGAGCAGGCCGGCGTTCCGTGCGGACCGATCAACACCCTCGACAAGGTGTTCGCCAATCCGCAGGCCGTGCATCGCGGCGCCCGCATCACCATGCCCCACGCCGCATCTGGCAGCGGCACCGTCGACCTGATCGGCAATCCCATCAAGATGAGCGACACGCCGGTGAGCTACCGCCAAGCGCCGCCGCGCGTCGGCGAGCACACCCGGGAGGTGCTGATGGACGAACTGGGCCTGTCCGAGGACGAGTTCGCGCGTCTCGCCGCGGCCGGCGTCGTCGGAGCCCTGTCATGAGCGGCACCGGGGCCGACCTGATCGCCGGAAAGCTGGCGGCCGCCGGGTGCCGGATGGCCTACGGCATTCCCGGCGGCGAGGTCCTCGCGCTGGTCGATGCGCTCGACCGCGCCGGCATCCGCTTCGTCCTCACCAAGCACGAGACGGCGGCCGGCTTCTTCGCCGAGGGCGGCTGGCACGCGACCGGGGCGCCCGGCATCCTGGTGGCGACGCTGGGACCGGGCCTCGCCAACGCGGTGAACGCCATCGCCAACGCCCATCAGGACCGGGTGCCGATGATCGTGCTCACCGGTTGCGTCGACGCGGCCGACGCCGAGACCTACACCCACCAGGTGTTCGACCACCGCGCGCTGCTGGCGCCGATCGTCAAGGCGAGCTTCCGGGCGACTGCCGGCAGCCTCGACCGGATGATGGACAAGGTGCTGACCGCGCTGTGGGACGGCCAGCCGGGCCCGGTCCACATCGATGTGCCGATCGGCGTCGCCGAGGGCGGCACCTCCGAGACGGCCGGACCCGTCCCGGCCCATCCGGCGCCGGCCATGCCGGCGCCCGGCGGCGACCTCGACCTGGCGCGCGGCTGGCTCTCCGGCAGCCATGCGCCGATCGCCATCGCCGGCGTCGACGCCGTCAACGAGGACGCCGGCCCGGCGATCGCCGAGTTCTGCACCCGCCACGGCGTGCCGCTGATCACCACCTACAAGGGCAAGGGGCTGGTCGACGAGGATCACCCGCTGGCGCTCGGCGGTGCCGGCCTGTCGCCGCGGGCCGACGCCGAGCTGAAGCCGCTGCTGGCCGAGGCCGACCTGATCCTGCTCCTCGGCTACGACCCCATCGAGATGCGCATCGGCTGGCGCAATCCGTGGCCGGCCGGCACGCACGTCGTCGAGATCGCCCCCGAGGCGCGCACCCACGGCATGCACGCGGCCTCGGTGCTGCTGCGCGGTGCGGTGGCGCCGACGCTCGCCGCGCTCTCCGACGGCATCGCCGCGCGCAAGACCTGGCCCGGCGGCGCGCCCGCCCGGGTCCGCGAGACGCTCGCCGGCATGTTCGCGGCTCCCGACGCGTGGGGACCGGCGCAGGTGGTCGCCACCGTGCGCGACGGGCTGCCGAAGGAGGCCGTCGCCACCGCCGATTCCGGCGCCCACCGGATCCTGCTCAGCCAGATGTGGACGACCCACCATCCGCGCACGCTGCTGCAGTCGTCGGGGCTGTGCACCATGGGCTGCGCGGTGCCGATCGCCGCCGGCTACAAGCTCCAGCATCCGAACGCGCCGGTGGTGGCGTTCGTCGGCGACGCCGGGCTGGAGATGACCCTCGGCGAGCTCGCCACCATCCGCGATCTCGGGCTGGCGCTGGTCATCGTCGTGCTGGTCGACGAAAGCCTGGCGCTGATCGAGCTCAAGCAGCGCGCCCAGCAGCGGCCGTCGGTCGGGGTCGAGTTCGGCGGCACCGACTTTCCGGCCGTCGCCCGGGCGCTCGGCGGCCACGGCGTGTGGATCGACGACGCCGAGACACTGGCGTCCGAGCTCGAGGCCGCCCTCGGGCGCGACGGCTTCACCGTGCTGGCCGCGCGCATCGACCGGCACGCCTACGACGGCGCCTTCTGACCGCGGCCGGCGGCGTCACGCCGCGGTGTCGGTTTGCCCCGCCAGGATCGCGGCCGTCTGGCGCGCGATCATCGCCTCTTCGTTGGTGGGGATGACGTAGACCTTCACCGGCGAGGCGTCGGTGGAGATCGCCAGCGCGTTCGCCTCGTTGCGCGCGTCGTCGATGGCGATGCCGAGCCACTGCTCGTCGTGCAGGATCCGGTGGCGGATCGAGGCGGCGTTCTCGCCGATGCCGCCGGTCATCACCACCGCATCGAGGCCGCGCAGCACCGCCGCCATGGCGCCCAGCTCGCGGCGCACCCGGAACACGAAATAGTCGATGGCCCGGGCCGCCTCCGGCGCGTCGCTCGCCTCCAGGTCCCGCATGTCGTTGGAAATCCCCGACAGGCCCTTGAGCCCGGATTCGCTGTAAAGAAGCTCGGTAAGCTCTTCCAGCGTCATGCCTTTCTCGGTCATCAAATAGATCAGGACACCGGGGTCGATCTGCCCGCAGCGGGTGCCCATCGGCAGGCCGTCGAGCGCCGTGAACCCCATCGTCGAGGCGACCGAGACGCCGTGCTGGATGGCGCACATGGAGGCGCCGTTGCCGAGATGGGCGACGACGAGGCGGTTGCTGGCCTCCACCAGGCCGAGCTCGCGGGTCCGCGCCACGATGTACTCGTAGGACAGGCCGTGGAAGCCGTAGCGCCGCACGCCTTCGTCGTAGAAGCGCTGCGGGATGGCGAAGGTGTCGTTCACCCACGGGTGCTTGCGATGGAAGCTGGTGTCGAAGCAGGCGATCTGCAGGGCATCGGGGAAGGCGGCCTGCGCCGCCGCGACGCCCGACAGGTTGTGGGGCTGGTGCAATGGAGCCAGCGCACACAGCGCCTCCAGCCGCACCAGGATCGCCGCGTTGAGACACACCGACGCTGCGAAGTCGGGGCCGCCGTGCACGATGCGGTGGCCGACGGCGACGACCCGGACGTCCGGCCGCTGCTCGCGCAGCATTGCCAGGATCGCCGCCAGCGCGGCGGCGTGGCCGGCAGGCCCGTCGCCGGGCGGATAGCGGTGGTCGATGATCCTGTGATGGCCTTCGGAGACGACCATGCGCGGATGGCTGCCCAGGCCGTCCAGCTGGCCGCGCAGCAGCTCATCGGCGCCGCCGGCGTCGAACAGGGCGAACTTGATCGACGACGAGCCGGCGTTGATGGTCAGGATCATGTCGCTCACGGGCGGGCCTTCCGGTCAGTCGGCGGACGTGGCGTGGGTCTTCAGCCAGTGATCGTAGAGGAGGGCGAGGGCTGCGGAGGCGACCCGGGCGCGGTCGTCGTCGGCCCGGCTGGTCAGCATGATCGGCACGCTGGCGCCCATCACCAGCCCCGCCGATTCCGCGCCGCCGAGGAAGGTCAGCCCCTTCAGCAGGATGTTGCCGGCCTCGATCGACGGCACGACGAGGATCTCGGCCTTGCCGGCCACCGGCGAGTGGATGCCCTTGCTGCGCGCGGCCTGCTCGTCGATGGCGTTGTCCATGGCGAACGGCCCGTCGACCAGGCCGCCCTTGATCTGGCCGCGGTCGGCCATCTTCGCCAGGATCGCCGCGTCGACGCTCGATGGGATCGCCTGGTTGACGGTCTCCACCGCCGACAGGATGGCCACCTTCGGCTGGTCGATGCCAAGCGCGATCGCCAGGTCGATGCCGTTCTGGACGATGTCGGCCTTGGTGGCGAGATCGGGGGCGATGTTGATGGCGGCGTCGGTGATCAGCAGCGGCGCCGGATGGCGGGGCAGGTCCAGCACGAAGATGTGGGAGAGGCGCCGTCCGGTCCTGAGGCCGCCGTCGCGGGCGACCACCGGGTGCAGGAACACGTCGGTGTGCAGATGACCCTTCATCAGGCAGCGGGCGCGGTGCGCGCGGACCAGCGCGACGGCGGCAGCGGCAGCCGACGCGTCGTCATCGGCATCGACGATCTCGATCCCTTCCAGGCTGCGCCCGATCTTGCCGGCCGCCGCCTCGATCGCCGCGCGCGGCCCGACCAGGATCGGCACGATCAGCGCCCGGTCGGCCGCCTCCAGCGCCCCGGCCAGCGAGGCGCCGTCGCACGGGCACACGACGGCGGTCGGGACCGGGTCGACGGTCGCCGCGCGCCCTTCGAAGATCTCGAAATGGATGTGCTCGCCTGGCGTGCGCGCGGGGGCTCCGGTCTCGGTCATGCACGTCTCCTCGATCGGGTCTCGCGGGCACAGGGGCCCGGCGTTGCCCGGCTGTTGGCCCGGTCTGGAAGCCCCTTCCAGCCGGGCCCTCGATGGCCGCGACGAAGCTCTAGACGCGGCTGGTGACGATCGTGCAACGCCCACCGGGCCGGGACAACCCGATGCCGCAGGACGCGCCACCTGCAACCGCATGGACACCGAAACGGCGCCGGGACTGTTGCGG
Source organism: Amorphus sp. MBR-141 (assembly GCF_053628695.1). Classification (NCBI taxonomy): domain Bacteria; kingdom Pseudomonadati; phylum Pseudomonadota; class Alphaproteobacteria; order Hyphomicrobiales; family Amorphaceae; genus Amorphus; species Amorphus sp. MBR-141. Next base: position 102,277 of record NZ_JBRJGW010000005.1, read on the forward strand.
CGGATCAAACGGGGCGCATCTGCGCCCCGTCCGCTTCGATCGGGGTGGCCCTGCTTTACCCGGCGAGGCCGGCGTCCTTGCGGACCTGCGCGCCGAGCGCCCGGCCGCCCTTGGCGAGCAGGCCGAGATCGGTCCCGCAGGCGACGAAGCGCATGCCGGTCTTCAGCCAGTGCACCGACTGGGCCACGTCGCCGATCAGGATGCCGGCCGGCTTGCCGGCCTCGCGGACCGCCTTGCAGCCCCGCTCGATGGCCGCGGTCACGTCCGGATGGCCCGGCTTGCCGATGAGGCCCATGTCGGCGGACAGGTCGGCCGGGCCGAAGAACACGCCGGTGACGCCGTCCACCGCGGCAATCTCGGCCACCCGGTCGAGCGCCGACATCGTCTCGATCTGCACCAGGATGGCGATCTCGTCCTCGGCGCGCTCCAGGTAGTCGGTCGCCTCGCCGTAGCGGTTGCCGCGGTGGGTGAGGGAGACGCCGCGCACGCCGTGGGGCGGATAGCGGCAGGCGCGGACGGCGGCCTCGGCCTCTTCCGGCGTCTGCACCATCGGGAACAGCAGCGAGAAGCAGCCGAGATCAAGCAGCCGCTTCACCATCACCGGCTCGTTCCAGGGCGGCCGGACGACGGGCGTCGTCTTGCTGCCGGCATAGGCCTGCAACTGCGACAGCACGCTCGCCAGATCGTTCGGCGAATGCTCCATGTCGATCAGCGCCCAGTCGAAGCCCGTCGTCGAGATCACCTCGGCGGCGAGATTGGAGCACAGCGAGCTCCAGATGCCGATCTGCGGCTCGTCCGCGGTGATGGCCGCCTTGAAGCGGTTGGTCTCGATCTTCATTGAGGCATCCTTTGTTCTTTGACGTCGTTTGGCAGGGCATCGGGCCGCGCGGGCCGGCGTGCCGATGGTCGGCTGGAGTGTTAGTTCAATTCCAAGCCGGTCGGAAAGACGGTTGGGCGGATGAAGGGCGTTTTGCGGTCAGCCGGAGCCGTCGGAACTCCGGCTGCCGGGCGCGAAAACGGCTTCGGAGAGATCGTCGACCGAGGCAACGCCCAGAAGCGCCAGCGTGCGGGCGAGGTCGTCCTTCACCATGTCGAGGGCCGCCGTCAGCCCGCCGGGGCCGCCGCCGGCGATGGCCATCAGCGGCAGGCGCCCCATCAGCACGAAGTCCGCGCCGAGCGCCAGCGCCTTGGCCACGTGCTCGCCCGACCGCACGCCGCTGTCCAGCAGCACGGGGAACCCAGGCCCAACGGCCCGCCGCACGGCGGCAAGCGCGTCGATCGACGCGATGGTGCTGTTCAGCTGGCGGCCGCCATGGGTCGACACGACGATGCCGTCCGCCCCGGCGTCGCGGGCCCTGACCGCGTCCTCCGGCGACACGATCCCCTTGACCACCAGCTTGCGCGGCCAGCGGTCGCGGATGTGCTTCAGCACGGTCCAGTCGAGGCGGCCGGAACTCTGGGTCGCCATGAACGCGGCGATCTGGCCGGCGGTCGCACCCGGGTCGGCGTAGCGCTCGATGTTCTGCAGGCGCGGGGCGCCGCCGCGCGCCAGCGCCAGGCACCAGGCCGGATGCATCGCCACGTCGGCCGCCAGCCGCAGCGACGGCCGCAGCGGCAGGCCGAGCCCGCTGCGCATGTCGCGCAGCCGCCGGCCCGGCACCGGCACGTCGACGGTCACGAACAGCACGTCGATGTCGAGCGCGTTGGCGCGGTCCATCAGGTCGTCCGCAACGGACTCGTCGCGGGCGACATAGAGCTGGAACCAGGCGTGGCCCCTGCTTTCCGGGACGGCGGTCTCGACGGCGGTGGTCGCCGCGGTGGACAGGACGTAGGGCATGTCGGCCGCGATGGCCGCGTCCCACAGCATCCGGTCGGCGCCGGGCCAGATCAGGCCGGCGAGCCCGATCGGCGCGATGCCGAAGGGGACGGCATAGCGCCGTCCGAACAGCGATTTGCCGACGTCGATCCGGTCGACGTTGACGAGCGCGCGGGGCAGGAAGCGCAGCCGGTCGAGGGCGTCGACGGATTCCCGGAGGGCGATTTCGCTTCCCGAGCCGCCGTCCAGATAATCGAAGGCGACCCGGGGGATGCGCCGGCGGGCGGCGCGGCGGAAGTCCTCGTAGCTGGTGGCCTTCATCGCGCCTCAGTCGCTCCGGTTGTCGAACAGGTCGACGAGGGCGGAGATGTCGTCGTCGAGGCTCATGCCGTCGCGCTCGGCGACGCTCCTGTAGAGGTCGATCGTCCGGCTCGAGGTCGGCGTTGCCGCGCCCACCGCCGCCGCGGCCTTCTCGGCCATCAGCAGGTCCTTCAGCATCACCCCGATGCCGCCGAGCTTCGGCTCGTGGGTGTGCGTCGCCATCCGCGGCCCGAAGATCTGCAGCGGCAGGGAGTCGGCGAAGCCGCCCTTCAGCGCGTCGGCCAGATGGGCGACGTCGACGCCGGCACGCCGGCCGAAGGCGATCGTCTCGGCCATCACCATCATGTTGTTGGCGACGATCATCTGGTTGCAGAGCTTCGCCAGCTGGCCCGAGCCGCTGGGCCCGAGGTGCGTCATCCGCGCCGAGACGCGCTCGATCAGCGGCCGGGCCTTCTCGATGTCCTCGTCGCGGCCGCCGGCCAGCACGATCAGGCTGGCCTTCTCGGCGGCCGGAACGCCGCCGGAGACCGGCGCGTCGATCCAGCCGATGCCGTGTTCGGCGAGCTCGGCCGCGATCTCGCGGGCATCGTCGGGCGCGATCGACGAAAAATCCACGACCACCTTGCCGGCCTTTTCGGTGGCGGTGACGAACCCGGTCTCGCCCAGGGCGATCTCGCGCACCGCGCTGCCGTCGAGCACGCACACCCCGACGATGTCGGAACCGTCGAGCACCTCGGCGGGCGTCCCGGCACGGCGGGCGCCTTCCGCGACCAGGGCGTCGGCGCGGCTCTGGGTCCGGTTCCACACCGTGAGGGGCCCGGCCGCCAGCAGGTGGCGCGACATCGGCACGCCCATGACACCAAGGCCGGCGAACCCGAAACGGGGAGGGGAGGCGCTCATGTGGATCTCCGGAACACGGGATTCGGCAAGGTGTGCCATGGAAGCCGCAAGCCGCCGCGGAGGCAAGCGGCGAAGCGCGTATCAGCGGCCTTCGGCGAGGGCGGAAGGCTGGCCGGACGGGCGGGGAGTGGGGGCTCCCGCGCCCGGCGGCCGGTCGATGACGACGGTGTTGCGGCCCTTGTTCTTGGCCTCGTAGAGGGCCTGATCCGCGCCGATCAGGCACTTGGCCATCGACCGGTAGCAGCGGGCGTCGGCGCTGACGCCCAGGCTGACGGTGAACGTGATGGGCACGTTCTCGACGATGACCACCTCGCGCTGGGCGCGGTTCCGGATCCGTTCGGCGACGAGAAAGCCGCTGGCGCTGGAGGTGTAGGGCATGATCAGGCCGAATTCCTCGCCGCCGGTGCGGGCCACCATGTCGGAGCCGCGGGATTCCTCCAGCATCACCTTGGCGACCCGCTGGATGACGACGTCGCCGGCCGCGTGGCCGTAGGTGTCGTTGACCGCCTTGAACCGGTCGATGTCGAGCAGGACGACGACGAAGTTTTCCGAATAGCGCTCCCAGCGCCGCCACTCGCGCGTCAGGTGCGCATAGAACGCCCGCCGGTTGGAGAGCCCGCTGAGCTCGTCGATGTAGGCGAGCTGCCGCACCCGTTCCTCGGCGCTGATCCGCCGGTGGTGGTCGAGCATGATGCCGCCGAGGAACAGGACGCCGAAGATCCGGGCGAGCGACACCGGCAGCGCGGTTTCAACGAACACTTCGCTCGCGACCGACCAGGGCAGCAGGAACAGCCCCAGCCCCACCAGGATCGAGCCGGCCGCGGCCAGGAGGACGTGGCGGAACTGCACCTCGCCGGGCCCTGATCTGGCGATGTGGTGGACGGTCACGCCGATCCCGATCGAGATGCCGATGCTGACCAGCCCTCCGGCCATCCCGAGGCCGCCGCTGGCCAGTCGGCAGGCACCTGCCGCTCCCCCGGCGATGAGCGCCGCCACCGGCCCGCCGAACACGCCGGCGAGGATGACGATCGTCGCGCGGGAGTCCACCAGGATGCCCGGCATCAGCTCCACCGGGGAGAGCATCGACAGGCTGGCGCCGAGGCCAAACAGCAGGCCGAGGGCGACGTTCGCCATCATGCCGTGCACGCGCGGAAGCAGGAAGCCGTAGGCGACCGCCGCGAGGGCGAGCATGCCCGTGTTGTGAAGAAGGGGGATGAAGATGTCGAACACGGGGGTCCCTGCAACGCCGGTAGGGCCTGGCCGGCCGACCTGTCGAGGCCGCGCAGGATCGGCGCCAACAAGCAGCGCCGACCTCCCGGGATGCCTCCGCCTCCCCGGGTGCGCCCGCTGCGGACGAGATCGGCGTCTCCCCCAAGAGACCGATCTCGCGTGGACCCGCATCTGGCCGCATCACGTCGTTTGACATGCTCGAAACGCATGACATGCGCAAGGCATCCCTGGACCGGGCGGCCTGTTTTCTGCGCCCCTAAGTTATCCGCGGGAGGCCGGGCGCTCGAAAGTTGCGCATGACCGCCCGATTTGCCGCCGCGCGGTTGCGCATATCGACATATCCGGTGCGTCGTGCCGTCGAACCGTCTATGAGCGGCGAGGCGCGAGGGGACAGGACGGATGCGACGGACGGGGGATGCGAGGTCGGATGGGTCGCGGGCCGTTCGGGTGAAGCCCGTGCGTGCGCGGAAGTCCGGGCTGGCGGCGGCCGGCTTTTCGCGCGACGGGTCGATCTATCGTCGCCGGGTGCAGGGCGCGGTCGACCATCCCGACTACATCCCCGGCCTCGACGGGCTGCGGGCCCTGTCGGTGATGCTGGTCATCGTCGCGCATGCCGGCTTCCAGAGCATCGTGCCCGGCGGCCTCGGCGTCACGATCTTCTTCTTCATCAGCGGCTTCCTGATCACCAACCTGCTGATCAGCGAGGCGGTGCAGGCCGGCCGCAACGACATCGGCCGGTTCTACGTGCGCCGATATCTGCGGCTCACGCCGGAGCTCTATGCCTATCTGCTGGTCTGCCTGATCGGGTCGGCGCTGTTCTTCCGGGTGGAGATCTGGGCGTTCGTCGCCTCGGCGCTCTACTTCATGAACTACCACTTGCTCTTTTCCGCGGCGGTGACGTCGGGTCCGCCGAACCCGTTCGTGCTGGGCCATCTGTGGTCGCTGGCGGTCGAGGAGCACTTCTACCTGGCGTTTCCGCTGCTGTTCCTCGTCCTGTTCCGGCGTCCCGGCGTGTTCGCGCTCGTGCTGGTGGCGGTCTGCCTGGCGGCGATCGCGGATCGGGCAATCGCCCACGGCGTCTTTCACGACTCCGACTACACCTACTATGCCTCCGACGCCCGCATCGATTCGATCATCTACGGGTGCCTGCTGGCGCTGGCCATGCGCCATCCCGTCGGCGACCGGCTGCTGCACGGCCTCGGCCGCAGCCCCGTTCTGGTCGCCGCCGTGGTGCTCATGCTGGCGACGCTGATCTATCGGGGGGAGACCTTCCGCGACGTCTTCCGCTTCAGCGCGCAGGGCATCGCGCTCTTCATCGGCGTCGCCTGCCTCTACACGAGCGTGCTCGGTTCGTTCGCGGTGGTGCTGCTGGAAACCGGCGTCCTGCGCTTTCTCGGCCGCATCTCGTACGGCATGTATCTCTGGCACCTGCTGGCGAGCCACGCGTACTTCATCTTTCGCGGGATCGCCCCTGTCGACGCGGAACTGGCGCCGCTGGCCGACAAGGTCGGGGCGGTGCTCGTCTCGACCCTTGTCGCTATCGTGATGGGCTATCTTGGGCAGCGGCTCTTGCTGCGGCCGCTTGCCGGCCTACGTCACCGATTCGGGTCGCGCACCGCGGGACGGTTCGCGGACGGGGAACGGGCGTCGTCGGCGCCGCCCAGATAGGAGCCCCGGTCAACGGCGGGGCGGTTGGAGGGACCACTCAATGCGTACGATGAAGATCGCAGCCTGCGGGCTCGTGGCCCTGGGGGCGCTTTCGGCCGGCATGCTGTCGGCCGGGGCGAACACGCTCTACGACATCACCGAGATCAAGAAGGCCACGCCGTCGTGCGAGGCCAATCCGTCCGCTGCGTGGGTCGGCCGCGTGTCGGGCAGCGTCCAGGACGACATGACCGACGAGATCGTGCCGGTGTCGTTCGTCGGCTGCTTCAACGATCAGTCGGTGTGCGAGACCTGGAAGGAAAAGACCAGCGGCTTCATCACCGGGCCGATCATCCAGTACAAGTGCGAGCACCGCTAGGGCCCGTTCCGGTCGGGTGGACCCACCTGACCGACAGGAATCGGCTCCGGGATCAAACCCTTGAGCAAATCCTGTTCGGTCAGGTCGCTTCGATCTGAACCGGAAATGCTCCGAGGGGCAGGGCGCGCCGACGCGGGCGTCGGCGCGCGCCTGTGAGGTCAGACGGCCAGGTACTGTTCGCGCAGCTCGGCGTTGTCGAGCACCTCGCGCGAGGTGCCGTCGAACACCACCTGGCCCATGTCCAGGATGATGGCGCGGTCGGCCAGGTGCAGGGCGGCGATGGCGTTCTGCTCGACGATGATCGTCGTCAGGCCGATCGCCTTGATCTGCTCGAGCGTCCGCTCGATCTCCTGGACGATGACCGGCGCCAGCCCCTCGTAGGGTTCGTCGAGCAGGAACAGCTTGACCTCGCGCGCCAGCGCCCGGGCCACCGCCAGCATCTGCTGCTCGCCGCCCGACAGCGTCACGCCCTCCTGGCGCCGCCGTTCGCCGAGCCGCGGAAACAGCTCGAAGATCCGCTCCTTCGACCAGCCGATGGGCGGGGCGATCTGGGCGAGGTCGAGGTTCTCCTCCACCGACAGGCCCTGGATGATGCGGCGGTCCTCGGGCACCAGCGCGATGCCCTTGCGCGCCGCCTCGTGGGCGCGCAGCTTGTGGACCGGCACGTCGTCGAGCCAGATCTCGCCCTTCTTGAGGTCGGGCGTGCCGACCCGCGCGATGGAGCGCAGCGTCGAGGTCTTGCCGGCGCCGTTGCGGCCGAGCAGGGCGACGATGTCGCCCTTCTTCACCTCGAACGAGACGCCCTGCACGATGTAGCTCTCGCCGTAGTAGGCATGGATGTCGCGCACCGACAGGAACGGGGCGCCGACGTCCGACGGCGCGGCCGGGCGGTGGAGGGTGTCGGTCGTGCTCACAGGTGCGCTCCTCCGAGATAGGCTTCCTGCACCTTGGGATTGCCTTTGATGTTTTCGGGACGGTCCTCGACGATGACGGTGCCCTGGGCCATCACCGTCACGTAGTTGGCCAGCGAGAACACCACGTGCATGTCGTGCTCGATGACCACCATCGTCTGGCCGCGGCGCTCGCTGATGTCCTTCAGCAGGTCGATGGTCCGGTTGGTGTCGTGACGGGCCATGCCGGCGGTCGGTTCGTCCAGCAGCAGCAGCTTCGGGTCCTGGCTCAGGCACATGGCCAGCTCCAGTCGCCGCTTGTCGCCGCGCGACAGGCTGTTGGCGATCACCTTCGCCTTGTCCGCCAGCGCCACGTCGGCGAGGTTCGACATGGCGTGGTCGCGCACCTCCGCCTCGCCGTCGAGGCGGCTCCACGGATTGAGCTTGAAGGTCCCGTCGCGGTGGGCGAGCGACGGGATCATCACGTTGTCGAGCAGCGACAGCTCGCCGAAGATCTCCGGCGTCTGGAACACCCGGCTGACGCCGATCTGGTTGATCTCGTAGGGCCGCACGCCGATCAGCGAGCGGCCGTCGAAGGTCACCGTCCCGGAGTCGGGGATGAGGCGGCCGATCAGGCAGTTCAGCAGCGTCGACTTGCCGGCGCCGTTCGGCCCGATGATGGCGTGGACGGTTCCTTCCTTCACCGACAGCGTGACGTGGTCGAGCGCCCTGAGGCCGCCGAAGGCCTTGTTGACGTCGTTGACTTCCAGGAGACCCATGTTCGCCCCGCTCATCGTGCGGCCTGCGGCTGGTCGGCGGGAGGCGCCGAGGCGGCCTCAGGGCTGTCGGATTGTCGGTTGCCGCCGAGCCTGGCCAGCCGGCGCAGGCCCTCGATGATCCCGCCCGGCAGGAAGATCACCACGATCATGAACATCAGTCCGAGCGTCAGCTGCCAGCCCTCGCCGACGAACAGCCCGGCCACCGAGATGATCGGTTCGCGCACCGATTCCGGCAGGCTGGAGAAGACGTGTTCGAGGGTGCGGTCGTTGAACGACGAGAAGATGTTCTCGAAGTACTTGATCAGCGCCGCACCCAGCATCGGTCCCATCAGCGTGCCGGCGCCGCCCAGGATGGTCATCAGCACGACTTCGCCCGACGCCGTCCACTGCATGCGCTCCGCGCCCGCCAGCGGGTCGGTGATGCACAGCAGCGCGCCGGCGAGGCCGGCATACATGCCGGAGATGATGAACGCCGCCAGGGCGTAGGGCCGCGTGTTGAGGCCGGTGTAGCCCATGCGGTTCTGGTTGGTCTTCACCGCCTTCAGCATCAGGCCGAAGGGCGAGCGGAAGATCATGATCGCCAGCCACGACACGATGATCAGCAGCACGGCGCAGAAATAGAACCCGGCCATGCCGGTCAGATCGATGCCGAAGAGGTTGGCGATCAGCGGGCCGGTCTCGCTTCCGTTGCCGTCGAAGATGCGCGGGTCGGAGCGCAGGACGCGCAGGCCGGTCTCGCCGTTGGTGATCGGCGTCAGCACCGAATAGGCGAGGTTGTAGGACATCTGGGCGAACGCCAGCGTCAGGATCGAGAAGTAGATGCCCGACCGGCGCAGCGACAGGAAGCCGATCGCCAGCGAGAAGATGGCCGCCGCGACGATGGCCAGGATCACCGCCGGGATCGGGTTCATGCCGAGCAGCTTGAAGCTCCACACCGCGGTGTAGGAGCCGACGCCCAGGAACGCGGCATGGCCGAAGGACAGGTAGCCGGTCAGCCCGAACAGGATGTTGAAGCCGGTCGCGAAGATTCCGAAGATCGCGAACTTCTGCATCAGGTCGGGATAGGCGGCGCCGATCGGCTCGAGCCAGAACGGCATCGTCAGGATGGCGACGGTGAAGATCGCCATGAGGACCAGGTCGCTGGTCAGGGAGTCTCGGTCGAAGAATGCCAGCATGTCAGCCCTCCATCACGCCTTTGCGGCCCATCAGACCGCGCGGCCGGACCAGAAGGATCACGACGGCCACGAGATAGATGATGATCTGGTCGATGCCCGGGAAAATGGACTTGATCTCGTTCATGGAGGCGAACGACTGCAGGATGCCCAGCAGGAAGCCGGCGAGAACCGCGCCACTGAGGGAACCCATGCCGCCGACGACCACGACGACGAAGGACAGGACCAGGAAGTCCATGCCCATGTGGTAGTCGGGTGGAAGGATCGGCGTGTACATGACGCCGGCCAGCCCGGCCACGACGGCGGCGAGGCCGAACATGATGGTGAAGCGCTTGCCGATGTCGATGCCCAGGATGCCGACGGTCTCCCGGTCGGCCATGCCTGCGCGCACGACCATGCCGAAGGTGGTGAACTGTAGGAAGGCGAACACCGACCCGATCACCGCCAGCGAGAAGGCGAGGTAGACCAGTCGCCACCACGGATAGGAGATCGCGTTCTCCGCGAAGCCGAACCAGGAGCCGATATCGGCGGAGCCGGAAACGAGGTCCGGCGCCGGGATCGGGATCGGGTTCGCGCCGAACCAGACCTTGATGATCTCCTGGATGACGATCGCCAGGCCGAAGGTCACGAGGATCTGCTCGGCGTGCGGGCGCCGGTAGAAATGCTTGATCAGCCCGCGCTCCATGATGATGCCGATCGCCAGCATCACGGGGATCGCCACGAGGATCGACAAGGGCACGGCGAAGTTCAGGATCACCTGGCCGGCATCGCCGAGCCAGGCCTCGATGTAGGGCACGCGGATCTCCTGAGGCGTGCCCCATGGCGTCAGGTTGTCCGGGTCGAGCGTGACGATGTCGAGCGTCAGCAGCTCGTAGAAGCCGACGGCGCAGAACGCACCCAGCATGAACAGGGCGCCGTGCGCGAAGTTCACGACGCCGAGCGTACCGAAGATGAGGGTGAGCCCGAGGGCGATCAGGGCATAGGCCCCGCCCTTGTCGAGGCCATTGAGGATCTGAAGGAGGATCTGATCCATTGCGACGGTCTTCTCCCAAGCCACGGACAATAGCGAGAAACGGCCGGTCCGCCGGGCCGGCCGTCTTGTGTCGTCAGACCGTCAGCTCAGACGCCGTTGTTGCACTGGCCCAGGTCGCCGCCGGCGAACATCGGGTTGTCGGGCTCGTACCAGACGTCCTTGGCCGGCACTTCTTCGACCACTTCGAGAAGGTCGTACTTGTCCTTCGGGCTTTCCTTGCCGCGCACGACGAGCACCGGCTTGAAGCACTGGTGGTCGGCGGCACGGTAGAGGGTCTGGCCGTTGCCCATGCCGTCGAACAGGAAGCCCTTGTTGGACGCGGAGTCGATGCCGGGAAGCGAATCGCTGCCTTCGAAGGCCTCGACGATCGCGCAGGGAGCGAAGCTGCCCGCCCGCTCGGCCGCATCGGCATAGAGCAGCGCCTGCACGTAGCAGGTCTGGGCCGCCTGCGACGGCGGCTGGCCGTACTTCTGGCCGAACGACTTGACGAACGCCTGGGTGCCCGGATCGGTGAGCTTCCAGTCCCAGTTGGCGGAGCCGAGGATGCCCTTCACCGCCTCGCCGGCACCCTGAGCCATCAGCTCGGAGTAGAGCGGCACGACGATCTCGAACTGCTTGCCGTTCACCTGCTTGTCCTTCAGGCCGAACTGGACCGCCTGGGTGAGCGAGTTCACCATGTCCTTGCCGTAGTGGTTCAGGATCAGGACGTCGGCGCCGGAGTTCAGGACCGGGGTGATGTACTGCGAGAAGTCGCCGGCGCCGAGCGGGGTGCGCACCGCGGCCACCGTCTCCCAGCCCAGGTCCTCGGTCGATGCCTTGATCGACTCTTCCTGGGTCCAGCCCCAGGTGTAGTCGGCGGTGAGGTGGTAGGCCTTGCGGTCGGTGCCGTATTCCTTCTTCAGCACCGGCGCGAGGGCGGCGGCCGACATGTAGGCGTCGAAGAAGTGGCGGAAGCCGTTGGCCCGCTTGTCCTTGCCGGTGGTGTCGTTGGAGTGGGTCAGGCCCGCCATGAAGATGACGCCCATTTCCTGGCAGAGCGACTGCACCGCCACGGCCACGCCCGAGGACGAGCCGCCGGTGATCATCACCGCGCCGTCCTTCTCGATCATCCGCTTGGCGGACGCGCGGGCGGCGTCGGACTTGGTCTGGGTGTCGCCGGTGACGAACGCGACCTTCTTGCCGAGGACGCCGTTCCCCTTGAGCGCGGTCGGCTTCATGGTGTTCAGCATGCCGCCGTCGCCTTCGCCGTTCAGGTGTTCGACGGCAAGCTGGTAGGCGCGCAGTTCGTCGGCGCCTTCGTCGGCGTACGCCCCGGTCTGCGGCACGTTGAAGCCGAACGTCACGGTCGAGCCGCTCGGTGCGTTCAGGTAGTCCGCGGCAGAGGCGCGCCGTATGAACAGGTGAGGGGCAACCAGCGCGGTACCGCCGAGCACGGCGCCACCTTTGAGGATCGTCCTGCGAGACGTCCCGGTCTTCAGAATGCTCATCATTTCCTCCCGGAGCTTGTCGAGCGGGCTGCAGGTGTCGATCCCTGCTTCCGCCCATACAGATGGCTACGGCAAGCCCCCCACAACCGGCAATGGTGAAGCGGGGGGCTTGCAAAGTTCTGTAAATTCCGGTCGCATGGCCCCCGTTGGCTGTTAAGAAATTTACAGAACTCGCAAGAGTCACGGCAGCCGGCCTGGGGAGCAGCAAATGGTTCGTGTGCCGATCGGACAACGTATACGGGAGCGGCGGCGGCGCGCCGGCATGGCCCAGGCGGCGCTCGCCAAGGTGGTCGACATCTCGCCCGCCTATCTGAGCCTGATCGAGCACGACAAGCGCTACATCGGCGGCAAGCTGCTGCGGCGCATCGCCGACGCGCTGGAGCTCGAGCTCGACTATCTGACCGCCGACCAGGACACCCGCCTCGTCGAGGCGCTGATGGAGCTGTCGGCGGCAAGCGGGCTGGAAGGCCTCGATGCGGAAAGCGCAGCCAGCCTCGTCGGACGGTACCCGGAGTGGGCGCGCGCCTTCATCAAGCTCAACCGCAATCTCCGCGACGCCACCGAGACGGCGCTGGCGCTGTCGGAGCGTCTCAGCCGCGATCCGGAGCTGATGGCGCTCAGCCACCTGATGCTGACCCAGATCACCTCGGTGCGCTCGTTCTCCGAGATCCTGGCCGAGCACGACGATCTCGACGCCGCGGAGCGCCGGCGCTTCGCCGGCATCATCGCCAGCGAGAGCGATGCGCTGACCTCCAGCGCCCGTGCGGTCATCGACACCCTCGAACACTCGGGCGACGCGTTCCGGCCGACGTCTCCCTCCCGCGAGGTCGACGACTTCATCATCGACAACCGCAACTATTTCGCCCCCATCGAGGCGGCCGCGGCGGCGCTGCGCGACGCGCTCGGCGGCGACCGGATCCTGTCGGAGACGGTGCTCACCGAGCGGCTGCTCACCCGGCACGCGATCCAGGTGGTGCACGGCCATCAGCCCTATGGCCCCGAGATATCGGGCCATCGTCTCGTGCTGGCGGAGGGGGCCACCTCGTCGACGGTGCGCTTCCGGCTTGCCCAGCGGCTGTGCCGGGTCGAGTTCGGCGACCTGCTGGAGGAGGTGGTCGAGACGGCCCGCGTGTCGAGCGAGGAGGCCCGCACGCGGGTGCTGGACGCGCTCGCCCGCTATGCCGCCGGCGCCCTGCTGCTGCCGTACGCGCCGTACCTCGAGAGCGCCGAGGAGCTGCGCTACGATCTGGAGGCGCTCGGCGCGCGCTTCGGCGTCAGCTTCGAGCAGGCCGCCCACCGCCTCGTCACCCTGCGCGAGCCGGGCAACGAGGGCGTGCCGTTCGCCTTCCTGCGCGCCGATCCGGCCGGCAACATCTCCAAGCGCTTCTCGATCCCCGGCCTGCGCATGCCGGAATTCGGCGGGGCCTGCCCGCGCTGGCCGATCTACACCGCGTTCTCGTCGCCCGACCAGATCGTCAGCCAGCTCGCCGCCATTCCCGGCGGCGCGCGCTATCTGTTCATCGCCCGGCGGGTGACCAAGCCGTCCACCGTGCACGGACGGCCGACGACGGTGTTCAGCGTCATGCTCGGCTGCGACGCCCAGTACGCCGACCGGATCGTCTACGGCGACGCCTATTCGTCCCGCCGCGACAGCGTGCTGTCGCGCGTCGGCTTCGAGTGCCGCTCGTGCCGGCGCGAGGACTGCGAGCAGCGGGTCCATCCGCCGATCTTCCGGCAGGGCTCGCCGCAGGGCAGGGACGCGCCGCTTCCGTCGGCGGTCCGCGAACCGACCCCCGTCGGCGGCGACCGCGAGGAGGCGTTTGCCGATGGCCGCTAGCCCGTCGCAGCAGGACGGCGAGGGCGTCCGCCCGGTGATCCTGATCGCCGAGGACGAGCCCTTCATCGTGGAATCGCTGACGTTCCTGCTCGAGCGCCAGGGCTACCGGGTGGAAGCGGTGCGCGACGGCGCGGTGGCGCTGGCGCGGCTGTCGTCGCACCCGCCCGACCTGCTCATCCTCGACACCATGATCCCCAGCGAGAACGGCTTCGACGTGCTGCGCCGGCTCCGTCAGATGCCGCACGGCCGGGCGGTTCCGGTGCTGGTGCTCACCGCCAAGGGCCAGGACAGCGACCGCCGTCAGATGCTGTCGCTGGGGGCCGACGAATTCGTCACCAAGCCGTTCTCCAACCAGGACCTTCTGGCGCGCGTCGGGCGCCTGCTGGAGAACGGGGACCCGGGCCGATGAGCCGGCGTCCGGCCCGCGATCCGGAGGGCATCGCCGACCTCAGGTGGGCGGTGCCGGTGGCGATGGTGCTCCTGCTGATGCCGCCGATGCTGACGGTGTTCGACAATCCCGTGCTGATCTTCGGCATCCCGCTGCTCCACCTCTACATGTTCTCGGTCTGGTTCGCCGGCATCCTCGCCACGGCGTTCCTGTCCCACCGCCTCGGCCGGTCGGACGGCGGCTCCGGCCCGCCGCGGGACGGGGGCTGAGCCATGCTCGAGCCGGGCGTCATCGTCGCGGTGGCGGGGCTCTATCTGAGCGGGCTGTTCCTGCTCGCCTTCATCTCCGACCGGCGCGCCGAGCGCGGGGTGAAGGGCATCATCAACTCGCCCGTCGTCTACACCCTGTCGCTGGCGGTCTACTGCACCTCCTGGACGTTCTACGGCGCCGTCGGCTCGGCGGCGCGCAACGGTGTCGAGTTCGCGACGATCTACATCGGCCCGACCTTCGTGTTCGTCGGCTGGTGGCTGTTCCTGCGCAAGCTGGTGCGCATCTCGCGGGCCCAGCAGATCACCTCGATCGCTGACTTCATCTCGGCGCGCTACGGCAAGAGTTCGGCGATTTCCGCCGTGGTCACGCTGATCGCGATCGTCGCCATCGCGCCCTACATCGCGCTGCAGCTGAAGGCCGTCGCCACCAGCTTCGAGGCGATCGCCAGGCCGTCGCCGTTCGTCGACGGCACCGCCGCGCCACCGGGTTTCCTGAGCGACACCGGCTTCTGGGTGGCGGCGTGCATGGCGGTGTTCGTGATCCTGTTCGGCACCCGCAAGATCGGCGCCGACGAGAGCCATCCGGGCGTCGTCGCGGCCATTGCGTTCGAATCGATCGTCAAGCTGTGCGCGCTGATCGCGGTGGGGGTGCTGGTGGTGGCCGGCTTTGCCGGTGAAGACATCCCGGGCGTGCTGTCGGCCGAATGGACGCCGCGCGTCACGCATCTGGCGACACTCGCCGAATCCGACCGCAGCCGCTGGGTGGCGATCAGCTTCCTGTCGGCCGCCGCGATCATCTGCCTGCCGCGCCAGTTCCAGGTCGCGGTGGTGGAGAACCAGGACGAGCGCCACCTGAAGACGGCGGCCTGGCTGTTCCCGCTCTACCTGATGCTGATCAGCCTGTTCGTCGTGCCGATCGCCATCGCCGGCATGACGCTGCTGCCGGAGGGCTCCAACCCCGACCTCTTCGTGCTGACGGTGCCGCTCGCCGCCGGCTACGAGTGGATCGCCATCCTCGCCTTCATCGGCGGGCTGTCGGCCGGCACCTCGATGGTGATCCTGTCGTCGATCGCCCTGTCGATCATGATCTCCAACCACCTGATCACGCCGCTGCTGCTGCGCACGCGGCTGATCGAAGGCCACGCCCAAGGCGACCTGTCGCGCACGGTGCTGCTCATCCGGCGGATCAGCATCGTGGCGATCCTCGGCCTCGGCTACCTCTACTACCGCAGCACCGCCGGGCCGAGCGGGCTTGCCTCGATCGGGCTGATCTCGTTCGTCGGCGTGGCGCAGTTCCTGCCGGCGCTGGTGGGCGGCGTGTTCTGGCGCCGGGCGACCCGGGCCGGCGCACTTTCCGGGCTGGTCATCGGCTTCCTGGTGTGGGCCTACACGCTGCTGATCCCGAGCTTCGGGGCCGGCGGCTGGTCGCTCGGCTGGCTGGTCGACACCGGCCTGTTCGGCGTCAGCCTGCTGCAGCCGACGGCGCTCCTCGGCCTCTCCGGCTGGGATCCGCTGGTCCACTCGATGTTCTGGAGCCTGGTGCTCAATGCCGGCGCCTACGTGTTCGTGTCGATCGGCACGATCCAGTCGCCGATGGAGCGTCTGCAGAGCGCCTTGTTCGTCGACGTGTTCGCGCGCTCTCCCGCCGCCGAGGAGCCGGTTCTGCCGCGCTCGGCGCGGGCGGAGGATCTCTACCGGCTGAGCGAGCGCATCCTCGGCGCCGAACGCACCAGCACCGTCTTCGAGGCCCAGGCGGCGCGCCAGGGCAGGGCGGGACGGCTGCCGCTGCCGGATCCCCAGTTCATCGCCCTGGTGGAGCGCCAGCTCGCCTCCGGCATCGGCGCCTCGTCCGCCGGGCTGATGGTGTCGCGCATCGCCAAGGGCGAGCCGATCGCCGTCGACACCGTGATGGCGCTCCTCGACGAGACCCGGGAGGCGATCCGCTACTCGCGCGAGCTGGAGAGCAAATCGGTGGAGCTCGAGCGCATCGCCGAGCAGCTGCGCGACGCCAACGAGAAGCTCACCCAGCTCGACCGCATGAAGGACGACTTCCTCAGCCGCGTCAGCCACGAGCTGCGCACGCCGATGACGTCGATCCGCTCGTTCGCCGAACTGCTGGTGCAGGCCGATGGCCTCGACGAGGAGCGGGCGCGCCGCTTCGTCACGATCATCGACGAGGAAAGCCGCCGGCTGACGCGGCTTCTCGACGAGATCCTCGACCTCAACCGCATGGAGAGCGGCCAGGTCAACTGGACGATGATGACGATCGACGCCGCCGTCGTCCTGCAGCAGGCGATGGCGATCATGAGCGGGCTGGCCGAGCGGCGCGGCGTGCGCCTGATGATGGCGCCGCAGACCTGGCCGGCAATGGTCGACGTCGACGCGGACCGCCTGAAGCAGGTGTTCGTCAACCTGCTGTCCAACGCCATCAAGTTCAACACGTCGCCGGACCCCGAGGTGCGGCTGTCGTTCTCGGTCCTCGACGACCTGGTCGACGTGCGCATTTCCGACAACGGGCCGGGCATCCCGGCCGACGAGCGCGGCCACCTGTTCACCAAGTTCGCGCGCGCCTGGAACGACCGGGCCGGCGACGCCAAGGGCAGCGGGCTCGGCCTGGCCATCTCCATGCAGATCGCCCGCGTGCTGGGCGGCGACATAAGGCTGGTCGCCACCGGTCCGGAGGGGTCGGAGTTCTCCGTCACCCTGCCGCTGTCGCGCCGCAGGCAGGCGACGCCGCCGTTCGGCGAGGCGGCGAAGTAGGAGGCTGCCGGAACGGCCGGCCCGGGCCGGCTATCTCCAGCCGGCGACGAGCCGGTCCACCCCGTCCACCAGTGCGTCGTAGTGGCTGATCACCAGGTCGGGCGCGATCTCGGCCATCGGCGTGTCGGTGTAGCCGAAATCGACGCCGATCACCGGCACCGAGGCGGCCCGCGCGGTGTCCACGTCGGTGCGGGAATCGCCGACCATGATGGCGCGGGCGGCGTCGCCGCCGGCGGCGTCGATGGTGCGCAGCAGGTGGGCGGGATCGGGCTTGGCCATGCCGTAGGTGTCGGGGCCGGCGATGACCCGGAAGCGGCCGCTCATGTCCAGCGCGTCGAGCAGCTTGTTG
Organism: Amorphus sp. MBR-141; assembly: GCF_053628695.1. NCBI lineage: Bacteria > Pseudomonadati > Pseudomonadota > Alphaproteobacteria > Hyphomicrobiales > Amorphaceae > Amorphus > Amorphus sp. MBR-141. Next base: position 119,531 of record NZ_JBRJGW010000005.1, read on the forward strand.
GCCAGCGGCGCGCGCTTGTTGGTGCACACGGCGAACTGCCAGCCGTCGGCCTCAAGCCGGTCGAGCGCGTCGGCGACGCCCGGGAACGGATGGCTCTCGTCGGCGATGTGGTCGACGTAATAGTCGAGGAACTCCGCCAGCAGCCGGTCCAGCCGGGCGTCGTCGGTCGGTTCGGAGATGTCGGTGAGCGCCCGACGGATCATCGCCCGCGCCCCGTGTCCGATGGCGTTGCGGGCCCGAATCGGGTCGGCGCGCGGCAGGCCTTCGATGGCGAGCACGGTGTTGAGGGCCGCCGTCAGGTCCGGCGCGGTCTCGACCAGCGTGCCGTCCAGGTCGAACACGAGCGTGTGTGGGCGCGTCATGGGGAAAACTCCGCGTGTGGCGTTTGCCGCTTCGCATAGCAGGAAGCGTCGGGCCGGGACACCGCCACGGCGCGGCGCGGATGCGCCGGGGCGTCCGTCCCGGGGGGCGGCGCGTGGATCCCCGATTCCCCTGCGCCTGAAAATGCTCTAAGTGCACCGGTCAGGTGTGGGCGCGCCGCGATCGGCGGCGTGCGCCCGGCGACCAGACCATGCGCCGTTGCGCTGAAAACGATGTGACGGGAACGTTGGACGGATGAACGATCAGGCTGGCGCATCTTCGATGAAGGAGAAGGCGGCCGCGGCTGCCCTTGGCCACGTCGAGCGCGGCATGCGGCTCGGCCTCGGCACCGGCTCGACGGCGGAGGCGTTCGTGCGGCTGCTAGGCGTGCGCGTCGCCGAGGGGCTGACCGTCGATTGCGTCGCCACCTCCGAGCGCACCGCCAATCTGGCCCGGGAACTCCGGATCCCGCTGTCCACCCTCGACGAGTTGCCGGAACTCGACCTGACGGTCGATGGCGCCGACGAACTCGACGACCGGCTGCGTCTGGTCAAGGGCGGCGGAGGCGCGCTGCTGCGCGAAAAGATCGTCGCGGCCGCCTCGAAGGACATGATCGTCATCGCCGACGCCTCCAAGCGGGTCGAGACCCTCGGCCGGTTCCCGCTTCCCATCGAGGTGGTGCCGTTCGGACTGCAGGCGACGCTCCGGGCGATCGGGTCGCGCAGCCGGGCCCTCGGGCTTGACGGCACGCTTGCCGTCAGGCAAGCGGCGGGCGGTGGATCCTATGTGACGGATGGCGGTCATCTGATCGTGGATGCGGCATTCGGACGGCTGCCGGAGCCCGAAGCGCTTGCCGAAACCCTCAATTCGGTGCCCGGCGTCGTCGAGCACGGATTGTTCATAGGACTTGCGAGTGCCGCGCTGATAGCCGACACCGATGCAGTCATTCACCTTGTGCCGGCCTGAACCCATTCGGCCGGTGCAGCAACGGACCAACATGCGGAGATCGTTGATGCGCTTTATCTCCTTGAGCCGTACGGCGGGCGTGGCGATGGCCGCGGCACTCGTCGTGGCCGGCTCTTCGGGCCTTTCGGCCCAGACGTCGACCAACGCCAATCAGTCCGGCGAACAGCAGACGTTCACTCGCGAGCACCTGCATGCCGCCCAGCGGGCCATCGATGCGTCGAAGGCCACGGAAGGGTTCGACCAGATCCTGCCGACGATCGCCGAACAGACCACGGGGCTGTTTACCCGCAGCTATCCGGCACTCGCCGGCCAGATCGAGGAAGTGACCACCCAGGTCGCGATCGAGATGGCGCAGCGGCGCCCGCAGCTCGACCGCACCATCCAGGAGATCTGGGCCCGTCGCTTCACCATCGAGGAGCTGGACGAGATCACGGCGTTCTACACCTCGCCGATCGGCGAGAAGGTCGCCGACCTCAGCCCCAGCATCTCCGCCCTCTCGGTGGGGGCGTCCAAGCAGTGGGCCGATGCGCTGTCGACCGAGATGGTCGAGGAAGTGCGCCGCCGCATGCAGGCGCAGGGCGCGCCGCTCTAGGAGCCTTTCCGCTCGGGTGGTCACGCCTGATCGAGAGGAAACGGCTGCGGCATCAAGACCTTGAGCAAGTCCTTTTCGTTCGGGCCGGTTCGATCTGATCGGGAAACGCTCCAAAGGCCGTCGCCGGGACCGGTGGCAGCCGGACCGGATGGCTGGCCGCCCGCCGGATCACGTGACGGGAGAGGGCGCCCGGGCGATGCCCCGGTGCCGGCGAGGCGATGAGGGGGACAATGGCCGAATTCGACTATGACCTGTTCGTCATCGGCGGCGGTTCGGGCGGCGTGCGCGCGGCGCGCATCGCGGCCCAGCACGGCGCCCGCGTGGCGCTTGCCGAAGAGTACCGCTACGGCGGCACCTGCGTCATTCGCGGCTGCGTGCCGAAGAAGCTGCTGGTCTACGCCTCGCACTTCTCCGAAGCCTTCGAGGATGCCGCCGGCTACGGCTGGAGCGGGCTGGACGGCGCGTCCTTCGACTGGCCGACCCTGATCGCCAACAAGGACCGCGAGATCGACCGGCTCGAAGCCGCCTATCTGCGCAATCTGGAAGGCGCCGGCGTCACCGCGATCCGCAGCCGCGCCACGCTGCAGAGCGAGCACCGCGTCTATCTGGAGGCGGAGGATCGCTCGGTTACCGCCGGCACCATCCTCATCGCCACCGGCGGGCGGGCGAACGTCGATCCGAAGCTGCCGGGCGTCGAGCACGTCATCACCTCCAACGAGGCCTTCCACCTGGAGCGGTTTCCCGAGCGGATCGTGATCGCCGGCGGCGGCTACATCGCGGTCGAGTTCGCCGGCATCTTCAACGGCCTCGGGGCCGAGACGACGCTGATCTATCGCGGCGAGGAGATCCTGCGCGGCTTCGACGACGATCTGCGCAAGGCCCTTCACGAGGAGATGGAGCAGAAGGGCATCCGGATCATTCTCGGCGACGTGTTCAGCGACATCGAGAAGACCGATGCGGGCCTGATCGGCCGCACCCGGGCCGGCCACATCCTGGCCGCCGACGAGATCATGTTCGCCATCGGCCGCAGCCCGAACACCGGCGGCCTCGGCCTCGACGAGGTCGGCGTGACGCTCGCCCAGGACGGCTCCGTCGTGGTCGACGAATGGTCGCGCACCAGCGTCCCGTCGATCTACGCGGTCGGCGACGTCACCAACCGCATCAACCTGACGCCGGTGGCGATCCGCGAGGGGCATGCGTTCGCCGACACCGTCTTCGGCGGGCGCGAGGTGAAGGTCGATCACCGGGCCGTCGCCAGTGCGGTGTTCTCGCACCCGGAGATCGGCACCGCCGGGCTGACCGAAGCGGAGGCCCGGCTGTCGGTGCGGGTGGTGGACATCTACAAGACCGCCTTCCGGCCGATGTTCCACACGCTGTCCGGGCGCAGCGAGAAGATGCTCATGAAGCTCGTCGTCGACGGCGAGACCGACATCGTCCTCGGCGTCCACATCATGGGCCCGGCCGCCGCCGAGATGATCCAGTTCGTCGGGATCCTTCTGAAGATGGGCGCGACCAAGGCGGATTTCGACGCGACGATCGCCGTCCATCCGTCGGCCGCCGAAGAGCTCGTCACCATGCGCATGAAGCCGGAACGGCACGTTCGCGAAGCGGCGGAGTGAACATGCGGACTGAGGCGGATGCCGAGGACGGCGTCTTCCACTATTTCGGCTACGGTTCGCTGGTGAACGCGGCAACCCGGCCCCAGAGCCACGTGGTGATCCCGGCGCGGCTGTTCGGCTACCGCCGGGCCTGGCGGGTCTCGACCCGTCGCTCGCTGCTCGCCGGCGCCTGTTCGCTCACCATCCGCCCCGCCGGGCCCGACAGCGTCGTGCACGGCGTGCTCGCCTCGGAGAACCGGGTCAGCCTGCCGACGCTGGACCGGCGCGAGCGCCACTACGACCGGCTGACGGTGGCGGCGGACGGCGTCGCGCCGGACGCGCCCCACGATCACCCCGGCGCGGTCTACGTCTACCGGGTCAAGCGCGCCCACGACCGCTTCGGCAGCCGCCGCTTCCCCGTCCTCCTGAGCTACGTCGACTGCGTCCTCCAGGGCTACCTGAAGGTGTTCGGCGAGGCGGGCGTCGCCGACTTCATGGCGACCACCGACGGCTGGCACGTGCCGGTCCTCGACGACCGCGCCGCGCCGCTCTATCCGCGCGCCCAGACCCTGTCGCCGGCCGAGCAGGTCCTCGTCGACGATGCGCTCGCCACCGCCGGCGCGACCCGCTTCAAACGCCGCTGACGGCGGCGGACCGCCGCGGCACCCGGGCGCGATTTCCAAAAACTTCGCTATCGCAGAGGTTTGGAGCGACTTCCTTGCGTGGGAAGCCGCCTCTCTCGGCGTGCGTTTCCGGTCCGGAGGTGCCGGGATCCCGCGCACCGCTGCCGCCCTCGCACCTTGGATGCATAAAATGCAGGCGTCCGACTTAAGTGGCGCTTACGTGTGCACGCCGTGGTTAGCGCCGGTGTCCTGTCTGCAACGAATAATCCGTTGTCGGCTCCGGGTTGGGCCCCGACACTTCGGGCATCGACGCACCACCGGACCCGTCCGGTTTCGCCTGCGCCTCGGAGTGGTTCATGAAGTTCGGTCTCTTCAACCTGATGACGCACCAGGACAATCCCGGCGGGATTGCCGGCGTCGTCGACGATACGCGGACGATGGTGGAGCTCGCCGACCAGGGCGGCTTCGACACCGCCTGGTTCGCCGAGCACCATTTCACCAACTACTCCCTGTCCGTCTCCCCCCTGATGATGGCGGCGCATCTCGCCGGCACGACGTCGCGCATCAAGCTCGGCCCCGCGGTGGTGGTGCTGCCGCTGCACAATCCGCTGCGCGTCGCCCAGGAGATCGCGCTGCTCGACCAGCAGAGCGGCGGCCGCGCCGCGCTCGGCCTCGGCAGCGGCTACCAGCGCTACGAGTTCGACCGCTTCGGCATCGACATCGAGCAGAAGAACGAGGTCTTCCTGGAATACTGGGAGGTGGTGGAGCAGGCGCTTTCCACCGGCCGCGTGGCGTTCTCCGGCAAACACTTCTCGGCGCCCGAGACGGTGTTCGCCATGCGCCCCGTGCAGCGCCCGATGCCGCCGCTGTTCATGACCTCGCTGCATCCGACGATCCTCGCCCGGCTCGGGCCGCTGGGCGCCGTGCCGTTCGTCTCCGGCGCCTGGGCCGGCAAGCCCGGCGCCTTCGCCGCCTCGCGCGAGCATGCGCTGAAGTCGTGGGCGGCGGCCGGCCTCGACCCCGCGACGATGCCGCTCGCCGCCCAGCAGTACATCGCCATCACCGACGACAAGGCCGAGGCGCTGGAGGCGGCCGAGCGCGGCCGCTCCTATGCGCGCATGGTATACGCCCTGCGTGCCTCGATCCTCGAGCTCGACGGCGCCCGGCTCGCCCCGGTGCCGCTGCCTGACGAGGCGAGCCTGGAGGGCTTCCGCGACAACTTCGTCATCGGCGATCCGCACCGCTGCGCCGAGCGCATCGTCGAGGACATCCGGACCCTCGATCCCATCCACTACAACTGCTTCTTCCAGTTCGGCGACATGCCGATCGCCCGCGCCCGGCGCTCGCTGGAGCGCTTCGTCACCGAGGTGATCCCGCTGATCGAGAAGGAGGTCGGGCCGCTGGAGGCGATCGGCCGGCGGCCGCCGGCGGCGCGCGCGCCGGCCCGGGCCTACGCGTGAGCGCGCGCCTCCGGACGGGGCCGACGCCCCGGATGGCATGCCAATTGCCTTGGACAGCGGGGATGGAGTGCAGATGAGCTGGAGAGTGGGAGTGGATATCGGCGGCACCTTCACCGATGTCGCGATGGTGGAGGAGGCGACCGGCCGCATCGGCGTCGCCAAGGTGCCGACGACGCCGCTCGACTTCGCCGAGGGCGTGCTGGCCGGCCTCGCCGGCGGCCTCGCGGGGGCGGGCATCGCGGCCGCGGACGTGGCGCTGCTCTCCCACGCCACGACGATCGTCACCAACGCCCTCCTGGAGGGCAAGGGCGCCAGGACCGCCTTCGTCGGCACCCGCGGCTTCCGCGACCTGCTGGAGCTCCGCCGCTCGACCCGCGTCGACCTCTACGACCTGTTCCAGGATCCGCCGCCGGTGCTGGTGCCGCGGCTCCACCGCTACGAGATCACCGAGCGCGTCGACGCCCAGGGCGAGGTGGTGACGCCGCTTGCCGAGGCCGAGGCGGGACCGCTGATCGAGGCGCTGCGCGCGAGCGGCGTGGAGACGGTCGCCGTCTCGCTGCTGTTCTCCTTCCTCAACGACGCCCACGAGCGGCGGCTCGGCGAGCTGCTGCGGGCCGGGCTGCCGGGCGTCGAGGTGTTCCTCTCCTGCGACGTGCTGCCGGAGATCCGCGAGTTCGAGCGCGCCAGCACCACCGCCGTCTGCGCCTATGTCGGCCCGCTCCTGAAGAGCTACCTGGAGCGGCTCAGCGAGGCGGTCCGGGGCGAGGGGATGCCGGACCTCCACGTGATGGGATCGAGCGGCGGCGTCGTCGACATCGCCGAATGCCTGCGGATGCCGGCCCAGGCGGTGGAATCGGGGCCTGCGGCCGGCGTGATCGCCGCCGCGCTCGTCGGCAATCAGCTCGGCGAGGACCGCATCATATCGTTCGACATGGGCGGCACCACCGCCAAGGCGAGCGTCATCGTCGGCGGCGAGATCGCGGTGACCGCCGACTACGAGGTGGGCGGCGCCAGCCACGCCAAGCGCTGGATCAACGGCACCGGTCACCCGATCCGGGTGCCGGTCGTCGATCTCGCCGAGGTCAGCTCCGGCGGCGGCTCGATCGCCTGGATCGACCCCGGCGGATCGCTGAAAGTCGGCCCGCACAGCGCCGGCGCATTGCCCGGCCCGGTCGCCTACGGCAAGGGCGGCACCCTGCCGACGGTCACCGACGCCAACGTCGTGCTCGGCTACCTCAATCCGGTGGCGCTGCTCGACGGCGAGCTGCCGATCGACCACGCCGGCGCCGTCGCCGCCGTCGCCCGCCACGTCGGCGATCCGCTCGGCCTCTCCGCGGCCGAGGCGGCGGCGCGGGTGGTGGAGGTCGTCAACGCCAACATGGTGGAGGCCCTCAACATCGTCTCCGTCGAGCGCGGCCACGACCCCCAGGAATTCGTCATGATCGCCTTCGGCGGCGCCGGGCCGATCCATGCCATGGCGCTCGCCTCCGAACTCGGCATTCCCCGGGTGATCATCCCGCCGGCGCCGGGCGCCTTCTCCGCCCTCGGCCTGGTCGCCACCGACCTCAAGCGCGATTATTCCCGCACGCTCTACGCCGATCTCGCCACCGTCGAGCTGGCGCGCCTCGCCGAAGGCGTGGCGGCGATGGAGGCGGAGGGCACCGCCATGCTCGAGGCGGCGAAGATGCCGGCCGGCCAGCGTCAGCTGCAGCGCTTCGCCGACGTGCGCTACCGCCGCCAGGCCTACGAGCTGACCGTGCCCATGGCCGACGGGCCGATCACGGCGGACACGGTGGCGCTCCTCGCCGAGGCGTTCCATCGCAGGCACGAGCAGACCTACGGCCATTCGAACGCCAGCGAGCCGGTCCAGATCGTCAACATCCGCGTCACCGCGCTCGGCAAGCGGCCGGCGCTGACGCTCGCCCAGCCCGGCCGGGCGGAGGCGGCCCGCGCCGCCACCCGCGAGGTCTGGTTCCCGTCGATCGGCTTCGTCGCGACCAAGGTGCTGTGGCGCGAGGGCCTCGCCGAGGGGGCCGCCATCGACGGGCCGGCCATCATCGAATCGCTGGAATCGACCGTGGTGGTGCCGCCGGGCTGGTCGGCCCGGGTGGATGCCAGCGGGTTTCTGATCGCCGGAAAGCGGAGCCACACCCATGCTTGATCGGGCCGATCTGGGCGTCGACGCCGCGCGCTTCGAGATCGTCAAGAACGCGCTTTTGTCGGCGGCGGAGGAGATGAAGATCGTCCTCGCCAAGACCGCCTATTCGCCGCTCCTGAAGATGGCCGGCGACTATTCGTGCGGCATCTTCGATGCGGACGGCAACATGGTCGCCCAGGGGCCGGACCTGCCGGTGCACCTCGGATCCATGCCCGATGCGGTGCGCAGCGTCGTCGCCGCCTTCCCGAACCCGGATCCGGGCGACGTCTTCATCCACAACGATCCCTATCACGGCGGCTCGCACCTGCCGGACGTCAACGTGGTGATGCCGGCCTATTCCGGCGACACGCTGATCGGCTACGGCTGCGTGCGCGCCCACTGGCCGGACATCGGATCGGCGACGCCCGGCAGCTACGGCGCGGTCACCGAGATCTACGGCGAGGGGCTGAGGATGCCGCCCGTCCGCATCTACGTGGACGGCAAGCCGGATCCCAACGTCGAGGCGCTGATCTTCGCCAACGTCCGCGCGCCCGGCGAACGGGTCGGCGATCTGAGGGCCCAGGTCGCCGCCAACCGCCGCGCCGTCGCCCGCCTGCAGGGGCTTGCCGAGAAATACGGCGTCGACGAGCTCCTGAAGATCATGAGCCGCATCCTCGACTATTCGGAGACGATGATGCGGGCCGCCCTCGCGCGCGTTCCCGACGGCACCTCGTCGTTCGAGGACACCATCGACGGCGACGGCATCCTGGAGCCGGGCGAGACCGAGGACGCCCAGTTCCGGGTGAAGCTGAAGATCACCAAGACCGGCGAGTCCATCGTCCTCGATTTCGACGGCTCCGATCCCCGCGTGCCCGGGCCGATGAACTCGCCGCTGACGGTCACCCGCTCGGGCGTCTACGCGGCGCTGAAGATGATCCTCGATCCCGGCAATCTCATCCCGCCGAACTCCGGCGCCTGGCGGCCGGTCGACGTGCGCGCGCCGAAGGGCTGCGTCGTCAACGCCCAGGAGCCGGCCGCCGTCACCTACGCCAACCACGAGATGTCGGTGCGCATCGGCGACATGGTGTTCGCGGCCATGTACGCGCTGACGCCGGGCAACGTGCCCGCCGGCTCCCACGGCACCGGCGGCGTCGTCATCTTCGGCGGCACCGACTACCGGACCGACGAGACCTTCATCAGCTACGAGGTGACCAAGGGGGGCTTCGGCGCCCGCCCGGTGAAGGACGGCATGAACGCCGTCTCCACGCCGATCGGCAACATGATGAACACGCCGGTCGAGATCCTGGAGATGAGCTTCCCGCTGCGCGTCGAGGAATACGCGCTGGTTCCGGACTCCGGCGGCGCCGGCAAGTGGCGCGGCGGCCTCGGCGTGCGGCGCACCTGGCGGATCCTGAAGCGCGACGTCCACTGCGCGACCTGCTGCGAGCGCGTGCTGACGCCGCCGTTCGGGCAGGCCGGCGGCAAGGAGGGGGCGACGTCGAGGATCGACCTGGAACTGCCGGACGGCACGACCCGTCCGATCCGGGGGAAGGGGGCGTTCATCGCCCCGGCGGAATCGCGGCTGGTCTTCCACGTGGCCGGCGCGGGCGGGTTCGGTCTGCCGTCCGAGCGCGATCCGGAGCTGATCCGGCGCGACGTCGCCTACGGCTACGTCAGCGAGGAGGCCGCACGACGCGACTATGGTGAGAACTGGGGGGAAGCGGCCGGGAAGAGCGCCGACGAGCAGCCGGAGGCTGCCGAATAGGGACGCCGGAGGCGAGGAGCCTTCGGGGTTCGCCCGACACGCAGGGGAAGGTCCACGACCATGTTTCGCTTCAACCGACGCAGTCTGTTTGCACTCGCCGGGGCCGTTTCGATGGCCCTTCTCCTGGACGCTCCAGCCCAGGCCCAGTCCCGGGCGGAGACGCTCCGCTACGTCACCGGCGGGGTCGTCAACACCCTCGACCCGATGATGCTCGGCGCCACGCCGGCCGCGGTCTCGCTGAGCGCGGCCACCTACGACCGGCTGGTCGCCTTCGAGCGCAAGCCGGCCGATCCGGCGGCCGGCACCTACGTGTTCGATTTCGGCGCCATGCGCGGCGAACTTGCCGAGAGCTACGAGGTGAGCGAAGACGGCCTCACCATCACCTTCCACCTCCGGCCCGACGCCACCTGGCAGGACGGGTCGCCGGTCACGGCGGAGGACGTGAAGTGGTCGCTCGACCGCGGCGTGACGGCCGAGACCATGTCGAAGGCCCAGCTCAAGACCGGCTCGCTGACCAGCCCCGACCAGTTCACCGTGATCGACGACAAGACCGTGCAGATCACGCTGCCGAAGGTCGACCGGCTGACCCTGCCGAACCTCGCCTCGCTCTATGCGCCGATGTACAACAGCAAGCTCGTCAAGGCGAACGCCGGCCCGGACGATCCGTGGGGCGTCGAATGGCTGAAGTCCAACACGGCCGGCAGCGGCGCCTACACGGTGGAGACCTACACGCCCGGCCAGCAGGTGGCGCTCGCCCGCAACGACGCCTGGACCGGCGGTGATGCCCCGGCCTTTTCCCGCGTCATCATGCAGACCGTTCCCGACGCCTCGACCCGCGCCAACCTCGTCGAGCGGGGCGACGCCGACATCACCATCGATCTCCAGGCCGAGGACCTGATCTCGCTCCGCGAGAAGGGCGACGTGAAGGTCGTTTCCGCGCCGATGCCGACGGCCTTCGCCGCGCTGATCTTCAACACGCGGATGGAGCCGTTCGACAAGCCGGAAGTCCGCCAGGCGATCGCCCTGGCGCTGCCCTACGACGACATGCTGGCGACCGCCGTCTCCGGCCTCGGCGGCAAGCTGTACGGGGCGTCGTGGACCGGCGAGCCGGACACGTCGGTCTTTCCCCAGGCCCTGCCGCTGCACACCGACATCGAGCTGGCCAGGACGAAGCTCGCCGAGGCGGGCTATCCGGACGGCTTCGAGACGACGCTGTCGTTCGGCGTCAACCGCGCCACGTGGGCCGATCCGGCCGCCTCGCTGGTTCAGGAGGCGCTCGGCAAGATCGGCATCACGGTCAACATCGACAAGCTGCCCGATCCGCAGATGGCCGAGGCCGAAACCAACAAGACCCTGCCGATGCTGCTGGAGCGCTCCTACGCGATGTTCCCCTCGGCGGAATACTTCTTCCGCATCTTCATGAGCGGCGAGTCGCGCTGGAACTTCTCGAGCTGGAACAACGAGGAGGTCAACGCGCTGCTGCCGCAGGCGCGTTACGAGGCCGATCAGGCCAAGTACGATGCCATCGCCGAAAAGCTCATCGGCATGGCCGCCGACCAGGTGCCGATGGCGCTCCTGTGGCAGCCCACCCAGGACGTGGTGATGGGCAAGGACATCGACGGTTTCACGACCTGGTACCACTACTATGTCGATGTCCGCGATCTGGAGCGGAAGTAGCACGATCGCAGGACCGCGCGGGGCGCGGGAGGATGCGTCGGTCCCGACCGGATTTGCATCGTCCCGCGCTTCCGTGCGCGTCTCCGGCAGGTAGGGTGGCGTGATGGCATTCGTTCGATTCCTGCTCCTGGCCGTCCCGAGGCGGCTCGCCTCGGCGCTTCCGGCCCTGTTCGGGGTGCTCGCCCTGACGTTCGTCCTGATGCGCGTGCTGCCCGGCGATCCGGCGAGCCTGTTCGCCTCCTCGCCGTCGGCGGGGGAGGAGGAGATCGCCCTGATCCGGGCGCGGCTCGGCCTCGACCGTCCGATTCCCGAGCAGTTCGTCCTCTATCTCGGCGATCTCGCCCAGGGAGACCTCGGCCACTCGATGACCACCGGCCAGCCCGTCGCCACCGACCTCTGGCAGCGGCTGCCGGCCTCCCTGGAGCTGTTCCTGACCGCCCTCATCGTCGCCTTCGCCGTCTCGCTGCCGCTCGGCGTGGCCGCCGCGCTGCGTCCCGGCTCGCTGTTCGACCACGCGGTCCGGCTGATCGGGACGTTCGGGGTGGCGGTGCCGACCTTCGTGTCGGGGCTGCTGTTCATCTACGTCTTCTACTACCTGCTCGGCTGGGCGCCCGACCCGACCGGCCGGATGGACATCTTCATGATCCCGCCGCCGCGGGTGACGGGCTTCCTGCTGGTCGACACCCTGCTCGCCGGCGACGTCGAGGCATTCCGCTCGGCGCTGGGGCAGCTCGTGCTGCCGGCGCTGACGCTCGCCCTGTTCGTCATCGCGCCGCTGTCGCGCATCACCCGGGCCTCGATGCTGGCCGTCATGAAGAGCGATTTCGTCCGCGCCGCGGAATCGGTCGGGTTGAGCCCGGCCCGCATCATCGTCGTCTACGGCCTGCGCAACGCGCTGATCCCGGTGCTGACCATTTCCGGCACGGTGATCTCGACGATGCTCGGCTCCAGCGTGCTGGTGGAAAAGGTGTTCGCCTGGCCCGGCATCGCCTCCTATTCGGTCGACGCGCTGATGGCCGGCGACTTCGCGCCGGTGCAGGGCTTCGTGCTGCTGATGGCGCTGATCTACGTGCTGGTGAACCTGACCATCGACGTGCTCTACCGCGTCGTCGATCCGCGGGTGTCGCTGGCATGAGCGCGCGCGGCGACATCGACGGCGAGGGCGCGGCCCTTGCCCCCGTCCGCCTCGGGGCGCGCCTGCGCCGGCTCAACCCGGTCACGGCCGCGGCCGGAGTGGGCACCGCCATCCTGGTGCTGGTCGCGCTGTTCTCGCCGTGGATCGCGCCGTACGACCCGCTCGCCTCGAACGCCGCCGCGGCGCTGTCGCCGCCGAGTGCGGCCCATTGGGCCGGCACCGATCAGATCGGCCGCGACGTGCTGTCCCGGCTGATCGCGGCGACCCGCCTCGACCTCGCCATCGCCGCCTCCGCGGTGCTGATCTCGTTTGCGATCGGCGCGGTGCTCGGCGCCTTCTGCGGCTATGTCGGCGGGCTCTTCGACAAGATCGTCGGGCGCTGCGTCGACGTGCTGATGGCGTTCCCGCTGTTCATCCTGGCGATGGCGCTGGTCGCGGCGCTGGGCAGCGGCGTGTCCAACATCATCTACGCCACCGCCATCATCAATCTGCCGTTCTACGTCCGCTTCGCGCGCGCCGAGGTGAACGCGCGGCGCGGGGCGGGCTGGGTCGAGGCGGCCCGGCTGGCCGGCAACAGCCATCAGCGCGTCGTGCTGCTGGTGCTGCTGCCCAACGTCCTGCCGGTGATGATGGTGCAGATCTCCCTCAATCTCGGCTGGGCGATCCTTAACGCCGCCGGCCTGTCCTTTCTCGGTCTCGGCGTCCAGCCGCCGACGCCGGAATGGGGGGTGATGGTCGCCGAAGGCGCCCGCTACATCTCCTCCGGCAAGTGGTGGTTGGTGGCCTTTCCAGGCCTCGCCCTGATGATCGCCGTGCTGTGCTTCAACCTGCTCGGCGACGGCCTGCGCGACGTGCTCGACCCGCGGGGCCGCGATGACTGAGCGCCTCCTCGACATCCGCGGCCTCAGCGTCACCTTCTCGACCCTCGCCGGCGACGTGCGGGCCGTCCGCGACGTGTCGCTCGGCGTCGACCGTGGCGAGATCCTGGCGATCGTCGGCGAGAGCGGCTCCGGCAAGACGACGCTCGCCGCCGCGGCGATCCGGCTGATGGCGCCGAACGCCCGCATCGCCGGCGGCACCATCGGCTTCCTCGGCGAGGACCTGGCGGCCGCCAGCCCGCGGCGCCTGCGGGCGCTGCGCGGCTCGTCGATCTCGATGATCTTCCAGAACCCGCGCGCCGCCCTCAACCCCGTCCGCCGCATCGGCCTGCAGATCGGCGACGCCATCCGCGCCCATCGCCGGATGAGCGCCAAGGCCGCCCGGGCGCGGGCGGTCGAGCTGCTGGACTCGGTCCGCTTCCGCGATCCGGAACGGCTGGTCGACGCCTATCCGCACCAGCTCTCCGGCGGCATGTGCCAGCGCGCGATGATCGCCATGGCGATCGCCTGCGAACCGGCGCTGCTGATCGCCGACGAGCCGACCACCGCCCTCGACGCCACCACCCAGAGCGCCGTGATGTCGGTGCTGGAGACGCTCATCCGCGAGCGCGGCATGGCGATGCTGCTGATCACCCACGATCTCGGCCTCGCCGCCCAGCACTCCGACCGCGTCGCGGTGATGGAGAAGGGGCTGCTGGTGGAGACGGCGCCGCCGCGCAGGCTGTTCCTCCAGCCGCAGCACCCGTACACGCAGCGCCTGGTCGCCGCGACGCCGCTCAAGGAGACCCGCATCGAGGATCTGGCGGCCGAGCCGCTGCCGCCGGTCCGGCCGCCGTCGCGGCAGCCCGGCCGGGGGCTGGTGCTCGACGTGCGCAACCTCACCCGGCGCTTCGACGGGGTGGCCGCCGTCGACGACGTGTCGTTCACGCTGGCGCCGGGCGAAAGCCTCGGCCTCGTCGGCGAGAGCGGCTCCGGCAAGAGCACCGTGGCGCGGCTCGTCTGCCGGCTCCTCGATCCGTCGGCGGGCACCATCCTGTTCAACGGCGAGGACATCGGCGGCATCGCCGAGCGCAATTTCCACAACGCCCCCCAGCGCCGGCGCATCCAGCTGGTGTTCCAGGACCCGACCGACAGCCTCAACCCGCGCCTCACCGCCTTCGACGCCATCGCCGATCCGCTCAGGCGCCTGAACGGCCTCGGCGGCCGGGCGCTCGCCGAGCGCGTCCACGCGCTCTGCGACCAGGTGCGCTTCCCGCACGCGCTGCTGCGCCGCCGGCCGCACCAGCTCTCCGGCGGCCAGAAGGCCCGCGTCGGCATCGCCCGGGCGATCTCGGTGGAGCCGGACCTGCTGGTCCTCGACGAACCCACCACCGCGCTCGACGTCTCGGTCCAGGCGGTGATCCTGGTGCTGCTGGAGCGCCTGAAGCGTGAGATCGGGCTCAGCTACCTGTTCATCAGCCACGACCTCAACGTCGTGAAGATGATGTGCGACCGCACGGTGGTGCTGCGGGCCGGCAGGGTGGTCGAGGCGGCCGACAGCCGCCAGATCTTCGCCGCGCCGGCCGACCCCTACACCCGCTAGCTGCTGGCGGCGATCCCGCATCTGCGCTTCGAGGACGACCCGGCCGGCGAGGCTCCGGCGGACGCCGGCGCGCAAGACGAGGAGACGTCGGCCCGGCTGTCCGCCGGGATCCGGCCGTGAGGGAAGAGGACGATCACGATCGATGACGCGGCGTCGGTGCGACCCGCGCCCGTGATCCAGCGCGTTGGGATTTTCAGGAGATGACGATGCAGCCGAATTCCGACCGCGCCCGCGACCGGGCCTACGTGGTCCACCAGCAGACCAACCTCGCGACCTTCGACCGGGACGGCGGCACCCTGATCACCGGCGGCGACGGCATCTACGTCTTCGACGAGGACGGCAAGCGCTACCTGGAGGCGATGGCGGGCATGTGGTCGGCCTCGCTCGGCTTCAGCGAGAAGCGCCTCGCCGAGGTCGCCTACCGGCAGATGCAGGAGCTGCCGTTCTACCACGTGTTCCACGCGCGCGGCCACGTGCCGAGCGTCGATCTCGCCGACCGGCTGCTCGCCATCGCGCCGCGCGCGCCGGGCGCCGAGCCGCTCACCAAGGTGATGTTCCAGTGCTCCGGCTCGGAGGCGAACGACACCGCCATCAAGCTCGCCTGGTACTACCACAACGCCATCGGCAAGCCGCGCAAGAAGAAGATCATCGGCCGCACGCGCGGCTATCACGGCTCGACGATCGCCACCGCCAGCCTCTCCGGCCTGCCGCTGATGCACGCCGACTACGACCTGCCGCTGCCGATCTTCCGCCACGCCGACAACCCGCACTTCTACCGCCTGCACGAGGACGGCGAGAGCGAGGAGCAGTTCTCCGAGCGCATGGCCCGCAACCTGGAGCAGCTCATCCTCGACGAGGATCCCGACACGGTCGCCGCCTTCTTCGCCGAGCCGGTGCAGGGCGGCGGCGGCGCCATCACCCCGCCGGCCGGCTATTTCGAGCTGATCCAGCCGATCCTGAAGAAGTACGACATCCTGTTCGTCGCCGACGAGGTGATCTGCGGCTTCGGCCGCACCGGGAACATGTGGGGCTCGGAGACCTATGGCCTGCAGCCCGACATGATCTCCTGCGGCAAGGCGCTGTCGGCCTCCTACCAGCCGATCTCCGCCCTGATGCTCACCCAGAAGATCTACGACGCGATGGTGGCGGAGAGCGCCAAGCTCGGCAACTTCGCCCACGGTTTCACCTTCGCCGCCCATCCGGTCGCCTGCGCCGTCGCGCTGGCGACGCTCGGGATCTACGAGGAGGACGCGATCCTCGACCACGTGCGGGCGGTCTCTCCGGTCTTCCTCGATGCCCTGGGCGGGCTGCGCGACCATCCGATGGTCGGCGACGTGCGCGGCGTCGGCCTGTTCGCCGGCGTGGAATTCGTCGCCGGGCCGGGCCGCACCGCGTTTGCGCCGGAGCTGAAGGTCGGCGAGCGCGTGCAGGCCGAATGCTTCCGCAACGGCCTCATCGTGCGCTCGATCGGCGACCGCATCGCCTTCACGCCGCCGCTGATCATCGACGAGGACGGGATCGGCGAGATGACCGACCTTTTCCGGAGGTCCGTCGACGCGGTGTTCGACGAAATCGGCGCGCGCGCGGCGGAGTGACCGCGCGCGTCCCGCCGCAACAGGCACGGGGTGGAGGAAATCACGCGATGACCAGGCTCGGACTGTTCAACCTGATGGGTCTCTACGACCACAACACCTCGCCGATGTCGGTCCTCAGGATGACCGTCGACATGGTGGCGATGGCGGAGGATTTCGGCTTCGACACCGTCTGGTTCGCGGAGCACCACTTCACCAACCACTCGATCTGCCCGTCGTCGCTGCTGATGGTCTCCCACTGCGCCGCCGCCACCCAGCGCATCCGGCTCGGCACGGCGGTGCTGGCGCTGCCGTTCCACAACCCGCTGCGGCTGGTCCAGGAGGCGGCCTTCGCCGACCTTCTGACCGGCGGCCGCCTCGTCCTCGGGCTCGGCACCGGCTACCAGCCCTACGAGTTCGAGCGCTTCGGCATCGACATGGCCACCCGGGTCGACCGGATGCTCGAGGTCTGGGACATCCTGGAACAGGGGCTGACCACCGGCCGGATCGAGCATCACGGCAGGTTCTACGACATCCCGGCCAGCGAACTTCCCATGCGGCCGTTCGGCATGGCGATGCCGCAGACCTTCGTCGCCAGCCGCCGCGCCGAGGTGGTCGCCAGGTGCGCCCAGGGCGGCCACACGCCGTTCATCGGCTTCGGCCACCGCGGCATCGGGCCGGCGCTCGCCGCCAAGCGCACCATCGCCGGCCACTGGGCCGCGGCCGGCGGCAATCCGAACACCATGCCGCTGGCGGTTCAGCGCTTCGTCTACGTCACCGACGACAAGGAGGACGCCCTGCATGCCGCCCGCTGCGTGCGCGATTTCGCCCGCGCCTGGGTCACCCTCAACGAGCGGGTTCTCGACAAGGAGGGACCGTTCGTCCGCCTCATGCCGCTCAACGACGAACCGCCCCTCGACGATTTCCTGGAGACGGCGGTGATCGGCCCGCCGGACTACTGCGTGGAGAAGCTGCGGGAGGAGCTTGTCGCCCTCGCGCCCAGCCATCTGTGCTGCATGATGGGGCCGACCGGGATCGGCCGGAGCGAGACGCTTGCCTCGCTCGAGCGCTTCGGATGCGAGGTGCTGCCGAAGCTCGGCGAGTATCTCGACGTCAGCCCGGTCGACGAAATGGCGGCATAGACCATGAAAGACGTCGTGCACCTGCCGCGAAAGGCCATCGCGATGGATCGTCCCACCGAGGCGCCGCGCGAGGAGCGATCCGTCCCGCGACGCGGGCCGCGGCTGCCGCCGCTCAACCTCTTCCGCGCCTTCGATGCCGCCGCCCGCCACAACAGCTTCCGGCTCGCCGCCGAGGAGCTGTGCGTCACGCCGTCGGCGGTCAGCCAGCAGATCCGGCAGCTCGAGGAGTTCCTCGACGCCCGGCTGTTCCGGCGGCTGACGCGGCGGGTCGAACTCACCCGCGAGGGCACCGTGCTGGCCGGCTCGGTGCAGGAGGCGCTGGCGCTGCTGTCCGGCAGCTGCGAGCGGCTGCGCGACCCGAAGGTGCCGGCCGTCCTGTGCATCAACGCCGTTCCCGCGCTCGCCCTGCGCTGGCTGGTTTCGCGACTCAAGCGGTTCATGGAGGAGAACCAGCACATCAAGGTGTCGCTGCTGGCGTCCTCCGATCCCCTCGACTTCGAGCGCCAGGATGTCGACATCGGCATCCGCTGGGGCAGCGGCAACTTCGCCGGCATGCGGGCCGAACGGCTGGTCGACGAGCCGATCTTTCCGGTCTGCAGCCCGGAGCTGCGCGACCAGGTCACCTCGCCGGCCGATCTGCAGGGGCTGCCGCTGCTGCAGGCGCAGAACGCGGTGCCGTGGGCGACGTGGTTCGAGGCGGCCGGCGCGGGCGGCGGGCTGTCCGGCGCCGACGCGGTGTTCTTCAACGATGCGGGGCTGATGCTGGAAGCCGCCGCGTGCGGGCAGGGGATCGGGCTGGCGAGCTCGATCCTCGTCGAGGCCGACCTGCGGTCGGGTCGGCTGGTGCGGCTGTTCGACATTGACGTGCACGTGGAGGAGGGGTTCTACGTCCTCTCCTCCGAGACGCTGGGCGAGAAGCCGCCGATCGCCAGACTGCGCGAGTGGCTGCAGAGCGAGGCGTTTCTCACCGCCGAGATCGTCGCCGGCCGCGTCGCCTCGGTCTCCGGCGGTCCCTGAACCCTGGTCCGGCCGGAATGGCCCCGCCTCCTCAACTCACGCATTTCCGGTCCCCGAGTAGTTCCAGTTGACGGTCCCCCAGATGCATCTGTTTGGCTCGCATTTCGGCACCTACGAAGTCCGCACCACCGGCTCCGGAGGTCCCGAGCTGCACCCGTTCCCGGGCGATCCGGCCCCGTCGCCGGTCGGTGCCGCCTATCTCGATCTCGCCGGCCATCGCCAGCGGGTGCTGACGCCCATGGTGCGGCGCGGCTGGCTGGACGCCCGGTCCGAGCCGGAGGGAAGGGGGCAGGGCCGCGGACGGGACGACTTCGTGCCGCTCGGCTGGGACGAGGCGGCGCTGCTGGTCGCGGGCGAGCTCGAGCGGGTTCGCTCCGCCCATTCCAACGAGGCGATCTTCGCCGGCTCCTACGGCTGGGCGAGCGCCGGCCGCCTGCATCATGCCCAGAGCCAGCTCAAGCGGTTCCTGAACCTCTGCGGCGGCTTCGTTTCTTCGGCCCACACCTACAGCTACGGCGCCGCCACGGTCCTGCTTCCCCACGTCGTCGGCAAGCGGGCGAAGGCGGAGGCCGATGCGCCGAGCTGGGACCTGATCGCCGCCCATGCCGACGCGCTGGTCTCGTTCGGCGGCTTCCGGCTCAGCAATGCCCAGGTCGGCGCCGGCGGCGTCGGCCGTCACCGCTCGGGCGAATGGCTGGAGCGGGTGCTCGACCGGGGTGCGCGGGTGATCGTGGTGAGCCCGGTGCGCGCCGACGTGCCGGACATCGCCGGGCGCGAGCGCATCGAGCACGTGCCGCTCCGGCCGAACACCGACACCGCCGTCCTGTTGGCGGTGGCGCACGAACTGGTCGTCTCCGGCCGCGCCCGCAGCGACTTCCTCGCCCGCTACACGGTCGGCTACGAGACCTTCGCGGCCTACCTGCTCGGCGAACCGGACGGCACTCCCAAGTCGGCCGAATGGGCGGCCGCGATCAGCGGCGTGCCGGCGGACACGATCCGCATGCTGGCGGACCTCCTGGCCGCGGGCACGGTCACCCTCAATGCCGCGTGGTCGCTGCAGCGCGCCCGCTTCGGCGAGCAGCCCTACTGGGCCCTGGTCGCCCTGGCCGCGATCGCCGGCCAGATCGGCCGGCCCGGTGGCGGCCATTCCTTCGGGCTGACGGCGACGAGCTCCATCGGCCAGCCGATCCGCCGCCTGAAGGGGCCCGCGGTTCCCCAGGGCGTCAATCCGGTGAAGGCGTTCATTCCGGTGGCCCGCATCACCGAGCTCCTGGAGCGCCCCGGCGAGACGCTGTCGTTCAACGGCACGGACCTCCGGCTGCCGGATATCCGCCTCGTCTGGTGGGCCGGCGGCAATCCCTTCCACCATCATCAGGATCTGAACCGGCTCGCCGAGGCGTGGCGGCGGCCCGAGACGGTGATCGTCAACGAGCCGATGTGGACGGCGACCGCGCGCCACGCCGACATCGTGCTGCCGGCAAGCCTGCCGTTCGAGCGCAACGACATCGTCGCCGCCTCCCGCGACAACTGGCTGATCGCCAGCCGGATGGTGTCGCCGCCGCCGCGGGCGGTGCTGTCCGATCGCGACATCTTCGCGCGCATTGCCCGCGCGTTTCAGCTCGAGGACGCCTTCACCGGCGGGCTCGACGAGATGCGCTGGATCGAGCGGATCTACGACGGCTACCGGACGAACCACCCCGAGCTTCCGGCCTTCAGCGCCTTCTGGAACGCCGGCTACGCGGCGCTCGACCCCGGCGCCGACGCGCCGGCGCCGTTCGTGCCGCTGGCCGACTTCATCGCCGATCCCGATGGCGCCCCGCTCGACACGCCGTCCGGGCGCATCGAGATTGCGTCGGAGACCATCGCCGGGTTCGGCTACCGCGACGCGCCCGGCCATCCGGCCTGGCTCGCGCCGGATGACGGCACGCCCGCCGGCGCGGCGGGCGGCGCCGTCTACCCGCTGCACCTGCTGTCGCCGCAACCCGCCCAGCGCCTCCACAGCCAGCTTGAGCACGCGGCGGTGGCCCAGTCCGCCAAGCGGAACGGCTGCGAGGTCGCCGACCTCAATCCGGACGACGCGCGCACGCGCGGCATCGCCGACGGCGATGTGGTCGAGATCGCCAACGGGCGCGGCCGCTGTCTCGCCGCGGCCAGGATCAACCCCGAGATCGCGCCGGGGATCGTCGTGCTGCCGACCGGCGGCTGGTTCGATCCGGTCGCGCTGCCGGACGGCTCGACCGTCGATCGCGGCGGCAACCCGAACACGCTCACCTCCGACCTGCCGACCTCGACGCTGTCCCAGGCGAGCGCGCCGAACAGCTGCCGTGTCGAGGTGCGGCGGGCCTCGGCGGCGCTGTGCCGGCTGCTCTGAGCGGCCGGGCTGGGGCCGTCCCTCACACCGCCGCTTCGGCGACCGCGTCGAATGCCAGCGATCGGGCGAAGGCGTCCACCGCGCACGCGAGGTCGGATCGGGCGCGGGCGTCGGCGATCGGCTCGTCGTCGCCGCCGAACCAGCTGTCGAGCACGAAATAGCCCTGCACGACGTGATGGGCGCCGAGCGACTGCAGCACCGGCCGCAGCGCGTAGTCGAGGGCGAGCACGTGGGCGAGACTGCCGCCCGTCGCCAGCGGCAGCACCACCTTGTCGCTGAGGGCGAACTGCGGCAGCAGGTCCAGGAAGGTCTTCAGGATCCCGGAATAGGAGGCCTTGTAGATCGGGGTGACGATGACGATCCCGGCTGCCTCGGCCACCGCCTCGACCGACCGGGCGACGGCCGGGTGGCGGGTGTCGGCGTTCAGCAGCGCCTCGGCCGGCAGGCCGGCGATGCGGATGTGCTGGGCGGCGATCGCCCGGCGCGCGAGCTGCGCGTTGACGTGCTCGGCGAGGCGGGCGCTGCGGGAGGCCGGCGAGGGGCTTGCCGAAAGGGTGACGATGGACATGGGGGCCTCGGCGGGTGGAAGGGGCCGTCGCCGCGCAAGGGGCGGCGTCAGCGAGTGTGCAGAGGCGGACGGCCGCCGACAAACGGGGACTGCTCGCCTGCACGTAACCGCTGCTAATGCTTTCGCCCGCCGCAGCCGGGCCGCTCGGCCCGTCGCTTGCGCCGGTTCCGACCAGGTGGCCTCACCTGACCGATCGGAAATGACTCCGGATTCGATGCTTTAGAACAATCCGGCCAGCCCGACGCCGACCCCGTAGGCGACGGCGGCGGCGGCCAGTCCGATGGCGAACGTCTCCAGCCCGCAGACGGCCCAGCCGCGCGTCGACCAGCGGCTGCGCGCCGAGCCGATCGCGAAGAACACCGCGCCGGCGAGCACCGTCGCGACCGCCGGCGCCTGCGGAAGGCCGAGGACGAACGGGAGCAGCGGCACCGACCCGCAGATCACGAACGCGGCGAACGTCGCGGCGGCCGTCCGGCGCGGATCCAGCGAGACGTTGGCGCGGCCGTACTCCTCCGCCAGCATGGTGTCGATCCACAGCTCCGGCCGGTCGGTGATCAGCGTCACCATCTCTTCCAGCGGCTCGCCCTCGAAGCCCTTGTTGGCGAAGATCTGCCGGATTTCCTGGCGTTCTCCCTCCGGGTAGACCCGCACGTGGCGCCGTTCGACGCCGCGCAGCCGGCGGTAGTCCTCCGCGTCGGCGCGGTTGGCGGAGTAGTTGGCGGCCGCCATGGAGAAGCCGTCGGCCATGAGGTTCGCGGCGCCCAGGATCAGCATCACCCTCGGCGAGAAGTCCGCGCCGATCGAGCCGGCCACCACCGCGAAGGTGGTCACCGTGCCGTCGATGCCGCCGTAGACCCAGTCGCGGAGATAGGAGACACTGGGGCCGTGGGCGAGCCGGCGCCGGATCGCCTCGGGCGCATGGCTGTGGTCGGTGTCCATGCCTCGATCCGCTCCCTGCGGGCGGCTTCCGCGACGCGGCGCCCCCGGCCCGTGGCCTCGTCTGGCCATTGACGGGTGGCCAACGACCAGCCCGCATGTGTATAACTGCGTCCCGCCGCGCCGGCGGGGGTGAAATGTGCCTGCAGCGCCTCGACGAGGCCGCGCCTGTTTGGAACGATACCAATGAACGAGCCGTGGACACCAGCATCTTGGCGGTCGAAGCCGATCGCTCAGGTTCCCGAATATCCCGACGAGGCGGCGCTCGCCGCCGCCGAGGACCGGCTGTCGACCTATCCGCCGCTCGTTTTTGCAGGCGAGGCGCGCCGGCTGAAGACGGAGCTCGCCGGGGTCGCCGCAGGCAAGGGGTTCCTGCTCCAGGGCGG
The DNA here is from genome assembly GCF_053628695.1 of Amorphus sp. MBR-141. Lineage (NCBI taxonomy): Bacteria > Pseudomonadati > Pseudomonadota > Alphaproteobacteria > Hyphomicrobiales > Amorphaceae > Amorphus > Amorphus sp. MBR-141. Next base: position 142,295 of record NZ_JBRJGW010000005.1, read on the forward strand.
TGACTGCGCGGAATCCTTCGCCGAGCACCACCCCGACCAGATCCGCGACTTCTTCCGCGTGTTCCTGCAGATGGCGGTGGTGCTCACCTACGCCGCCGCCTCGCCGGTGACCAAGGTCGGCCGCATCGCCGGCCAGTTCGCCAAGCCGCGCTCGTCGGCCACCGAGAAGCAGGGCGACGTGGAGCTGCCGAGCTACCGCGGCGACATCATCAACGACATCGCCTTCACGCCCGAGGGCCGCGCCGCCGATCCGGCGCGCCTGGAGATGGCCTACCGCCAGTCGGCGGCGACGCTGAACCTTCTGCGCGCCTTCGCCCAGGGCGGCTTCGCCAACCTCGACAACGTCCACCAGTGGATGCTCGGCTTCGTCTCCGACAGCCCGCAGAGCCACCAGTACCGCACCATCGCCGACCGGATCTCCGAGTCGCTGTCGTTCATGCGGGCCTGCGGCATCGATCCGACCAACGCGCCGCAGCTGCGCTCGACGGATCTCTACACCAGCCACGAGGCGCTGCTGCTCGGCTACGAGCAGGCGCTGACCCGCGTCGATTCCACCAGCGGCGAGTGGTACGCCACCTCCGGCCACATGATCTGGATCGGCGACCGCACCCGCCAGCTCGACCACGCCCACGTGGACTTCTGCCGCGGCGTGAAGAACCCGATCGGCCTCAAGTGCGGCCCGTCGATGTCCGCCGACGAGCTGCTGGCGCTGATCGACGTGCTCAACCCGGCCAACGAGCCGGGCCGGCTGACGCTGATCGTCCGCCAGGGCGCCGACAAGGTCATGGACCACCTGCCGGGGCTGATCCGCGCGGTCACCCGCGAAGGCCGCCAGGTGGTGTGGTCGTGCGATCCCATGCACGGCAACACGGTGTCGATGAACGGCTACAAGACCCGGCCGTTCGACCGCATCCTGCGCGAGGTGGAGACGTTCTTCGCCATCCACCGCGCCGAGGGCACCCATGCCGGCGGCATCCACATCGAGATGACCGGCAAGAACGTCACCGAGTGCACCGGCGGGGCGCGGGCGGTGACGGCGGAGAGCCTGTCGGACCGCTACCACACCCATTGCGATCCGCGCCTCAACGCCGAGCAGGCGATCGAGCTGGCGTTCCTGGTGGCCGAGAACGTCCGCAAGGAGCGGCTGGCCCAGGGCTTCCAGGTGCCGTTCGCCGCCGCCGAGTAGGCCCGCCCGGCGCCATCGTTCGGGCTTCTGTGAACACAGCGTCTCCGGCGGCGCCCCTGCCGGAGACGACCGGCGATCCCTATACTCCGGAGACGCCGCAGGCCGCGCCCGACGCCGGGCCGCCGGTCCGTTCGCCATGGAGTTCCCGATGCTGCCGTCCTTGTTCATCTCCCACGGCTCGCCGATGCTGATCCTGTCGGACACGCCGGCGCGCCATTTCCTCGCCGGCTACGGCGGCGCGCTGCCGCGACCCGACGCGATCGTCATCGTCTCCGCCCACTACGAAACGCGCCAGCCGGCCGTGCTCGGCGTCGCCGCGCCGCCGATGATCTACGACTTCGGCGGCTTCGACCCGAAGCTGCGCCAGATCGTCTATCCGGCGCCCGGCGACCCGGCGCTTGCCGAGCGCGTCGCAGGGCTCCTCGCCGACGCCGACCTGCCGGCCACCGTCGACACCCGCTGGGGCTACGACCACGGCACCTGGGTGCCGCTGGCGCTGATGTACCCGGACGCCGACATCCCGGTCGTGGTGGTGTCGGTCCAGCCCCACGAGGACGCCCGCCACCATTTCGAGCTCGGCCGCGCGCTGGCGCCGCTGCGCGCCGACAACATTCTGGTGGTCGGCTCCGGCTCGCTCACCCACAACCTCGGCGCCATCCGCACCCAGCTCGGCCGCAACCCGGTCGAGGCGGACGCGCCGGAGTGGGTGGTGGCGTTCGCCGACTGGATGAACGACCGGATCGCCGCCGGCGACGTCGAGGCGCTCCTCGACTACCGCGCCCAGGCGCCGTACGCGGCCGAGAACCACCCGACCGACGAGCACCTGATGCCGCTCTACGCCGCCATGGGGGCTGCCGGCCCGACGGGGCAGGGCGCGCGCGTCCACTCCTCGCACGAGTACGGCGCGCTGATGATGGACACCTACGCGTTCACCTAGCGCCGGGCCGTCCGGCCGCGCCCGATTGCGGATCGCCGGGTCGCGCGTTAAGAGCAGGAAAGCGCTTCGCGGCGCAGCATCTGCGGGCGGCATCCGGCCCGATCGCGGACCGCCGCCGCGTTCCCTCGCGACCTGAGTGCCCCGAGTGCAATGACGATGTCCATGCCCGACGCCGCCTCCACGCTCCGCATCGCCGTCGCGCAGCTCAATCCCGTCCTCGGCGACATCGCCGGCAACCTGGCGCTCGCCCGCGACACGCTGCGGACCGCGACCGGGCAGGGCGCCGACATCCTGGTGCTTCCCGAGCTGTTCATCTCCGGCTACCCGCCCGAGGACCTGGTCCTCAAGCGCGCCTTCACCGACGCCTGCCGCGCCGCCGTCGAGACGTTGGCGGCCGAGACCGCCGCCGATGGTCCCGCCGTGCTCATCGGCACGCCGTGGCGCGAGGGCGACAAGGTCTACAACGCCGTCGCCTGCCTCGACGCCGGCGCCGTCACCGCGATGCGCTACAAGGTGGCGCTGCCCAACTACGGCGTCTTCGACGAGATGCGCGTCTTCGCCTCCGGGCCGATGCCGGGGCCGATCTCGGTGCGCGGCGTGCGCGTCGGCGTGCCGATCTGCGAGGACATCTGGGTCGAGGACGTGGTCGAATGCCTCGCCGAGACCGGCGCGGAGATCCTGATCGTCCCCAACGGCTCGCCCTACGACCAGTTCAAGGCCGACACGCGCATGCAGGTCGCGGTCGCCCGCGTGGTGGAGAGCGGCCTGCCGCTGGTCTACGTCAACCAGCTCGGCGGCCAGGACGACCTCGTCTTCGACGGCGCCTCGTTCGGCCTCAACGCCGACCGCACGCTGGGCTTCCAGCTCGCCCAGTTCGGCGAGGCCGTGGTCTCGATCGACTGGCAGCGCGACGGCGAGGGCTGGCGCTGCGTCGACGGGCCCATCCACGCGCTGCCGGACATCGACGAGGCCAACTGGCGCGCCTGCGTGTTCGGGCTCAAGGACTACGTGAACAAGAACGGCTTCCCGGGCGTTGTGCTCGGCCTGTCGGGCGGCATCGATTCCGCCATCTGCGCGGCGATGGCCGTCGATGCGCTGGGCGACGACCGGGTCCACGCGATCATGCTGCCCTACCGCTACACCTCGGAGGACAGCATCGCCGACGCGGCCGAGGTCGCCGAGCTGCTGGGGCTGCGCTACGACACCGTGCCGATCGCGCCCGGGGTGGAGGGAATCGGCGCGTCGCTCGAGCCGCTGTTTGCCGGTCGCGAGCCGGACGTGACGGAGGAGAACATCCAGTCGCGGGTGCGCGGCACCATCCTGATGGCGGTCTCCAACAAGTTCGGCGCCATGGTCGTCACCACCGGCAACAAGTCGGAGGTGTCGGTCGGCTACTCGACGCTCTACGGCGACATGAACGGCGGCTTCAATCCGATCAAGGACCTCTACAAGACCGAGGTGTACCGTCTGTCGCGCTGGCGCAACGCCCACCGGCCGGTGGATGCGCTCGGCCCCGACGGCGTCGTCATCCCGGAGCGGATCATCACCAAGGCGCCGACGGCGGAACTGCGCGAGAACCAGACCGACCAGGATTCGCTGCCGCCCTACGCCGATCTCGACGCCATCCTCGCCGGCCTTGTCGAGGAGGACCTCGGCGTCGCCGAGATCGTCGCCCGCGGCTTCGACGTCGAGGTCGTCCGCCGCATCGAGCGGCTGCTCTATCTCGCCGAATACAAGCGCCGGCAGGCGGCGCCGGGCGTGAAGATCAGCCGGCGCAACTTCGGCCGCGACCGGCGCTATCCGATCACCAACAAGTTCCGCGACCGGTCATGACGGTCCGGCTCCGCTTCGCGCCGTCGCCCACCGGCTTCCTGCACATCGGCAACGCCCGCACCGCGCTTCTCAACGCGCTGGTGGCGCGGCGCGAGGGCGGTGCCTTCGTGCTGCGGCTCGACGACACCGATCTCGCCCGCTCCGAGGAGCGCTTCGCCACCGCGATCGTCGAGGACCTGGAGTGGCTGGGCATCCCGCCCGACGAGGTGGCGCGCCAGTCGGAGCGCTTCGACCTCTACCGCGAGGCCGTCGAGCGCCTGAAGGCGGCCGGGCTTCTCTATCCCTGCTACGAGACGGCCGAGGAACTCGACACGAAGCGCAAGCGCCAGCTGGCCCGGCGCCTGCCGCCGATCTACGACCGCGCCGGCCTGCGCCTCGACGACGCGGCGCGCCAGCGCCTGGAAGATGACGGACGCCAGCCCCACTGGCGGTTCCTGCTGCCCAATTTCGACGGGGATCCGTCGAGGATCCGCCCGACCCATGTCAGCTGGCAGGACCTCTGCCGGGGCGAGCAGAGCGTCGATCTCGGCTCGCTGTCCGATCCGGTGCTGGTCCGCGAGGACGGCACCTTCCTCTACACGCTGCCCTCGGTGGTCGACGACATCGAGCTCGCCATCAGCCAGGTGCTGCGCGGCGACGACCACGTCACCAACACCGGCGCGCAGATCCCGATCTTTCACGCGCTGGGCGCCGCGCCGCCGGCCTTCGGCCATCACAATCTGCTGGTGCGCGCCGATGGCGAGGCGCTGTCCAAGCGCTCCGGCGCGCTGTCGCTGCGCGCGCTCAGGGAGGAGGGGTTCGAGCCCGCCTCCGTCGCCTCCCTGGCGGTGCTCACCGGCACCTCCCAGGCGATCGAGGCGGTGCCGACGCTCGATGCCCTGGCCGCCCGCATCGACCTGTCGGGCATCAGCCGGTCGGCGGCGTCCTTCGATCCGGCCGACCTGAACGCCCTTAATGGCCAGATCCTGCAGCAGCTTGCGTATGCGGACGTCGCGGGCCGGCTGGCCGAGCTGGGCGTCGGCGGCGGCGAAGCCTTCTGGCTCGCGGTGCGCGACAACATTGCGCTGCTGCGCGAAGCCGCCGAGTGGTGGCAGGTGGTGACGGGGCCCATCGCGGCAGACATCGCGCCGGAGGACCGGGCGTTCCTGGCCGAGGCGGCGGCCGTGCTGCCGCCGGAGCCGTGGGACGAGACGACCTTCTCCGCCTGGACGAAGGCGGTCGGTGCCGCCACGGGGCGGAAGGGCAAGGCGCTCTTCCAGCCGCTGCGGATCGCCCTTACCGGGCGTTCTGCCGGGCCTGAGCTGCGCCGGCTGATACCGCTATTTGGTCGGCGTAGTACGTTGGACCGACTTTCCGGACATTGAGATCCTGCTCGGTGATCGGCCGGGCTTCCGACACGCCCGGCTCGTCGGCGGACGGCCGCGCGACGACGTCGACCACCGCCGTTCCGTCCGCGGAGGTGTCGTCGCTGTCGCTGGGCGCGCGGGCGACGGTCGCCGCCGGCGCGCCGGCGGAAGCGGATCCCGTGTCGCTGAGGCTGCCGATCGCCGTCAGCCCGGCAAGCTCGCTCGCGGCGTCCTTGGCGTAGTCCGCGGCGGTCGCGGAGCCGGTGTCGCCTTCGGTGGCGAACGCGGCGACCTGCACGTCTTCCGTCTGCTGGGGCTCGCCGTCGGCGACGACCGCATCGCCTGCCGAGGGATCGGCCTCCGTGTCCTCGGCGCCGGCGGACTTCACCTGCGGCGTCTGCAGTTCGCAGCCGCAGTTGCCCGAGACCGTGGTGCGGTAGGCGAACGCCGTCGGCAGTTTCGTGTAGCGCTCACCGGATACCGTGGAGACCATGTCCTCGGGATCCATGTAGCTCGGATGGGAATACAGCGACACGTCGGCGCCGGGGCAGCGGCCCTGGCAGATCGCCAGGTCGCGCTGATATTCGCTCGAGCTCGTCGAATAGCTGACCGGGAAATAGAAGCCGTCGCAGAGGCGCACGCACCAGGTCTTCATGCCGCCGCCGCGAAAGATGCCGTGCACGCCCTCGACGCCGCCGCTGACCGCCGCCGTCTTGCTGCGCTCGACCTTGGCCTTAGCCGCGGGATCGGTGGCGACCGGCTCGACGCGGGTGCCGTCCTCGCGCAGCCGCTCGACGCGTCCGCGCCCGAACAGGGTGGAAAAGAAACCGGTCGTCTGCTTGACCTCGGAGCCGAGGAAATTGTCCGGTCGGGTGCCGTGGATGATGACGCTGCCGTGGGTGGTCATCCGGTCCGGCTGGTAGCCGGCATTGTCGCGTGCCGGTTCCGCCCTGGCAGGCTGCGCCTGGCTCGGCTTGCGCGCCTGGCGCTGCGGCTGCGGTTTCGCGCAATTGGCAGCGATCGCCCGCTGAAGCTGGCGCACCCTGGCCGGATTGCTGGCCCCGCCGCCCTGGCGCTTCAGCTCGGAAAGCCGGGCATCGATGCCGGCACAGGCACGCGGCCGGCCCCAGCTGTTGCTGCCCCGGCAGCCGTTCGCCACCGCCTGGCGTTCAAGAGAGGCGATCTGGGATTTGACGGCGCCATTGCCGGACGCGCTGAGACGGGCAAGCTCCGACTGCATGGCGGAACAGCTCTGCGCCGCCGCGCCACCGACACCGAACGCAAGCGCGCTGGCCGCGAAGGCGGCGATCGCGAGGCTTCTACGGACCGGCATCCACATTCAGGCGCCTTTCGCGACACGATACTGGCAGGCTCGACAACTGGCTCGGCGACGGGGGGATGGTTGCCCCTCGGGCCGGGCTCCCTTCGTTAGTCCCGTTGACCCGGCGCGGGCAAATCAAATCCCCGCGTGCGCCCCTGGAGGAGACGCGATGTGCCCCTCCTGCAACATGACCGTTGCCTGCGCAGCAGGCGGTCGGAACATGAAGCTGGAGGTGCAACCCCTTCGAAAGATGGATGTTCCGGCGCTGGCCGTGTTTTGGACGGCCTACTCGAGCCGGTCTTCGGCGACCGCCCGGGCGAGATCGCGGGAGCGCGAGGTCAGGCGGTCGAGCATGGAGCGCAGCAGCGCCTTCTCGTCGTCCGTCAGCATGGACTCCAGCGCCTTGTTGAAAGCCCGGGCCGAAGGGACGAGTTCGTCGTAGACGCGCCGTCCCTCGTCGGTCAGCTGAAGCAGCGCCTCGCGCTGGTCGGCGCTGTTGCGCTCGCGCAGGACGTAGCCCCGGGTCGCCAGACCGGACACGGCACGCGACACCTTCGTCTTGTGCATCTGGGCGTGGGTGCCGATTTCCGTCGCCGTCATGGTGCCGCGCTGGCCGAGGTTGGCGAGCACCCGCCATTCCGGAACGCCGAGCCCGTAGCGGTCGCTGTACAGCCTGGAGAGGGACTGGCTCATCGTGTCGGCGAGAACCGCGAGCTGGTAGGGCAGGAAGGCCTCCAGTTCGAGCGCTTCGGGCGCCTCTCCCGGCCGGGTGTGCTCGTTTGACGCATCTCGCGCGGCCTTGTCGAGGTTAGTTGCGTCTGTAACCAATGTCGCCTACCAATTTCGTGTCGGATACCGTCGGCGGGGGCCGAAGCGCCGCCGCGCGGACGGGTCGGGACGGGGTGGCAAGTCCGGGAGTGTCCTGGCCGCTTTCTGCTCCGCAATCCACCTGTACCACAACCCCTGCGACCGTCCGATCCATGTTGCTTTCGCATGTGGTTGGTTCAAAACAGGGGCCGGCAACGCTCCGCAGGCATCGCGCAAGACGGTGCCGCGACACACGGGAGATCGAACATGGCCGAGGACCGCGGGAGTGATGGCGCCTACGAACGCGCCAGCGTCTTCCAGTTCGCCTATCGCCGCAGCGCCGACCAGGACGCGCCGTCGCCGGTGCGCCGGCCGGTGGTCGTGGTGGGGGCGGGGCCCGTCGGACTGACGCTCGCCATCGATCTCGCCCAGCGCGGCATTCCCGTGGTGATCCTCGACGATGCCGACCGCATCGGCGAGGGTTCGCGAGCGATCTGCTTCGCCAAGCGGACGCTCGAGGTCTGGGACCGGATGGGGGTCGGCCAGCGCATGGTCGACAAGGGCGTGACCTGGCAGATGGGCAAGGTCTTCCTCGAGGACGACCTGGTCTATCAGTTCGACCTTCTGCCCGAGGCCGGCCACCGGATGCCGGCCTTCATCAACCTGCAGCAGTATTATGCCGAGCATTTCCTGGTCGAGCGGGTGCTCGAACTCGACGCCATCGACCTGCGCTGGAGCAACAAGGTGACCGCGGTGACGCCCCGCGACGACGGGGTCCTGGTGTCCATCGACACGCCCGACGGCCCGTACCAGCTCGACGCCGAGTGGCTGATCGCCTGCGACGGCGCCCGCTCGCCGGTCCGCTCGATGATGGACATCGGCTTCACCGGCCACGTCTTCGAGGACCGCTTCCTGATCGCCGACGTGAAGATGACCGCCGACTTCCCGAGCGAGCGCTGGTTCTGGTTCGACCCGCCGTTCCACTCCGGCCAGTCGGCGCTCCTCCACAAGCAGCCCGACGACGTCTGGCGCATCGATCTCCAGCTCGGCTGGGACGCCGATCCGGAGCTCGAGAAACGGCCCGAACGCGTCATCCCCCGCATCGAGCAGATGTTGGGCCACGGCAATTTCGAACTGGAATGGGTGTCGGTCTACACCTTCCAGTGCTGCCGCATCCCGCGCTTCGTCAACGGCCGCGTGGTGTTCGCCGGCGATTCCGCCCATCAGGTGTCGCCGTTCGGGGCGCGCGGCGCGAACTCGGGCGTCCAGGATGCCGAGAACCTCGCCTGGAAGCTGGCGCTGGTGCTCGCCGGCGCCGCGCCGGAGGCGCTGATCGACAGCTACGACGACGAGCGCTCGGCGGCGGCCGACGAGAACATCGCCCACTCCACCCGCTCGACCGACTTCATCGCCCCGCGCTCGCCGTTCGAGAAGCGCCTGCGCAACGCGGTGCTCGACCTCGGCCGCGAGCAGCCGTTCGCCCGGCGGATGGTGAACTCCGGCCGGCTCTCCATCGCCACCGTCTACGACACCGGCCTGTCGACGCCCGACGAGGCGCCGTTCGCCGGCTCCGCCCATCTGGGCGCGCCGCTGCCCGACTGCCCGATGCGGACCGCGAAGGGCGAGGACACCCACCTCCTGAACGCGCTCGGTGACGGCTTCACGGTGCTGTACGTGCGCGACGGCGGCCGGCCCAACGCGGTCGCGGGGGCGGACCTCAGGGTGATCGGCGAGGACATCCTCGACAGCGAGGGCCTGTTCGCCCGCCGCATGGACGCCACGCCGGGCGCCACCTACGTGGTGCGGCCGGACCAGCATCTCGCCGCCCGCTTCCGGACGTTCGACGGCGACAAGGTCGCCCGGGCGATCGCCCGGGCCAGCGGCAACGCGTGAGGAGACGGCAATGAGCAACCCCGCGACGGGCACCCTGGTGACCGAATCCCGTTTCCCCAATCCGGACGCGGCCTACCAGGCCATCGTCGACGCCCACCGCGGGCTGTCGGATGCCGAGAGCGCCGACCTGAACGTCCGCCTGCTGCTGGTGCTGGCCAACCACATCGGCGACCTGGACGTGCTGCAGGAGGCGATCGCGGTGGCGAAGTCCGCCATGGCGGACCCCGGCCGGACGCCCGACGTCTGACGCGTCGGCCGGAGTGCGCAGTGCGCAGGCGCGTGCGCAGCGACCAGAGCGCAGTTTGGGCCGCCGAAACCGGCAAAATGCGCGCAAATGCGCAGATGCGTCCACCGCGTGCGCGGACTGCGCACGCGCGCTGCGACCTTACCGATCCGTCATGATTAAATCTTCTCCATGTGGTTGAAACCGGCTCGAATTCCGCCAATTTTCGTGCCACAAGAGTATTCCCCGAGTTCGCCCGACTGATTTTTCGGCGAAACCTGTATTCGGGGCTGGTGGGCGCGTTTTCTGTTTCGTTCCAAGTCTGCGTAATCCGGTGTGGTGGCGCGCGTTAGCGCCACCGGCCGGTTGCGCATTTGCTGTTTCTTTCGCTTCCGGCTGGACACAGCCGGGCGCGGGCAGGATGCTGTTGTTCTGAGCTGAGGTCTGTCCGGGCTGCGTGCATCGTCACGGAGACCTTGTCAGGCTGACGACGAACGCTTCCGGAGGGCGGTCCGGAGCGAGTTGAACGGACGTTTTGTCTGTCCATCAACGCGACCTGCGGCGGCCAATCCCGCTGCGGGAAGGGGGCCGCCGTGAATCCTCGTACTCCTCGATCCGCCTTCGACGGCCTGCGCCGCGCCTTCGTCGGCGTCGGCCTGTTCAGCGCCGTGGTCAACATCCTGATGCTGGCCGGGCCGATCTACATGTTGCAGGTCTACGACCGCGTGCTCACCAGCCACAGCGTTCCGACGCTGGTCGCGCTGTCGGTGATGGTCGGCTTTCTCTATCTGATGATGGGGATCCTCGATGCCATCCGGCAGCGGCTGCTGGTGAAGATCGGCCACCGCATCGACGAGCGGGCGAGCCCGGCGGTGTTCGCCAGGATCCTGCGCGGTCCGCTTTCGGACGACGCCGAGACGGCGCGCCAGCGGCCGCTCGCCGACCTCGACCAGATCCGCCAGTTCTTCAGCGGACCGGGGCTTTCGGCGCTGTTCGACCTGCCGTGGATCCCCGTCTACCTGGCGATCGTCTACCTCATCCACCCCGTGCTGGGCCTGGTGGCCACCGCCGGCGCGATGCTGCTGCTGGTCATCGCGATCGTCACCAACCAGCGCGCCCGCCGGCTGGCGGCGCTGGCCTCGTCGACCGGCGCCGAACGGGCGGCGATGGCGGAGGCGGCCCGCCGCAACGCCGACGTGGTGGCCGGCCTCGGCATGGAGCAGGCGCTGGCGGTCCGCTGGGCGGCGGTGAACGACCGCTTCCTCGGCGCCAGCGCCCGGGCCGGCGAGGTGGTGGCAAACTCCAGCACGATGACCCGGGTGGTCCGGCTCGGCCTGCAGTCGGCGGTGCTCGGCACCGGCGCCTATCTGGCGATCCAGGAGCAGTTGACCGGCGGCGCAATGATCGCCGCCGCCATCATCATGGCGCGCGGCCTGCAGCCGGTGGAGACGGTGGTCGGCAACTGGCGCGGCATGCTCGCCGCCCGCTCGGCCTACGCCAACCTCAAGTCCGAGCTGGCCGGAGCGATTCCGGCGGAGCCGATCCGGCTGCCGGCCCCGGTGCGCGAACTCATGGTCGACCGGGTCACCATGCTGCCGCCGCGCAGCCGCACGCCGGTGCTGGTGGATGCCTCGATGCGGGTCGCCGCCGGCACCATCGTCGGCGTCATCGGCGCCACCGGCAGCGGCAAGTCGACGTTCGCCCGCGCCGTGGTGGGGGCCTGGAAGCCGATGCGGGGACGGGTGACCCTCGACGGCGCGCCGCTGGAGCAGTGGCCACGCGCCGATCTCGCCCGCCATCTCGGCTATCTCCCCCAGGACGTGGAGCTGTTCGACGGCACGGTCGCCGACAACATCGCCCGCTTCGACGCCGATCCCGATGCCGAGGCGATCATCGCGGCCGCCAGGGCCGCCGGCATCCACGAGCGCATCCTGTCCCTTCCCCAGGGCTATTCCACCGTCATCGGCGAGCGCGGCGTGATGCTGTCGGCCGGCCAGCGGCAGCGGGTCGGGCTCGCCCGGGCGCTCTACCGCGACCCGTTCCTGGTCGTGCTGGACGAGCCGAACGCCAACCTCGACGCGGAGGGCGAGGTGGCCCTCTCGGCGGCGCTGGCGGCGGTGCGGGCGCGCGGCGGCATCGCCATCGTCATCGCCCATCGGCCGGGCGCAGTGGTCACCGCCGACAGGATCGCGGTGATGGAGGCGGGCCGGATCGCCCGGTTTGGACCGCGCGAGGAGATCCTCGGCAAGGGTGCCACCCGGGCCGCCCCCCAGCGGGTCGAGCGGCGGCAGACGGGCGAGGGACCGCGGGTGGCGCAGAATAATACGCCGGCTAATAAGCGTGTCATGGCGGAGGCGAAGTGATGGGCGAGCACGGAGGATTCCAGCCGGTGTCGCGGCGCCTCGGGCGCGAGCTGGTGGCGGGCGGGCTGGTGTGCGTGTTCCTGGTCGGCGGCGTCGGCGGCTGGGCGGCGACCGCGGAGCTGGGCGGCGCGGTGATCGCGCCCGGCCAGGTGGTGGTCTCGTCGAGCGTCAAGACGGTCCAGCACCGGGACGGCGGCATCGTCGGCGAGATCTACGTGGAGAACGGCGCGTCGGTGAAGGCGGGCGACCTGCTGATCCGGCTCGATGCGACGGCGGCCCGGGCCCGCAAGGCGATCCTCGACGCCGAGCTGGTGGCGCTCGAGGCGCGGCACGCCCGCCTCGACGCCGAGCGCGAGGAGCGCGACAGCCTGACGCTGGGCGATCCGCTGGCCGGCCGGCTCGACGAGCCGGCGGTGGCGGAGGCGGTCGACGGCGAACGGCGGGTGCTGGCGGCAAGCCGCGAGACGCTGGCCGGGCAGGTCGCGCAGCTGGAAGAGCGCAAGGCGCAACTGCGCCAGGAGATCGTCGGGCTGGAGGCCCAGCGCGACGCCAAGGACGCCGAGATCGAGCTGATCTCCGACGAGCTGGTCGGGCTGCGGTCGCTGCTGGCGAAGGGCCACGTTCCGAAGACGCGGGTGATGGCGCTGGAGCGCAACGGCGTGCGACTGCGCGGCGAATACGGCGAGCTGGTCGCCCGCATCGCCATGACCGAGGGGCGGATCAGCGAGACCGAACTGGAGAAGCTGCAGCTGTCGCGGGACACCCGCGAGGCCGCCCAGGCGGAGATCCGCGAAGTGGCGACGCGGCTCTCCGATCTGCGCGAACGGCTGATTGCCGCCGAGGACGATCTCGCCCGCATCGACATCCGCGCCCCGAGCGAGGGCGTCGTGCACGAGCTGGCGGTGCACACCGTCGGCGGAGTCGTCGCCCCGGGCGAGGCGGTGCTGCAGATCGTGCCCCACGACGACCGGCTGGTGATCGACACCCGCGTCGCCCCGACCGACATCGAGCAGCTCAGGATCGGCCAGGCCTCGGTGGTCAGCCTCAACGCCTTCGACATGCGCGAGACGCCGCAGCTGAACGGCGAGGTACAGCGCATCTCGCCGGATCTCAGCCAGGATCAGCGCACGGGCGCCTCCTACTACACGGTCCGGGTGGCGCTGAGCGAAGCGGAGCTGGCGCGCCTGGAGGGCAAGGAACTGGTGCCGGGCATGCCGGCGGAGGTGTTCATCCAGACCCGCTCGCGCACCGTGCTCGGCTACCTGCTGGAGCCGCTGCAGGCGCAGATGCGCCGGACCTTCCGGGAGGGGTAGGGCGAGGCGCTGTCCTGCGCCGGTCGGTGCATGGCCATGCGGGATGACCGACAGATGATCGGAACGCCGGCCATGCCTTCCGCGCTCCGCAAGGGGTGTGGCGGCAGGCCGGGCTGGCAAGAGGGAAGGTGAACCGGCCCGTTCGGGCAGAAAGACGTGGAAAGGTCCGGGCGGAGGTCTTCGCCCGTGGGTGGCCGGGAAGCCGCCGTATTTGGACCATTTTCAAAAACCTGAATGCCGGACGGGAATGCTGCCGAATCTCCTGCCTGCGTGAGGCCGGAGGCGCGGCGCGAACGGAAACGAGAGGCACGAATTCCGGGGGGCGGCGACCGAGCCGGGCCCGGATCGACGCGGATGGTCCGGTGGGCGGATCGGACCGCCGCACATCAAGGCCCGGGCGGCGATCCGCGCGGGCCGAATCCGACAGGGCCCGACCGTGCGTGCGGCGGGACCGTCGGTTGGTCCTGGTGAATGCGAGGAGGCTGAGAAGCTGCGATGGTTGACGTTGTCTGGAGTGATTTCGAGGGTGACCGCCCCGCCTATTTCAACCCCTACGGACTTGGCTATCCGGTCGGATCGCAGCAGAGCTGGGCATCGGGCGGAAACGCCGAGTGGCCGGCCGGCAGCGGCCCCGAAACCGGGGACGTCTACGTGGTCGGATCCGATGACCTGAGCGGCTACGATCCCGCCACGGACATCCTGGTGTTCGGCTTCCGCGACGGCGACGCCGTGACCGAGATGGGCGCCCACAACTACTGCGTCCTGTGGACGGAGGAGCCTGGCGGGACCTACACGCTGAGCGTCATGCCGGTGAGCATCTGGGAGTCCCAGGAGCCGATCGCCAGCATTTCCGGGATCGATCCGGCGGACCTGCCGACGCTCATCCAGAGCTGGGCGGCCACCAACAACCATTTCCAGGACGACCTGGTCGCCTCGGTCTATGCGATCGATCCGGCGAACGACTTCCCGGACAACCAGATCGTGGTGAAGACCGGCGTCGCCGGCGAGACGACGACCTACGACTTCGCCGCCATGCAGGCGCTCTACGGCGACGACATCGTGCTGAACTTCGCGACCTTCACCGGCCGCGAAATGAAGATCGAGTACGACGACGCCTCCGACACCATGACGATCTCCCACTTCGGCGACAGCTGGGGCGGCTACAACGACGTCTGGGGCAAGACCGTCATCACCAACGTCGAGCCGGCCGACCTGGAAGGGCTCACGCAGCTCTGGCGCTACGATTCCGCGCTGGAGGACGGCCGCCTGCAGAAGGACCGCTTCAACGCCTTCCTGGAAGACAATTCCGACGGGAGCGACGGCGGCGCCGGCACCGATCCGAACCTGGTGCTGGTCATCGATTCCAGCAGCGCCGGGATGGACCACGTCCACCTTCACGGGGCGGACGACTACATCCGCGTCGATGTCGATGCCGACGATTTCAGCGTGTTCGTCGACGACGGCGGCTACCTGAACCTCAAGGTGGACTCGACCGGCTTCGTCGCCATGGTGATGATGCCGACGGCGGAAGAACTGGTCGACACGCTGGGCGACCGCATCCGGTTCGCCGACGCCGACGCGCGCACCGAGGTCGAGCAGGCGCTGGCGGCGCTCACCGACACGGGCGGAGAGAGTGGTGGTGAAACCGGTGGCGAGACGGGGGGCGGAACGCCGCCGGATCCGACCGCCGGCGAGATCCTCTACGCCGCCAGCAACGCCGACCTCGTCTATGAGGTGCGCTCGTCGTGGACCGGCGGCTTCGTCGCCGACCTGAGCTTCACGCCGGACGCTGCTGTCGGCAGCTGGCAGATCGCCTTCACCCTCGACGCCGAGATCACCAACATCTGGAACGCCCGCATCGTCTCGCACACGGGCAACACCTACGTGGTCGAGAACGTCAGCTACAACGGCTCCGTCGGGGCCGGACAGTCGACGGGCTTCGGCTTCCAGGGCTCCGGTACTGCCGAAGCGTTGACGGCGGTGACGCTGAACGGCGTGGCCGCCCCCTATGACGGCGAGGCGACGACCGATCCCGAGCCGGTGCTGCCGGAGCTGACCATCCACGACACCCTCATCGACGAGGATGCCGGCACCGCGACCTTCATGGTGCACCTGTCCGAGGCGTCCGACAGCGACGTGACCGTGGACTTCGCCACCGCCAACGGGTCGGCCACGGCCGGCGCCGACTATGTCGCCAGCTCCGGCACGCTGACCATCGCGGCCGGGGCCACCATGGGGCAGGTGACCGTCGACCTGATCGACGACGGCGAGGTGGAGGCGGCCGAGACCTTCACCGTTTCGCTCGCCAATGCCCAGGGTGCGACCATCGCCGACGGCACGGCGGCCGGCACCATCGAGAGCGACGACGTCGCGCCGGTGGTGCCCGCGGTGTCGATCCTCGACACCGGCGCCGACGAGGAGAGCGGGGCGGCGACCTTCACCGTGCAGCTGTCCGAGGCGGCCGAAGCCGACGTGACCATCGACTTCGAGACGGTGGCGGGTACCGCGGAGGCCGGCGCGGACTTCGTGGCGCAGACCGGCAGCCTGGTGATCGCCGCCGGCGAGACCGAGGGCACGGTGACCATCGACCTGGTCGACGACGCCGCGGTGGAGGCCGACGAGACCTTCCAGGTGCGGCTGACGGCCGCCGACGGGGCGACGCTCGCCGATGCGACGGCGACCGCCACCATCGCCAGCGGCGACGTCAGCGTGCCGACCGACCCGCAGGTGACGGTGTCGTCCGGCCACAGCGTGTCGGAGGCGCCGGAGGGCGGCGGCGGCGGAGCGTCGACCTTCGCCGACGGCCCGCTGTCGACCAGCGGCTCCGCGATTGTCGATTCCGCCGGCAACGAGGTGGAGATCCGCGCGGTCAACTGGTTCGGCCTGGAGACGCACGATTCCACGCCGCACGGGCTGTGGGCGCGCAACTGGCAGGACATGATGGACCAGATGAAGGAGGAGGGCTTCAACGCCATCCGCCTGCCGTTCTCCGGCGAGCTGGTCGCCACCGGCGGCAACCCGCAGGGCATCAACTACGCCAAGAACCCGGACCTGGTCGGTCTTTCCGGACTGGAGATCATGGACAAGGTCGTCGCCTACGCCGACGAGATCGAGATGAAGGTCATCCTCGATCACCACCGCGTCGACGCCGGCAACTCCGCCCAGGAGAACGGGCTCTGGTACACCGGCGAGTACAGCGAGCAGGACTGGATCGACCATTGGGTGGAGCTCGCCCAGCGCTATGAGGGCAACGACGCCATCATCGCCGCCGATCTCCACAACGAGCCGCACGGCCCGGCGACCTGGGGCGATGGCGGCGCAACCGACTGGGCAAGGGCGGCCGAGGCCGCCGGCAACGCCATCCACGCGGTGAACCCCGACTGGCTCATCGTGGTGGAGGGCATCGGCTCCTACCAGGGCGACAACTACTGGTGGGGCGGCAACCTGCAGGGCGTCGCCGACCGTCCGGTGGTGCTCGACCAGGACGACAAGCTCGTCTACTCCGCCCACGATTACCCGGCGTCGATCTACGACCAGCCGTGGTTCTCCGACGGCTCCAACCTCGCCGAGGTGTTCTCCGAGCACTGGGGCTTCATCCACGAGCAGGGCATCGCGCCGATCCTGATCGGCGAGTTCGGCTCCAAGCTGGAAACCGACGTCGACCGGGCCTGGGCCGACGCCATCGTCCGCTATCTGGGCGGCGACTACGATCTGGACGGCGTCAGCGATCTCGATCCGGGCGCGTCCGGCATGAGCTGGGCGTGGTGGTCGTGGAACCCGAACTCCAGCGACACCGGCGGCATCCTCAACGACGACTGGACGACGGTGCGCCAGAACGCCCTCGACGCGCTGGATCCGCTGATGCAGGACGAGGACGGCGGCAACGACGGCGGCCCGTCGACGGTGACGTTCACCGTGTCGCTGGACCAGGCCTATTCCGACGAGGTGACGGTGTCGTTCGAGACCCTCGACGGAACGGCGGTGTCGGGCCAGGACTATCAGGCGGTGTCGGGCGAGCTGACGTTCGCGGCCGGCGAGACGGAAAAAACCGTGACGGTGGCGATCCTCGACGACCAGGCGGCGGAAGGCGACGAGACGTTCCAGCTGTCGGTCACCACAGCGGGCGGCGACGCGGTCCTCGGCACGGCGACCATCCGCGACGACGACGCGGACGGCGGCGGGCCGGTGGATCCGGTGGATCCGGTCGATCCGGTCGATCCGCCGGCGACGGGCGAGCTGTCGTTCGAGCTGAAGATCGTCAACGACTGGGGCTCGGGCGCCCAGTACGAGATCGCCATCGCCAACCAGGGCGACGCGGCGATCGACGGCTGGCACCTGGGCATCGACCTGCCGTTCGAGATCACCCAGCTGTGGAACGGCACGCTGGTGGAACAGGAGGACGGCCGCTTCGCCATCGAGAACGCCGACTGGAACGGCACGCTGGCGCCGGGACAGGAGGTGTCGTTCGGGTTCCTCTCCGACGAGGGCAACTTCGACCTCGACGCGCTGCTGCGCGACGCCGACGCCGAGCTGTTCGCGGCCTGACCCCCGTCTGCCGGCGCGGCCCGATCGGGGCCGCGCCGGCAGCGCGCCTGCGGCGGCGCGGGAAGCGGTGGGAAAAACGCCGCCGTCTCCCGCCTGCCGATTGATCGGGCGGCCGTTTCCCGGCACTGTCCGGTCCCGATCGGCAGCGGCAGTCCGGACCGCGTTCCGCCCTCGGGAGATCCCATGCTCGATATCGGTCACGACGTGCTCACCGCACGCCAGTTCGAACGCTCAGACCTGACCCGTCTCGCCGCCGTCGCCGCCGCGCTGGAGCCGATCGCCCGGGGCGAGAAGGTCTGCCGGGTGCTGGAAGGCGCGGTGATGGCCAACCTGTTCTTCGAGCCGAGCACCCGCACCCGCATCTCGTTCGGCGCCGCCTTCGCGCGCCTCGGCGGATCGGTGCTGGACACCTCCGGGCTGGAGACGACGTCGATCGTCAAGGGCGAATCGCTCTCCGACACGGCGCGGGTGATCTCCGGCTACGCCGACGTGATCGTCGTGCGGCACCCGACGCCCGAGGCCGCCAAGATCATCGCCGGCGCGGCGCTGGTGCCGGTCATCAACGGCGGTGACGGCGAGGCGGAGCACCCGACCCAGGCGCTCACCGACTTCTACACCATCTCCAAGGAGCTCGAGGCGCGCGGCAAGCAAATCGACGGGTCGACCATCGTCATCCTCGGCGACCTGCGCTACGGCCGCACCACCCATTCGCTGATCACCCAGATGTCGGTGTTCGACGACGTCACCTTCCACCTGGTGTCGCCCGAGGCGCTGGCGATGCCCGAGCGCTACGCCGACATCGCCCGCGAGCGCGGCCACACGGTGAAGGTGTTCCGGACGCTGGAGGAGGGGCTCGCCGGCGCCGACGTGATCTACGCGACGCGCTACCAGAGCGAGCGCTTCCAGATCGACCCGCAGGTGCGCGAGGCGGCCGAGCGGCTGCGCCTCGACGCGGCGAGCTTCCGGGCGCACGCGCCGGACGATGCGGTGATCCTGCACCCGCTGCCGCGCGACGAGGTGTTCGGCGAACTCGCCACCGACATCGACCAGATGAGCAACCTGGCGGTGTTCCGCCAGACCGACAACGGCGTGCCGATCCGCATGGCGCTGTTCGTGACGATCCTCGGTGTGGCCGACAGCTTCCAGGCGATGATCCGCGAGCCGAGCTGGCCGCTCCGGCGCCGGCCGGCCAATCCCTGAGCATCCATCGCACCCTCCGCCGGGGTCCGGACGATCAGGCCGCGCATACGCGGCCCAGCGCACCGCGTCGGTCGCTCAGGATCCCGCGGGATGCTCCGGCGGGCGGCGCACCGCTCCGGAAAGCTCGGCCTCCAGCGCCCGCTCGATGGTGGCGCGCGGCCGGGTGAAGCGGGCGAGCAGGTCGTAGAGGACCGGCGTCAGGAACAGCGTCAGCGCGCTCGACAGCACCAGCCCGCCGACGATGACGGTGCCGATGGCGATGCGGCTTTCCGCCCCCGCGCCCGAGGCCAGCACCAGCGGCACGGCGCCGAGCACGGTGGACACCACCGTCATCACGATCGGCCGCAGGCGCAGCACGGTGGCGTCGACCACCGCGTCGCGGACGCCGTGGCCCTCGTCGCGCAGCTGGTTGGCGAACTCGACGATCAGGATGCCGTTCTTCGCCATCAGGCCGATCAGCAGGATCATGCCGATCTGGCTGTAGATGTTGAGCGACAGCCCGGCGAACGACAGCGAGAACACCGCGCCGGCGACGCCGAGCGGCACCGTCAGCATGATCACCAGCGGGTGGACGAAGCTCTCGAACTGGGCGGCCAGCACCAGGAACACGATCAGCAGCGCCAGGCTGAAGGTGAGCAGCACGCCGCTGGCGGTCTCCTTGAACTGCAGCGACTGGCCGGCGAGCCCGATCCGCGCCTCGGCGGGGAGCGACTCCGCCGCCGCCTGTTCCATGTAGGCGATGGCATCGCCGAGCGCGTAGCCGTCGGCCAGCGAGCCCTCGACCTGGATGGAGGGCAGGCGGTCGTAGCGGCGCAGTTCCGCCGACGCCGCGCCCTCGTCGACGCTGACGAGGGCGGAGAGCGGCACCAGCGAGGTGCCGTCGCCGGCGCGGATGAAGATGAAATCGATGTCGGCCGCCGACGCCCGGTCCTCGTCGGCCGCCTGCAGCAGCACCGGATACTCGCGGCCGCGGTCGATGAACGAGGTCGCCTCGCGCGACGCCAGCAGCGTCTGCAGGGTGGAGGCGATCGTCTCCACAGAGATGCCGAGATCGTCGGCGCGGGTGCGGTCGACCGAGACGTTGAGCTGCGGCTGGTTCTCCTCGTAGTCGAGCTCGACGTTGCGCAGGCCCGGGTTCTCGCGGGCGCGGACGAGCAGCGTGTTGGCCCAGCCCTTGACGCTCTCGAAGTCGGGGCCGCTGACGACGATGCGCAGCGGCGTGCTGGAGCCGCGCAGGCCGAGGCCGGCCGGGCTGACGGGGAAGCCGCGGGCGGCCGTCACCGAGCCCATGTTCTTCGACAGTTCGGCAACGATCTCGCGCAGCGACTTGTCGCGCTTCTCCCAGTCGGCGAGCCGCATCACGACGAAGGCGCGGTGAGGCCGGTTGAAGGAGCCGGTGTAGGTGAAGACGGTTTCGATGTCGCCGGAGGCCCGCAGCGGTTCGGCGATCTGCTCGACCTGCCGGGAGGCCTGGTCGGTGAACTCCACGGTGCTGCCCTGGGGCGCGGTGAGGGGAATGAACACGACGCCGCGGTCTTCGCTCGGCGTCAGCTCCTGGGGCAGCGTCACGAACACCATCGCGCCGGCGAAGGCGACGGCGAGCGCCACCGCGATGACGACGAGCGGCATCCGCACGCAGGCGACCAGCAGGCGGCGGAAGCGGCGCAGCAGGAAGCCCTCGCGCGCCGGCGCGCCCGCGACGTCGCCGGGCCTGGCGCGCTTGGCCCGGAGCACCTTCGAGGCGAGCGCCGGGCAGGCGGTCAGCGCCACGAAGGTGGAGATGATGACGGCGCCGGCCATCACCAGCCCGAACTCGACGAACAGCTTGCCGACCTGGCCCTGCAGGAACGACAGCGGCACGAAGACGGCGACCAGGGTGAACGAGGTGGCGATCACCGCGAACGTCACCTGGCGGGTGCCGAGCGTCGCGGCGACCAGCGGCGTTTCGCCGAGATCGATGCGGCGCTGGATGTTCTCCAGCACGACGATGGCGTCGTCGACGACCAGGCCGATGGCGAGCAGGAGCGCCAGCAGCGTCAGCACGTTGATGGAGAAGCCCATCGCGCTGATCAGGACGAAGGTGCCGATGAGCGCGATCGGAATGGTGATCGCCGGGACGAGCGTCGCCCGCCACGACATCAGGAACACCAGGATGACCAGCACCACCAGCACCAGCGAGATGCCGAGCGCGGTGACCACCTCCTTGATCGAGGCGGCGACGAAGATGGCGTCGTCCGACGACACCTCGATCACCATCCCCTCAGGCAGGGTGCGCGCAAGCGAGTCGATCTCGGCGCGCACGGCGTTGGAAATGGCGATGGTGTTGGACTGGCTCTGGCGGATGACCGCAAGCCCGACCGCAACCTCGCCGTTGTTGCGGACGACGGTGCTTTCGTCCTCGACACCGCCGACCACCTGGGCCACGTCGGAGAGGCGGATCGGATAGCCGGCCACGCGATCGATGACGACGTCGCGGAACGCCTCGACGGACGGAATGCGGCTGTCCAGGCGGACGGTGAACTGGCGCGCCGCCGTTTCGATCTCGCCGGCCGGCAGCTCGACGTTGGCCCGCTTGAGGCCCGCCTCGACGTCGGCGACGGTGAGGTTGCGGGCCGCCAGTGCCCGCCGGTCGAGCCAGACGCGGACCGCGAACGGCCGGGCGCCGTAGATGTCGACGTTGGCGACGCCGCTGACGGTGGCCAGCCGGTCGACCACGTAGCGATCGACGTAGTCGGTGATCTCCGCCGCGCTCATCCGGTCGCTGGTGACGGCCAGCCGCATCACCGGGTCGCTGTCGGAATCGTTCTTGACGATCTGCGGCTCGTCGGCGTCGACCGGCAGGTCGGAGCGGACCCGCGCGACGGCGTCACGCACGTCGTTGGCCGCCTCGTCGATCTCCCGGTCGACGTTGAATTCGATGGTGACGCGGCTCTGGCCGCGCCGGCTCTGGGAGGAGATCGTCTTCACCCCGGCGATGCCGGCGACCGAGCCTTCGACGATCTCGGTGATGTCGGTGTCGATGATCTCGGGGGAGGCGCCAGTGTAGCTGGTCGACACCGTCACCACCGCGGTGTCGATGTTGGGCAGTTCGCGGATCGGGATCCGCGTCAGCGCGCCGATGCCGAACACGATGATCAGGAGGCTCGCGACCGCGGCGAGGACCGGACGACGGATCGACAGGTCGGAGAGCGACATCAGCCCCGACGCCCCCCCGTGCGCATGTCGCCCGCGCTCGGGCGGCCGGGGGCCTCGGCGGTGCCGTTGAGGATCTTCACCTTGCTGCCGTCGCGCAGCGACTGGATGCCCCGCGTCGCGATCACGTCGCCCTCGGCGACGCCCTCGACGATCTCCACGTCGCCATTGCGGCGCTGGCCGGTCTCGACCTTCTGCTGGCGCGCGACGCCGTCCTCGATGACGTAGAGATAGGTCGCGGGACCCTGAACCAGCAGCGCTTCCTCCGGCACGACGATGCCCTGGCGGGAGGCGAGGTTCAGGTCGAGGCGCATGAACATGCCGACCGGCAGCACGCGATCCTCGTTGGGCAGGCGGGCCCTGACCCGGAACGACCGCGAGGTCTGGTCGATGCGGCTGTCGATCGCGTCGACCTTGCCGGTGAAGCGCCGGTCCGGGAACGCCGCGCTGGTCGCCTCGATCGCCTGGCCGGCGCTGATCTGGCCGTAGACGGTTTCGGGAAGGCGGAACTCGATCTCCACCTCGCTCAGGTCGTCGAGCGTCGTCAGCACGGTGTCGGTGTCGACCCGGGCGCCGAGATCCACCGAGGTGATGCCGAGGACGCCGTCGAACGGGGCGCGGATGGTGCGGTCGGCGAAACTGCGCTCGGCGCGGGCCAGCGCCGCCTGGGCCACGGCATTGCCCGAGCGGAGCTGCTCGAGGCTGGCCTGGCTGATGGTGTTGGAGCGGATGAGGGTCTGGGCGCGTTCGAGCGCCCGCTGCTTCTCCTCCACGGCCGACTTGACCTCCTGGAGGGTGGCGACCTCCATCTCGTCGTCGAGCTGGGCGATCACGCTGCCGGCCTTGATCTCCTGGCCGGGGGTGATGTTGATGGAGGTGATGCGGCCCTCGGCGGAGGGCACGATGTCGATGGACTGGAGCGCGCGGGTTGTGCCGACGGCCTCGACCTTGCGATCGAGGGTGGCGACCCGGGCCGGAGCGACCTCCACGGACACCACCTGGGCTCCGCGCTTGGGAGCGGCATCGGCCGTCTCGTCCGAAGGTTGAAAGTAGGTGTTGTAGAGAAGGTATCCGCCGTAGCCGGCGCCGGCCAGGACGAGCACGATGAGGAGTTGCCTAAGAAGTCCCATTCGCCTCCGCCAGTCGCGAATTCAGGCGTCCTCCCTCCGCATCGACGTCAGGCGCGGGGCGAACACATCAGGCACGAGCACGTTGGAACAGATATCATAACTCTCTGAGCGCTTCGCGGGCGAATTTGCGCACGCACTCATATTTGAAGTCGGCATTGAAGTCTGTGTTCGACGTCTGCCACGGACAGGCGCTGCAGGCCGCGCGCCCTACTGGGAAGGCGCGCGGAACTGGTCGAGCAGCTGGTAGCTGGTCGGGTTGTCCGGGCAGAGGCCGCCGCCGCATTCGAGCACCGTGGACACGCCGTTGGCCAGCACGACCAGGGCGAACAGTCCGACGGCGATGGAGCCGAGGCCGCCGCGGTCCCGCCGGGTGCCGGAGAACTGGCTTTCCAGGAGCAGCATCAGCCCCGAACCGGCCACGACAAGGGCGAACACGATGAACGCCCAGGTGTAATAGTGCAGGCCGAGGAACGGGTCGCCGTAGGCCCCGGTGCCCGGCACCACGTGCAGCGCGATCTGGCGAAGCGCGACGGCGGCGCCGACGAACGCGCCCAGCAGCATCAGCCCGTAGTGGGCCGGGCGCGGCCCGCACAGCACGTTGAGCGCCAGACCGGCGCCGACGATGACGAAGCCGACGCGCTGCAGAAGGCACAGCGGGCAGGGCAGTTCGCCGTAGACGAGTTGCTCGAAGAAGGCCACCAGCAGCACGCCGGAGATGGCGAGGAGGCCGAGGGCGTTCAGGGGACGGGCGAGGTATCCGAACATGGCCTTGCCCTACAGGTCGATGTTGATGGCGTCGGTGGCATGGAAGCGGAACAGGACGAGCGTGAGCACGATGGTCGCGATCACGGTCCACACCGCCGGCAGCCGCGCGTTCATCCAGGCAAGGATGCAAGCCAGCAGGATTCCGAAAAAGGGCAGTGCCATCATGGGTTTTTCCTCTTCCACTCTTATATCGGGCCGAGAATCCATCGGGCCGAGATTCGGCCTTCGTCCCGCAGCGGTCCGGTGACCTAAACACCGGGACGGGACGGCTGCAACAAGAGGACCGCCAATGACGACCGACGATCTCGAGGCCCGGTCGGGCCTGCCGGACGCGCTGCGGGTGCTTCTGGAGAAATATCCGCGGGAAGGCTGGGCGGGCGGCACGCCGATGGGCGGGCTGACCCAGTTCTGGCTGGAGCGGCACCTGATGTTCCGCCAGCTGCTCACCCAGCTCGGCGAGGATGGGCGGGCGCTGGTCGATGCGGGCATCGCGCCGGAGGAATACGGAAAGCGGCTGTCGCGATTCGGCGGGTTCCTGGTGAACCAGCTGCACGAGCATCACCACGTCGAGGACGCGCACTATTTCCCGCTGCTGGCCGCGAAGGAGCCGCGCCTCGCCGCGGGCTTCGAGCTGCTCGACCGCGACCACGTCGCCCTCGACGGGCATCTGACGACCTTCACGAACGAGGCGAACGCACTGCTGGGCGCGCTGCAGGCCAGCGCCGTGACAGGGGGCGAGGACGGGCGCCTGGTGGAGACGCTGGCGCGGCTCGAAGGGTTTCTCGACCGGCATCTGACCGACGAGGAGGAAATTGTCATCCCGGTGCTGCTGGAGCACGGCGAAGGGTCGCTCGGCTGAGCGTAGCGGACAGGCGCGACGCTGTCCCGGACCGGGTCGCCGCAAGCACTCGCGTCGATGAATCGTAATGTTATAATATTCATCTGACGAGATCTGTTGGCAGTTTAGAATTCAACTAGGAACGCGGGCCGGGAAATCCAGGGGAAGACTTGGCGGGGAAGTATTCGTCATTCGCTTGTCATCGAACTGGCGCGAGAGTGTCACGTCCGGGGTGTACCTGCCCGGCAACAGTCCAGACCCGGACTTGAGCCCAGGAGCCCGCCATGTACCGTCACGCCCTTCTTTCGACCGTCGCGCTCGGCCTCGTGTCGACCGCCGCCTTCGCTCAGGACACGTCCATCGCCCAGAAGGACAGCCAGTGGTACACCGATGCCCAGTCGCGCATCGAGGAGATGGCCTCCCGCCAGATCAACACCGGCAAGGCGAAGAACGTCATCCTGTTCATCGCCGACGGCAACGGCATCGGCACCAACTACGCCGTGCGCCTCTATGATGGCCAGCAGAAGGGCATGCTCGGCGAAGAGAACGTGCTTCCCTACGAAGCCTTCCCGAACGTCGCGCTGGTGAAGACCTACAACATCAACGCCCAGACGCCCGATTCCGCGCCGACCGCCGGCTCGATGAACACCGGCGTCAAGCAGCGCTTCAACACCATCAACCTGAACGAGAACGCCATCCACGAGGACTGCGCGTCGGAAAAGGGCAACGGCCTGACGACCTTCTCCGAGATCGCCAGCGGCGAGGGCAAGGCCGTCGGCGTCGTGTCGACCGCCCGCATCACCCACGCCACCCCGGCGGCGGTGTACGCCAAGACGGCGAACCGCGACTGGGAAGCCGAGGCGGACGGCGACTGCATGGACATCGCCACGCAGCTGCTGCAGGCGATGCAGAACGGCACGATCGACTTCGCCATGGGCGGCGGCCGCGGCTACTTCCTGCCGAGCGACGCGACGGATGAAGAAGGCAAGGGCGGCAAGCGCAAGGACGGCAAGAACCTCGTCCAGGCGGCCCAGGATGCCGGCATCCAGTACGCCTGGAACACCGAGACGGTGGACGCCCTCGACCTCGACGGCAAGACCCCGGTGCTGGCGCTGCTGGAAAGCAGCCACATGAAGTACGAGATCGACCGCACCGAAGCCGACGAGCCGTCGCTCACCGAGATGACCAAGGCGGCCATCGAGTACCTCTCCAAGAACGAAGGCGGCTACTACCTCGAGATCGAGTCCGGCCGCGTCGACCACGCCAACCATGACGGCAACGTCTTCCGCGCGCTCACCGACGGCGTCGAGTTCGCCAAGGCCGTCGCCGCCGCCGACGAGCTGACCGACGACGCCGACACGCTGATCATCGTCACCGCCGACCACGAGCACGCGATCGCCTTCAACGGCTACTGCGGCCGTGGTTCGGCCATCAACGGCCTGTGCATGGGCGTCGCCAAGGAAGGCATCAAGCACACCGACGAGCCGGAGCTGGCCGCCGACGGCAAGCCCTACACGGTGGTGGGCTACCTGAACGGCGTTGGCTCGGTGCTGAAGCAGGAAGGCAACGACTACACGGGCTCGCGCGCCGAGCTCACCCAGGAAGAGGCGACCGACAAGGACTACGTCCAGCAGGCGCTGATCCCGATGTCGTCGGAGACCCATTCGGGCGAGGACGTCGCGGTGTTCGCCAAGGGTCCGTGGGCGCACCTGTTCGACGGCATGATCGAGCAGAACTACATCTTCCACGTGATGAACTACGCCGCCAACGGCGGTGCGGCCCAGTAGGGTCGGCGCCGACCTCCGACCGGACACGACGGCTCGGAAAGGCCCGCTTCGGCGGGCCTTTCTCCGTTCTGTCACGGAGATCCGCTATGGGCGATGCGAGCAGCAGCGAGGCGCAATCGATGGACCGGAGACGTTTTCTCGTAGCCCTGGCGGGCATGACGGCGCTGCCGCGGCTCGCCCGCGCCGACGCCGAGCCGCTGCGCATCCGCGCGCTCTACGACAAGGGCTTCGTGTTCTCCAGCGCCGCCGAGGCGCTCGACGGCGACCGCGTCGCCTTCCGCGGCTTCATGGCGCCGCCGCTGAAGGCGGAGTCCACCTTCTTCGTGCTGACGGCGCGGCCGATGGCGGTCTGCCCGTTCTGCGAATCCGAGGCCCAGTGGCCCGACGACATCCTCGCCGTCTACGCCAAGCGGGTGGTCGACGTGATCCCCTTCAACGTCGAGATCGTCGCCCGCGGGCGGCTCGAACTCGGCACCTTCAAGGATCCGGAGACGGGCTTCGTCAGCCGCGTGCGGATCGTCGACGCCACCTTCGAGCGCGTCTGAGGTGGGCCTTCCGCTCGCCATCGACGGGCTGACGGTCACCGGCGACGGCAACCGGACGATCCTGTCGGTCGGCCGGCTGCGGGTGGCGGCGGGCGAGACGATCGGCGTGCGCGGGCCGTCGGGGGCCGGCAAGTCGACGCTGCTGCATGCGCTCGCCGGACTGGTGACGGCGGCCTCCGGCACGGTGCGGTGGGGAGAGACGGACATCGCGGCGCTGTCGGACGGCGGCCGCTCGGCCTTCCGCCGCGATCGCATCGGCATGGTGTTCCAGGACTATCTGCTGTTCGAGGAGCTGACGCCGCTGGCCAATGCCGCCCTCGCCGGCGCCTATGCGCCGCGCCGCCGCCGTGCCGCCATCGACGCGCGGGCCTGCGCCGTCCTCGACCGGCTGGGCATCGGCACGCGCGGAACCCGCAGCGTCGCGAGCTTTTCCGGCGGCGAGCGCCAGCGGGTGGCGGTCGCCCGGGCGCTGGCCACCGATCCGGCCATCGTCCTCGCCGACGAGCCGACGGCGAGCCTCGACCGGGCCGCCGCCGACGCGCTGATCGACGATCTCGTGCGGCTGGCGCGCGACGGCGGCACGACGCTGATCGCCGTCAGCCACGATCCGGCGCTGCACGCCCGCATGGACCGGCTCGTCGACGTGGTCGACGGCCGGCTGGTGGAGGGGGCCGCCGATGCCTGACGCGCTCCTCGACCTGTGGGCGGGGCTTCCGGCCGATGCCCAGGATGCCGTGGTGCTGGTCCTCCTGCTGCTGCCGGCGCTGGTGGTGGGGGCGGGGGTGATCGCCGGCTACCGGCCGTTCGCGCTGGTGCGGGCGCTGCTCTGGCGCTTTCGCTGGACCAACCTGCTGTTCGTGGCGCTGATCGCCGTGTCGATCGGCATCGGCGTCGGGTTGATCGCCCAGGAGCGCGGCCTGCGCCAGGGCACGGCGCGCGCCGCGGAGAAGTTCGACCTCATTGTCGCCGCCCCCGGCAGCGAGCTGACGATGCTGTTCGCGGCCGTCTACCTGCAGCCGAGCGACGTGCCTCTGCTCTCCGGCACGATCTACGACGAGATCGCCACCCACGAGCACGTCAGCCTTGCGGCGCCCATCGCCTACGGCGACAGCTTCGAGAGTTCGCCGGTGATCGGCACGACGGCGGACTTCGTCACCCACCTGTCCGGTGCGCTCGCCGGCGGCCGCCTGTTCGCGGCCCGCCAGGAGGCGGTGATCGGATCCCGCGTGCCGCTGGAGATCGGCGCCACCTTCGAGGCGGCGCACGGCGTCGGCGCGTCGGCCGAGCACGATGCCCACACCGGCTACGCCTACACTGTCGTCGGCCGCATGCAGCCGTCCGGCAGTCCGTGGGACCGGGCGATCCTGGTGCCGGTCGAGGCGGTCTGGGACGTCCACGGCCTGCCGCTCGGCCATGTGCACGCGCGCAGCGACCAGATCGGCCCGCCGTTCGATGCGGAGGAGTTTCCCGGCACCCCCGCCGTGCTGGTGCGCGCCGACGAGCTGTGGGCGAACTACGCGCTGCGCTCCGACTTCACCCGCGACGACACCATGGCCTTCTTTCCCGGCGCCGTTCTGGCGCGGCTGCACGGGCTGATGGGCGACGTGCGCGAGGTCATGTCGGTGATGGCCATCGTCACCCAGGTGCTGGTGACGGCCGGGGTGCTCGCCGGGCTCGTCATCCTGACCCGGCTGTTCGCGCGGCGGCTGGCGCTGCTGCGCGCGCTCGGCGCGCCGCGGCGGTTCGTGTTCGCGGTGGTGTGGAGCTACGCCGCCTGCCTGATCGCCACCGGCGCGCTCGCCGGCCTCGGTCTCGGCGTGGCGGCGACCTCGGTCATCTCGCGGATCGTCACGGAGCGCACCGACATCCTGGTGCGGGCCAGCCTCGGCTGGCCGGAATTCCACCTGATCGCCGGCTTCGTCAGCCTGACCGTCCTGCTGGCGCTGACGCCCGCCTTCATCGCTTCGACCCGGCCCGTGGTCGCCGACCTCAGGGCCTGAGACCCGTCAAGGAAACCCGCCATGGTCCGCGCCGTCTCCCGAGCCTGCCTAGCTCTCGTCGCCGCCACCTCGGTGGCGTTTGCCGCCGACGAGCACGACCCCGATCATCACGTCAGCGAGCTCGCGGGGGTGCGGGCGATCCATGCCTGGACGCGGGCCACCGACGGCGACACGGCGCTGGTCTTCGTGGAGATCGAGAACCGGTCGGAGGCGACTGTCGTGCTGGAAGGCGGGGAGAGCGAGGCGGCGGCGTCCGCCGACCTGGTCGGCTTCCAGATGACCGACGGCCGGCCGGAGTACGTGACGCTACCGAAGATGACGATCGCCGCCGGCCGGGAGCTGGTGCTGGAGCCGGAAGGCCTGGCGTTCCGCCTGACGGGGCTCGGCGCGCCGCTGGCGCAGGGCGACGAGATCGAGTTGGAGCTGGAGTTCGACATCGGCCACATGGACGTGCACGTCGCCGTCGAGGCCGAGACCGCCACCCATCACAGCCACGCCGGCCACGTGCACTGAAGGACCGCGCCCGGGATGCGCCGCGCGGCGGGCGCGGCTCGGCTCCGGAACAATACTTGGAGCCACTCCTCTTCGTTCAGATCGCTTCGATCTGAACGGGAAATGCTCTATTTCGACGCGGTGCTGAACGGCCGGCCGGCGAGCGCGCCGAGAAGTTCGCCGCGTACCTTCGGGTCGGTCCAGTCCAGGGTGCCCGACTTGAGCGCGACCATGCGGTGGTCGGCGTCGAGCAGCACGGTGCTCGGAACGCCCTTCAGGCGGAAGATCCGCGGCGACCATCCGTCCGGATCCTGCCAGACGTCGAAGCCGGTGACGCCGTATGTGGTGCGCAGGGAATGGGCGACGAACTCGTAGGACGTGCGGTCGATCGAGATGACGACCAGCTGCTTGCCAAGCCCCTGTCGCTTCAGGTCCGCGGCGAATGCCGCCACTTCCGGGAGTTCGCGCCGGCACGGGGCGCACCAGGTGGCCCAGAAGTGGACCAGGACCGGGCCCGAGGGCAGCGCGGCCTCGAGCGGCGTGTCGCCGTTCGGACCGCGCAGGTCGACGCGCGTGAAGTCGATGACCTTCGGGGCAACGGGCTGGAGCGTCTGCGCGCTCGCGGTTCCGGCGGTGAACAGAACGGCGAGGCAGGCAAGGGCTGGCAGCAAGCGGAAGCGCTTCATCGAATGTCCTTCTTCTGTGAAAGACGGCGCCCCGCCGGCCTGGCGAGACACCTCATATACCATCGTATTGCGCCGCGAAATGCTTTCGCCGAACCAAATCGATGGCGGGTTTTCAACGGATCGGAGCAGCTGGACTTGCAATTGTTGCATCCGCCTGCCGCGATCGGCCGCTGCCATGCATGCGCATGCTTGCGCAAAGATCGCACACGGCCCGCTCACGCTGGTGTGTCGGGGCGTGAGAGCGGCAGAATAGTCGCCTTCATCTGCGCCCCCGGTGCCGGCCGCAGGCGGATCCGGGTATCAGCCGTGGCCGGTGACGCGGCGGGCGAGCACTCCCGGATCGTCCGGCAGCGCGTTGCCCCGCCATGCGACGTGCAGGTCCGGCCGCAGCAGCAGGAGGTCGCGGCCGTAGACGGCGCGGGGATCCGCGTCGGGGAGCGTCAGCGTCTCGAACGGCGCGCCGATCGCCGCGAACGCCTCGCCAAGCGGCCGCGGATCGACCGATGCACCGCCGAGCACCAGCAGCGTGTAGCCGCTGTCGATCCGGTCCTGGATCGGCGTGCCGTCGTCGAGCCAGGTGTGGGGCAGGCGGAAACCCGGCCAGGCCGACGGCTCGTACGCCATGAACCCGGCGTCCGGCGCCGCGCCGTCCTCGTCGACGATCAGCGGCGACCCGGCGTAGCGGTAGCCGAGCTCTGCACCGATCATCTCGTTGGTCTTGCGCTGTTCGACGTCGGCCACGGCGGCGAGATGCTGGCGGGCGGCGGCGCCTTCCGGGGTGGCGTCGCGGATCTCCGGGCGCCATTCGCCCCGCCATTTCCGGCGCCCCGCCGAGGCGTGCCGGGAGGCGGCGACATTGCGCGCCGCGATCTGGCGCCGCTCGGTCTCGTAGGAGGCCAGCAACTCCGGCCCGCCCCAGCCGGCCAGCGTCGCCGCCAGCTTCCAGCCGAGATCGATGGCGTCGCCGACGCCGGTGTTCATGCCGAGCCCGCCGGTGGGCACCACCAGGTGCACGGCATCGCCGGCGAGAAACACCCGGCCGGCGCCGTAGCGCTCCGCCAGCAGCAGGTTCTGCTTCCACTCGCCGACATAGAGCATCTCGTAGTCGACCGGCATCGCGACGGTCCGCTCGAACATCCCGGCCATCTCGGCGTCGGTCTCGACGACGGAATGCAGCGTGAAGTGGCGGGTGTCGTCCTGGGTGATGAGGAAGGTCGCCCGGTCGTCGGCGACGTGGTAGTGGCGCCCCTTGCCGATCGGGATGCGGTCGAACAGGTCGTCGGCCCGGTAGAGCGCCTGGCGCAGGCGCAGCAGGTCGCCGTCGCCGGCAAGCGCGATGCCGAGGCGCTTGCGCACCAGGCTGCCACCGCCGTCGCAGCCGACCATGAAGGCGGCGCGCAGCGTGTCCGTCGCGCCGTCGGTCGTGCGCAGCATCGCCGTGACGGAGGCCGGGTCCTGCGTGAAGTCCTCCAGCGCGCAGCCGTAGCGCACGGTCACGCTCGGCAGCCCCTCGCAGGCGGCTTTCAGCAGCGGCTCCAGCGTGTACTGGGAAATCAGCTGGTAGGGCTCCAGCGCCAGCGAGCCGTCGCGGGTCTCCGTGATCGCCGCGCGGGCCTCGTCCACGGACGGATAGGGAAGGTGCAGGAGCGGCGGCTCGACGAGGCTGGTGACGATGAAGACGTCCATCGGCACGTCGGCCGGAAAGCCGGCGGCGCGGATCGCCTCGGCCATGCCGAGCCGCCGGTAGATTTCCATGGAGCGGGCGTTGCAGCGCTCCATCTTCGGCAGGAACTCGGGCGCCTCCTTGCGCTCGATCAGCGTGCAGCGCACGCCGCGCCGGCCGAGGTCGAGGGCGAGCGTCAGCCCGACCGGGCCGGCGCCGACGATCAGGACGGCAGTTTCCATGCGCGCGCTCCCGCCTTTGGCCCCTTGCTAGTCCTTCAGCCCGAACAGGGCCTGGGCGTTGCGGAACGAGATCTTC
Source organism: Amorphus sp. MBR-141 (assembly GCF_053628695.1). Lineage (NCBI taxonomy): Bacteria > Pseudomonadati > Pseudomonadota > Alphaproteobacteria > Hyphomicrobiales > Amorphaceae > Amorphus > Amorphus sp. MBR-141. Next base: position 174,678 of record NZ_JBRJGW010000005.1, read on the forward strand.
TCCCGGTCCTGCTGGCTCATCTCGATGGATTCCAGCACCTGGATGGTGTCGCGGATGTAGCCGGGCCCGCCTTCCGGATCGAACGGGCAGTCGGAGGCGAAGACGGCCCGGTCCGGGCCGTAGAACTCCAGCCCGCAGACGGTCGCGGCGCGTGACCCGAACACCGCCGTGTCGGCGTAGAAGTCCTTGAAATAATCGAGCGGGCGCTTCTTCAGCCGCTCCAGCACGGGGGCCAGGTCCTCGTCAGAGGTGCGCTTGCCGAGCTGGTCCCAGCCCGGCCCGACGCGGCCCTCGAAATAGGGGACCATGGCGCCGAGATGGTGGGCGACGATCTTCAGGTCCGGGATGCGGTCGAGGATGCCGGAGAAGACGAAGCGCGCCATCGCGGCGCTGGTCTCGTAGGGCCAGCCGAACGTCCACCAGATCTCGTAGTGGGATTTCTCCTCCGTGGCGTAGTCGGGCATCCGGTTGTTGCGCGACGGGTGCAGCAGGATCGGCTTGTCGTGCCGAGCGCAGATCTCGTAGATCGGCTCGAAGCGCACCTCGTCGAGGGGCGCGCCGTTGACGTTGGTGTGGATCTGGATGCCGTTGGCGCCGAGCTCGCTGAAGGCCCGCTCGGCCTCGCGCGCGGCCGCCTCGGGATCGTTCATCGGCAGCGCCGCCACGTAGCCGGCAAACCGGTCGGGGTGGCGGGCGATCAGCTCGGCGAACCCGTCGTTGGCGAGCTTCGCGAGTTCCACCGTCACCTCCGGCGGGCCCATCGCCTCCAGCGGCGGCATGCCCAGCGAGATGATCTGGGTGTAGTCGGAGAAGCGGTCCATGACCCGGAAGCGGGTGTCGAGATCGAAGATCGCGGGGACGTTCTGCATGCGCTTGCCGATGCCGGCGCCGGCCCCCTCCAGCGACTGGATGCGCTGCCAGAGGCGGTCGGGGAAGAAGTGGTTGAAGGCGTCGATGTAGCGCATGGCGTTTCCCCAGAAGGCTGGCCGGGCGTTCGCGTCCGGCGCGTTGATCCTGGGTCCGAACCTAGCAACTCCTCCCGCCGGGTGTCCAATGGATTCCCATATTATGGGACTTTGACGAATCCGTCGTTCAGGGGTCCGGATGGCGGTCCGCGCCGCCGGCGTCGTCTGCCGCGGCGGGCGACAGCAGGCCGGCCGGATCGATGTCGGGCGGGGCGTCGGCGCCGTGCCAGGCGAGCATCAGGCCGCCGGCGATGACGCCGGCCAACGCCGGTAGCATGAAGCTGGAAGCCAGCCGCACGACCAGGAAGCGGGGCCCGAGCAGCGGCAGCTCGTAGCTGACGACGCGGTGGAAGGCGAAGATCGACCACGCCGCCAGCAGCGCCACCATCTGCGGCTGACCGGCGCCGAGCTGCCAGATCACCAGCGCCAGCGGGAAGGTCAGCATCGGCCCGCCGGGAATGAAGGCGCCGACCGCGCAGGCGATCAGGATGCCCTGGAAGCCGCTGCCGGGACCGATCCAGCTGGAGACGTGCTCGGTCGGGATCAGGTGGGCAATGAACGTCGCCGCCAGGATCGCCAGCGGAATGCGGATGATCAGCACGCGGGCCTGCCGGCCGGCGATCCTGAGCGCCGTGCGGATGCGGCCGGGGTCGCGCACCAGCAGGGTGATGACGATCCCGGCGAGGATGACCGCCAGCAGGATGACCGAGGGATCCATGGCTCAGTCCTCCGGGCCGGGCTTCAGCCGCAGCCCCGGGTAGGCCCGGCAGATCATCCGCGCGAACAGGCCGGCGAGCAGCGGCAGCGGCAGGCTCGAGACGAACCGCAGCACGCCGAAGTCGAAGCCCATGAACGGGATTTCCCAGATCAGCAGCCGGCTCAGGCTGACCGTCGCCCAGGCGACCAGGAAGGCGATGAGGGCGCCCATGTCGGCGCCCGAGCGGGCGAGTGCATAGACCAGCGGGAACGACGCGAACGGGCCGCCCGGCATGACGATGCCGAACAGGGTGGCGAGCGTCAGCCCCTTCAGCCCGGACTGTTCGCCGAGCAGCCGGCCGACCTTCTCGCGCGGCACCACGACCTGGGCGAAGGCGGCCACCAGGATGCCGAGGGTGAGCTGCGGCACCACGCCGACGACGGTCCAGGCGGCGACGCGGGCCTCCTCCGCCACCGCGCCGGCGCCGTAAAGCCACCAGCTGGCCGCACCCGAGGCGAGGCACAGAGCGACGAAGAAGACGATCGACCAGTCGATCCGCCGCGGCTTCGCCGGCGGGGCGGGGCCGGCGGCCGAAGCGGCGGCGTCGGGCAGGGCGGGTCCGGACGGCGGCGCAGGCGCGTCGGGGCGATCCGGAGGGGGGCGGTTGTCGGCCATGATGACGCAGGACCCGACATGGGGACGAGGGATTCGGACGGAGGCGCGGCGGGGCGCTGCCGCATGCCATACCCGATGCGGCGCGCCGTCGACAGCTGCGGCCCGACCGGGGCGAGCCTAAAGCAACCCGGCGGCGTGCGGGAGATGCGTCCGCCGCTGCCCGCCTCGGAGGGGCATTGCGCATTCAAGTCCCATTATGTGCGATTCGTGATGGATCCGGAATGCCCGGCGCGCCAGCCCATTGATCTCGCCGTCGGGAGTTCGCAGAGTGGCGCGGACAGCGGCGTCCGGAGGACCACGTGCAAAGCCATACCAGGATGCTCGCCATCCTCGACCTGTTCGACGAGCGGGCGGTGTCCTGGAGCGTCGAGGACATCCACGCCGAGCTCGGCTACACGCGCTCGACCCTCTACCGCTACCTGAAGGTGCTCACCGACGCGGGCTTCCTCACCTCGATGCCGGGGCTCGGCTACGCGCTGGGGCCGCGCATCATCGAGCTCGACCACAAGATCCGCGTCTCCGACCCGCTGCTGCGGGCTGCCCGCCCGGTGATGGCGGAGCTGGTGGCCGACGTGCCCGGCGTGGCGCTGCTGTGCCGGCGCTACCGGCAGAAGGTGCTGTGCGTGCACCAGGAGACCAGCACCCAGGCGTTCACCAGCACCTACGAGCGGGGCAACGCCCGGCCGCTGCTGGACGGGGCGGCGTCGGTGGCGATCCTCGCCTGGATGCCCGCCGCCTGGATCGGCAGGCTCTACGAGGCGATGCCGGAGGCGTTAGCGGCGGCGGGCCACGGCGCCAGCCTGGCGGAGGTGAAGGCGGCTCTGAAGGCGCACCGGCAGGCGGGCTTCGTGGTGAGCTACGGCCAGGTGACGGCGGGCGTCATCGGCATCGCCGCGCCGGTGTTCGATGCCCGCCAGGAGGTGATCGGCTCGCTCAGCCTCACCGTCGCCGACACGCCGGCAGCCCGGGCCCGCCTCGACGCCACCCGAGCCCAGGTGACGTTCTGCACGCGGGTGGTCAACGCCGCGCTCGCCGGCTGAGACGCAAGGAAAGCCCGGTCCAGCCGGGACCGGGCTTTCGAGGCGTGCGTGACGCGGTGCCGATGCGGCGCGGCGCCCGACCGGCCGGGACGCGGCCTATTGCTGCGGCAGCGCCCAGGCCACGACGGAATCGCCGATCGGCGTTTCCATGAAGTGATGGCCGCCGGCCATGATCGCCACGAACTGGCGGCCGCCGACCTCGTAGGTGATCGGCGTCGCCTGGCCGCCGGCCGGCAGCGTCGCCGTCCACACCACCTCGCCGGTCTTCTCGTCGATGGCGCGGATCAGGTTGTCGGTGGCCGCGGCGATGAAGATCAGCCCGCCCGCCGTGACGATCGGCCCGCCGTTGTTGGGCGTCCCGATCTTCAGGGGCAGCATCGAGGGGATGCCGAACGGGCCGTTGGCGACCGCCTGGCCGAGCGGCTCGTCCCACAGCGTCTTGCCGGTCGCAAGGTCGATCGCCCGGATGCCGCCATACGGCGGCTCCTTGCACATCAGGCCGGTGAACAGCCGCCAGCCGGCGTTGATGGAGATGGCGTAGGGCGATCCCCACTGGGGCCCGGCCTCGCCCTTCGACGTGCCGGCCACGAAGATCGGCTTGACGCCTTCCTTGTCCGCTTCGGCGCGCGGGATCAGGCGGTTGAAGTTCGGCATGTCGTTGTAGTTGGCGATGAGGATGCCGTTCTTCGTATCCACCGCCATCGAGCCCCAGTCCTGGCCGCCGTTGTAGCCGGGATACTGGATCCACGAGGTGTCGGTGGTCGGTGGGGTGTACATGCCCTCGTAGGTGGCGCGGCGGAACTGGATCCGGCACCAGAGCTGGTCCAGCGGGCTCATGCCCCACATGTCCTTCTCCTCCAGCCGCGGCTTGCTCAGGACGTGATAGGCGGAGACCGGCTGGGTGGGGGAGAGGTAGTCCTGCTCCACGCCGACGTCGGTCGGAACCTCCTTCTCCTCGACCGGGAAGAGCGATTCGCCGGTCTCCCGGTTCAGGACGTAGATGTCGCCCTGCTTGGAGGAGAGGATGATCGCCGGCACCGTGCCGCTGTCGGTGGGGAAGTCGACCAGGCTCGGCTGCGAGCCGAGATCGTAGTCCCAAAGGTCGTGGTGGACGGTCTGGAAGTGCCAGACGTCCTCGCCGGTGGTGACGTCGACGGCCACCAGCGAGGTCGCGTATTCGTTCTCCTGCTCGCTGCGGTTGCTGCCGTAGTAGTCGACGGCGGAGTTGCCGAGCGGCAGGTAGACGAGACCCAGCTCCTCGTCGGCCGCCGCCATGGTCCACATGTTCGGCGTGCCGCGCGTGTAGGTCTCGCCCTCGGCCGGCTCGCCGTGGTCGTCGGGCTTGCCGAGGTCCCATGCCCACAGGAACTTGCCGGTGACCGCGTCGTAGCCGCGCACGACGCCCGACGGGGAATCCTCCGCTTGGCCGTCGTTCACCTGGGCGCCGGTGACGACCACGCCGCGCACGATCGCCGGCGGTGCGGTGACCGCGTACCAGCCGGGCACGGTGTCGCCGATCCCGTCCTCCAGGTTGACCTCGCCGTTCTGGCCGAAATCCGGGCAGAGCTGGCCGGTGCGCGCATCCACGGCGAGCAGCCGGGCGTCGAGCGTGCCCCAGATGATCCGCGTCGCGCAGAGCGCGTCGGGGCTCGGGGCGGCGGGGTCGGCGTAATAGGCGACGCCGCGGCAGGTGGCGCCGTAGGGGATAGCGTCGTCGGAGACCTTGGGGTCGTAGCGCCATTCCTCGCGGCCGGTGGCGGCGTCGACGGAGATCGCGATGCCCTTCGCCGAGCACATGTAGAGATCGTCGCCGACCTTCAGGGGCGTGTTTTCCGGCGAGTATTTCCCGGCGGCCTTCTCGTCCGGCATGTCGCCGGTGTGGAATTCCCAGACCTTCTTCAGGTTGCCGACGTTGTCCGGGGTGATCTGGTCGAGGGGCGAATAGCGCGTCGCATGGATGCTGCCGCCATAGGCCGGCCAGTCCGCCCCGGGCGTCGGCATCTGCTGCGGCGTCGCGTGGCTGGTCTGCGGCGCGGCGTCGGCGGCGTCGGTGCCAACCAGCGTGGTCTGGCCGGGGGTGGCGGGCTGCCCGGCATCCTCCACGGCGGCCGGCTGGCCGGCATCCTGGGCCGCCGCCGGATGCGCGGCAAGGCCGAGCCCGCCGAGGGCGACCAGCGAGGCGATCGCGGCGGTGGCGGTGCGTGGGCTGCGGGCCGGAACCCTGTCCACGTCGACCTGGTAGATCCGGCGCAGCACGGGCAGCGTCAGGAGCACCAGCACGAGCATCACGGTCGGCGCCACGATCCGGGGCACCTGCGCCCACCAGTCCGTTCCGACCTCCCAAAAGGCCCAAACGAGGGTGAATGCATAAGTGAGGAGATAGACCCAGACGGCGGCGATCGAGCGCACGAACAGCAGGATCGCGGTGACGGTGAGCCCGGCCCCGGCGATCGCGTAGTACCAGGAGCCGCCGAGGGTGATGAGCCAGATGCCGCCGGCGAAGAGGCTCACACCGCACACGAGCAGGACAGCGGCCAGACCCATCGTCAGGCCGTATCCCACGCCTCTGCGGTGCAGCGTCGGGGTATCGGGTGGAGTGTGTGCCATAGAAGCCTCCATTTGCGCCCCTGAATGCGAACGAAGGGGGCGCCGGGGGTGTTCCATGAAACTTCGGTAATGGGGGGCTGCCGGCACGGGGTGACCGACAGTGCCGCAGGCGGTCGCCGCCATCGACACGACAAGCGGGAGCGGACGCGTGACCGCGCCCGCTTCCCTCCGGGCCGGATGACCGGCCGTGCCGGACGCTACCGTTTCGGCGCGACCATGGCGAAGTAGGCGCCCTGGGGATCGAAGCACTGGACGATCCAGTTGCTGCCGGGAACCTCCATCGGCCCGTTGACCACCTTGCCGCCGCCGCTCGTCAGCCGCTCGATCGCCGCGTCGATGGCGTCGACGGCGATGTAGTAGCCCCAGGCGCAGACGGGGACCTCGGGCGGCCGGCGCATCATGGCGCCCATCATGTTTCCGCCCTTGCCGAAGATCTGGTAGACGCCCATCGGCCCCATATCCATGGCGTCCATCTTCTCCCAGCCGAAGTGCGACGCGTAGAACGCGAACGCCGCCTCGGGGTCGTCGGTGAACAGCTCGTGCCAGCCGAACGTGCCGGGCGTTCCGGTGGCGAGCGACGGCGGCGGAGCGCCGTCGCCGCGGAACAGGCAGATCACCGCGCCCTGGGGATCGCCGACCACGGCGAAGCGGCCGATGCCGGGAACGTCCTCGGGTCCGTGATGCACGGCACCCCCCGCATCGACGACGGATTTCGCGGTCGCGTCCACGTCGTCGACCGCCAGGTGCCCCATCCAGGCGGGCTGCGCTCCCGACTGGGCCGCGCGCTCGGGGATCTCCATCAGGCCGGCGATTGGTGCCGCCCCGACTCTGAACAGCGTGTAGTCCATGCCGGGCATGCCGGCGTCGGCGGCCTCCCAGCCGATCGTCCGCGTGTAGAAGGCTTCCGCCGCCTTCGGGTCGGACGTCATCAGTTCGTACCAGCAGAAATCACCCTGGGACATCGGCATGTCTGGTCTCCTTGAACGCGCAGTGCGACGACGGTTTCTGGAACAGGCGGGAGTGTGGGCCGGGAAGCCGACAACTGTGTGATCTGGTGTGTGATCTGGCGCGCCCGTGGGGCTCGGGCCGCGCCGGCAGCCGCGGACCGTCAGAGACGCTGGTAGCGGGCGTTCATGATCTCGGTCCAGGTCCCGTCCGCGGCCTCCATGTAAGAGACGAAGGTACGGGTTGTTCCATCGAGGACGGTGACGACCTCGCGGTAGCTGGCGCTCTTCGTCGGGTCGGAGAAGTCCGGCCCCTGGCAGTCGAGGGTCAGCGTGTTCGCGGTGCGGTCGAGGGTGCCTTCGTAGACGAACATGTACGGCATCATCGAGCCCACCCACGAGCCGACGAACGATGCCACCCGGGTATCGTAGCCGAGGGTGATGAGGCTGGTCACCGGCGTGCCGTCCGGCGCGGTGCCGCTGCCTTCTCCCACGATCCAGAACCCGCCGACCGACCGGACGGTTTCCCGGCCGGGCGGCATGGCGCCGCACTGCGGCGCACTGGCCGTGTAGGACCAGTCGCCGACCAGCTGGTCGAGCCACGCGTGCTCCTGTCCCGGTTCGAAATTCATTCTGTTCTCCGTTGTTGGGTCCATCCTGCGGCGGACGGATTGCTGGCTGGATCGGCGGAGTGAGCGAAGACGATGCGGTTGCCGTCGGGATCGCGCACGACGGTGCCGCTGGTGATCGGCCCGTCGAAGCTCCACTCGCTTTCGTGGCCGGCGGCGGCAAGCGACCGCCGCGCAGCCTCGATGTCGTCGACCACCAGGGTGATCGACGAGGTTCCGGCACGCTCGGCGTCGGCGAACACCTGCAGCCAGCCGCCGGCCGGGAACCACCACTCGGCGAGCCCCTCCATCGGGGCGGCGTCGTGAGGCCGTCCGAACAGCGCCGCGTACCAGGCGACCGCCGGAGCGTGCTCGCGCACCGCGATCGCGGCGAGGACGTTGGTGACCGTCACCGGCTCGGCTACTCGGCGGCGGCGTGGCAGCAGGCGGCGGACGGCGTCGCCTCGTACTCGTCGTGGCGGCGGACGAAATCCATCGTCGAGCCCTCGTTGCGGCCGAACGGCGCGCGGTCGAGGATCATCAGCGTGCCGATCAGCTCCTCCGGCCCGCGCGCATAGCTCGAATAGGTGTGGTAGACGGTGCCGTCGGCGTCCTTCACGAAGGCGCTGAGACCCGGCAGCTCGTCGAAGGCCCGGTCGGACGGGGTGTCGGTGAAGTTGTAGAAGACCGAGCCGCTGGCGAGTTCGTCCTTGCTGAAGGAGACGCCGAAATCCTGGTTGAACCGGCTTTCGAAGGCGGACACCCACGGGAAATGCCAACCCATCCGCTGCTTGTAGGCCGTGATTTCGGCAAGCGGCGCCCGCGACACCGCCACCAGCGTGACGTCGTGGTGGTTGAGATGGGGCAGGGTGCCGTCGAAATGATCGGCCAGGAACGAGCACCCGGGGCAGCCGGCCTCCCAGCCGGGCGCCAGCATGAAGTGGTAGACGACGAGCTGGCTGCGGCCGTCGAATAGGTCGGCGAGGCTCTTGCGGCCCGCCGGCGTATCGAAGACGTAGTCCGCGTCGATCCGGACCCACGGCAGGGCGCGCCTGGCCGTGTTGACCTCGTCGCGTAGCCGCGTCTCTGCCTTTTCCTTGGCGAGAAGAGCGCGGCGGGCTTCCAGCCATGCGTCGCGAGAGACAACCTGATGATTGGTCATGTCGAATTCCCTTTCGAAACGGCGAAGACAGCTCCGGTCGGGTCGCGCCGCGGACGGCGAAGCGGATAGTCTCAAGCTGTTGAGTCCGGAGCGATTTCCGATCAGCGGACGGAATGGCGCCGGGCGCCTGCTCCGTCCTGTGACCTTGACAATTGCATTGATATCAATATAAAAGAGCCATGTCAAACCCAGCCGACGTCCCGTTCTCGACGACGATCCTCGTTCGCGACACCTGCCTGTGCCTGCACGCCCAGCGGGCGGCACGGGCGCTGGCGCGGCGGTTTGACGACGAGCTCAAGCCCTACGGGCTGACCAACGGCCAGTTTTCCCTGCTGATGTCGCTGAACCGGCCGGAACCGCCTCCGATGGGGCCGGTCGCCGAGCTGCTGGCCATGGACCAGACGACGCTGACGGCGGCGCTGAAGCCCCTGGAACGGCGCGGGCTGGTGGAGCGGCGGGCGAACCCCAGCGATCGCCGCAGCCGGCTGCTGGCGCTCACCGACGCGGGCCGCAGGACACTCGCCGCCGCGGTGCCGGTCTGGAAGCGCGTCCACGGCGAGATCGAGGCGGGGCTCAGCGATCCGGAGATGCTCAGGGCCGATCTCAGGGTGCTGTCGTTCGGTCCGCCGCCGCCGGGCGACGGCGCGATCGAGGTGGCGCCGCCCCAGGCGCGGCGGCGCGGAAACTGAGGCGGGGAGGGACGCGCCGCCTCCTCCCGGGCGTCCCAGACGAACCGGCCTCCGCCTGTTCAGATCGCCCGGACGGGGAAGGCGCGGACCTGGCGCCTATTCCATCGCCAGGATCATGTTGCGCACGACCGGATAGATCTCGCGCTCCCAGCGCTTGCCGTTGAAGACGCCGTAGTGGCCGACGTTGGCCTGCAGATGGTGGCGCTTCAGGTGCGGGCGCAGCGAGCGGCAGAGGTCGTGGGCGGCAGCCGTCTGGCCGAGGGCGCAGATGTCGTCGCGGCCGCCTTCCACGGTGAGCAGCGCCGTCTTGCGGATGGCGCCGGGATCCACCGTGCGGCCGCGGTAGCCGAAGGTGCCCTTGGCCAGCTCGTTCCTCTGGAACACCCGGTCGATGGTCTCGATGTAGAACTCGGCGGTGAGGTCGAGGACGGCGAAATACTCGTCGTAGAAGGTCTTGATCTTCTCCGCCTCGGCCGTTTCGCCGTTGGCCAGGTGCTCGTAGAGCTTGCGGTGGGCGGTCTTGTGCCGGTCCATGTTCATGGCAACGAAGGCGGTGAGCTGCAGGAAGCCAGGATACACCTTGCGGCCGCCGCCGGCATAGCGCCCGGGCACTTGGGCGATCACCGACTGCTCGAACCACGACAACGGTTTCGACGTGGCGAGATCGTTCACCGCCGTCGGGCTCTCCTCCACGTCGATCGGCCCGGCCATCAGCGTCATCGAGCGCGGCGTGTCGGGATGGCCGTCCTCCGACATGATGGCGACGGCGGCGAGCGCCTGCACGCACGGCTGGCAGACCGCCAGGATGTGCGCGCCCGGGCCGATCTCCTCGAGGAAGCGGATCAGGTAGTCGATGTAATCCTCGACGCCGAAGCGGCCGGCCTCGAGCGGCACGTCGCGGGCATTGATCCAGTCGGTCACGTAGACCTCGTGGTCCTTCAGGAGCGTCTGGACCGTGCCGCGCAGCAGCGTCGCGAAATGCCCCGACAGCGGCGCCACCACCAGCACCTTCGGCTGCGCCGTGTCGATGTCCTTGGCGAATTTCAACAGGGTGCCGAACGGCATTTCCAGCGCCACCTCGGTGGTCACCGGCACGTCCCGGTTGCCCACCATCACGCTGTCGATGGCGAAATCCGGCCGGGTGTGGCTGAGCTCGTAGCGCGACAGCATCTCCAGCCCGGCGTCGATCCGCCGCCTCAGCTGGGCGGCGATGCCCCAGTCCATCAGGTCGGGCCAGTCCGTCTGCGGCATGGCCCGGGCCAGCGCGCGGAACGGCGCGATGAGATCGTCCTGTAGCTGATAGGCCTGATAGAGCATCTGTCCGTCCCGATCGTGACCGGCAAAATGCCGCGCTGCAAAAAAGTTAGTGTGATTTTGCCCGCAGTGCGAGAGGATTGTCGCCGGAGCCACCGTCTGCGGGTGGTCCGCAAGGGCTGGACGCCGGTCCGAAAGAAGACAAGCATGTCCCGGGCCAGGTGGTCGATCCGGCCGGCGGCAGGCGCGTCTTTCCGCCGGGGGGCGGGCCGCAACAACGCGAACAGGGGCTGATGGCACAGATGGCCGGTGCGAAGCTGACGATCTCCTCGAAGAACTACTCGTCCTGGTCGCTGCGCGGCTGGCTGTTGTGCCGGATGGCCGGGCTCGCCTTCGACGAGGAGCGGATCGGCATGGACGATCCCGACAACCGCCAGGAGCTGCTGCTGCTGTCGCCCTCGGTGCTGGTGCCGCGGCTGACGAACGGCGACGTGACCGTGTGGGACACCCTGGCGATCGCCGAATATCTGGCCGAGATCGCCCCGGACGCCGGCCTGCTGCCGGCCGACCAGGCGGTGCGTGCCCACTGCCGCGCGGTGTCCGGCGAAATGCACTCCGGCTTCTACAACCTGCGCTCGGCGCTGCCGATGAACCTCAAGGCCCGCCACGAAAGCTTCAAGATCTTCTCGGGCGCGCGTCCCGACGTGGAGCGCATCAAGACGATCTGGACCGAGTGCCTGGAGACCTACGGCGGCCCGTACCTGTTCGGGAAGACCCCGACGGTGGCCGACGCCATGTACGCGCCGGTGTGCAGCCGCTTCCGCACCTACGCCGTCGAGCTGGAGCCGCCGCTCGCCGCCTACCGCGACCACATCCTCGACTGGCCCCTGATGCAGGAATGGACCGACGGCGCCCGCGCCGAGCCCGACGAGATCATCGAGCTGGAGGTGGAGTTCTAGAGCCTTTTCCGGTCAGCTGGACTCACCTGGCCGAAAAGAAATGGCTCCAGAATCAAACTCTAGCCGAGCGACCGGTCCGGGGCGGGCATCGCCGACCCGTCGCCCCAGGCGACCGCCCACAGGCCGCGGATCGTCAGCAGCAGGGCGCCGGTGCCGATGGTCCAAGTGTAGATCCGGATCAGGCCCGTCCAGACGGTCGGGAGCGCCATGCCCAGCAGGATGAACTCCAGCGCGGCGAGGATGCCGATCGCCGCAAGCCGCACCAGGATGCCGGTCAGGTCCCGGGCGTGCAGGCGGCTGGCCGTCACCTCGGAGCGGTAAAGGTGCACCTGGGCGATCGCCGCGGCGGCGACCAGCAGGACGAGCGTCGCGAGCGACAGCCCGCGCAGCCAGTCGGTGCCGATCCCGTCGGCGGCGATACCGAGGCCGATGGCGATGGCGAACGCCGCCAGCAGGCACCCGTAGCCGGCGACGATGAGCCGCGACGGGCGGGCGGTGGCGGCTGCCAGGCGATCGGCGGGGATGTCGGTCATGGGCGTCTTCGTCCGTCGCCGGCGCCTGCGGCGGGTGTGCCGCTGTCGAAGAGGTCGCGCAGCGCCTCCGATCGGAAGACCATGTGATAGTCGGTCTGCGGGAAGATCGCCGCGAAGCAGAGTTCGGGAACCGCTTCCCGGGCGTCGGGCGCCAGCCCCGCCCGGATCTCGTCGTTGTAGTACGCGAAGATGGATTCGTCGGCGACGATCGCGTCGGCGCGGCCGTCGATCAGCATCTGGGAATGGACGCGCTGGTTGGCGATCTCGATGTAGCTCTCGAACGCCGGCATGCGCTGGCGGATCGCCTCGAGCACGGCCGACGCGCCGCTGAAGGCGACGATGTGGAGGCCGTCGAGATCGTCGGCGGCGAACGTCCCCGGATGGTCCGCGCAGCGGTAGCCGATGCCGTTCTGGTAGGTGATGTAGGGCCGGGAATGGAAGCCCTCCAGGCTCATGCCGTCCGGCACGGTGGCCACCGCATCGAAGCGGTCATCGTTGAGAAAGCTGGTCCAGTGCCGCGAGAACGGCAGCACGAAGAACTCCACGTCGCCGGCGGCGGCCTGCGCGCCCAGCGTTGACCGGATCGCGACGCTTTCGCGGCCTTCGCCCTCCGCGTTCATGTAGGGCGGGATCAGCCCGGCCACGACCCGGATCGTCGGTGCGGCCACGCCGGCGCCCGGCACCGGGTCCGCCGGCGCCGACAGATGGCTGGAGCGGGCGGCGACCATGAACAGCAGCGCGCCGCCGATGGCGAGCGCCAGGATGGTGACGGGCGGGCCGGCCGGGCGCCCGCCGCTCACGGGTCGCGCTCCTGGGGCCCCGGCTCCGGAGGCGGGGGCGGCGGGGCAGGCGGGCGGTTGCGCAGCACGTGCCGTCCGCGCCGGCGCGCGCCGCCGGCCGTGCCGGTGCCGGAATAGTCCACGTCCCACTCCACCTCTTCCAGCATCAGGTAGAACTTGCCGGTGTTGAGCAGGTCGAGCAGGCTGTTGATCAGGAAGATCGTCAGGATCCACAGCGCCGGCCAGTAGAGCATGCGGTCGGCCATCGTCGGATCGAGGGCGGCCACCACCGTCTCGAACAGCAGCGACGACGCGTTGGCGATGATCGCCGGGGAGGTGGGCGAGGGCGCCAGCCCGGCGCCGGTCAGGCTGGGCAGCTCTTCCGCACAGTCCGCCCTGCGGCCGGCGGCGGGCGCCTCGGTGGCGACGCAGCCGGCCGCGGCCTGGGTCTGGGCGATGACGACGCAGTGGCCGGTGGCGGCCGGACAGGTGCTGCCGATCGCCAGCGGCCCCAGCGTGAGGAGCACGCAGGCGAGGTTGTTGCGCATCCACAGGATGGAGCCGGGCGGCTTCAGGCTGACGGCGGCGCTGGCCGAGCGTCGCGCGAAATCCTGCTTGCGGTATTCGATCGCCGCGATCCAGGCGGAGTTCAGCAGCAGCAGCACGATCTGCATGGTGAAGAAGCCGTACAGCCCGCTCTGCGAGAACGGCTTGCTCGACAGCATCAGGAAGCCGATGTGCTCGAATTCCGAGCCGATCAGGTAGAACAGCATCGCGTGCAGCAGGATGATGAACCAGTGCACCGAGATCTCGTAGTGCTGCAGCGGCGACAGGTCGTGCATCTCCGGGTGGTGCCGGACGGTTTCGTGCACCAGCAGGCGGAAATTGCGCGGCACCCAGAAGAACCGGATGCCGAGCAGCACGATGTTGAAGAACACCAGCAGGAACAGCAGCTTCTCGCTGTTGGTCTGGTCCGGCGAGAACAGCACCGTGGTGAGGAAGTTGTACGAGCCGGTGAAGACCTCGCCGAGGCCGAGCGCCATGATGAAGGCGAAGACGGCCTGGAAGACCTCGATGCCGCGCACGGAGAGCTTGTATCGGAGCGTGTATCTGGGGGCCACGTGCGGCTCTCGGCGATGAGGTGTCGAAGGGTCGTGGCAAGGCGCCGGCGGCCGGCAGCTGGAACGCCGCCGCCGGTGCGGGCAGGATGGGTGCGTCGCACACCTTGCCCCGGCCGGCCGTTCCAGGCAATCGGTTGTGCGCATCGAAAGCCGGGTGCGGCCGGGCGGGGCGCCCGGCGGAACGCCGGCCCCGGGACGCGCGTTCGTCCTGCACCCATCATCTGCGGGCTGGCGGCGGGACGTGTCCGGACCGGGCGCCGGATCGCCGCGCCCGCATCCCGCCAGTCACGGCAAACCTCACAGTCACGGGAAACCTCATGGCGTCCGGCTCCAAGCATGTCATCTACGCCGCCCTTGCCGGCAACCTCGCCATCGCGGTGACCAAGTTCGCCGCCGCCGCGTGGACCGGCTCCAGCGCCATGATGTCGGAAGGCATCCATTCCACCGTCGACAGCACCAACCAGGCGATCCTGCTGCTCGGGATGAAGCGGTCCTCGCGGCCGCCGGACGCGCGCCATCCCTTCGGCTACGGGATGGAGATCTATTTCTGGGCGTTCGTGGTTGCGCTCCTGATCTTCGCGCTGGGTGGTGCGGTCTCCATCTACGAAGGCGTGCACCGGGTTCTTGCGCCCGAGCCGATCCACCAGCCGTGGGCGAACTTCGTCGTCCTCGGGGTCGCCATCGTGATCGAAGGATCCGTGTTCAGGATCGCCTGGAAGGAACTGCGTCACCAGCAGCCCAACCGGACGATCTGGCGTGCACTGAGAGCCAGCAAGGACCCGAGCGTCTTCGCGATCTTCTGCGAGGATTTCGCGGCGCTGGCGGGGCTCTCGGTGGCCCTGATCGGTGTGGGGCTGGCCTACTTCCTGGAGATGCCCATCTTCGACGGGATCGCCTCGGTGCTCATCGGCCTCATCCTGGTCGCAACGGCGGTGTTCCTCTCCCGCGAGACGCTCAGCCTGATGACCGGGGAAAGCGCCTCGCAGGGCGTGCTGACCGACGTCCACGCGGTGCTCAACGCCGACGACCGGGTCAATCATGTCGACGAAGTGCTGAGCATGCATCTCGGTCCGCGCGAGATCATGATCGCGGTCTCCATCGACTTCGCCGAGCGACTGAGCGGCGAGGAGGTCGAGGCCACCATGCGCGAGCTCACGCTCGCCCTGGAGGCCGAACGCGAGGAGATCAGCCGCGTCTTTCTGCGCCCGGTGCGCTCGGAGAAGCCGGAGCCGACGCCGGTGCTGCCCTGAGGCGCGCGGGGCGGGGAACGCGCGGACGCGCGGCGGCCCCGGCCGGATAGCCCTCAGCCGCCGTCGGTGGTGAGCGCGGCGATCGCGTCGGTGGCCGACATCTTGCCGACCACCCGTCCGTCGGCGTCGACCACCACCAGCGGCGTCGACCGGCCGGCATAGAGCGACAGCACGTCGGAGAGCACCTGGTCGTCGCGCGCGGTGCGCGGCGCCGGCAAGTTGCCGGGCGTGCGCCACCAGTCGTCGGATTTCTCGCGGTGCTCGTAGAGGACCGTTTCGCTCACCGCGGCGAGCGGCCGGTCGTCCGCGTCGACCACGATCACGTCGCTGACGCCGTCGCGGGCAATGGCCGCCGACAGCGCCTGGCGCGAAACCTCGGCGACCGCCATCGTCGTCGCCTTGCGGGCGGTGCTGGCCAGCGTCACCACCTGGCCGCGGTTCACGTCGCGCACGAAGCGCTCGACGTAGTCGTCGGCCGGGTGAAGCAGGATGTCCTCGCCGGTGCCGACCTGGCGCAGCTCGCCGTCGTTCAGGATGGCGATGTGGTCGCCCAGCTTCAGCGCCTCGTCCAGGTCGTGGGTGATGAACACGATGGTCTTGTGCAGCTTCGCCTGCAGCTCCTTGAGCTGGGCCTGCATGTCGCCGCGGATGAGCGGGTCGAGGGCGGAGAACGCCTCGTCCATCAGCAGGATGTCGGCGCTGGTCGCCAGCGCCCGGGCAAGGCCGACGCGCTGCTGCATGCCGCCCGACAGGTGGCGCGGGTAGCGGTCCTCGTAGCCGGCGAGGCCGACCGTCTCGATCTGCTCCATCGCCCGCTCGCGCGCCTGCTCCCTGGCGACGCCGTCGATCCGCAGCGGGTACATGACGTTCGCCAGGATGGTCTTGTGCGGCAGCAGCGCGAAGCGCTGGAACACCATGGAGATCTTCTGCCGGCGCAGCGCGCGCAGCCGCCCCTCGTCGAGGGCGAGCACGTCATCGCCGTCGATGAGGATGCGGCCGGCGGTCGGCTCGATCAGCCGGTTGATGTGGCGGATCAGCGTCGATTTCCCCGACCCCGACAGCCCCATCACCACGAACGTCTCGCCGGCGGCGATGTCCAGGTTGATGTCGCGGATGCCGACGACGTGGCTGTGCTCGTCGAGGATCTCGCGCTTCGAGGCGCCGGCCTGGACGCGGGGCAGCATCGATGCCGGATCGTCGCCGAAGATCTTGTAGACGTGCTCGATGGAGATCTTCGGGTCCCTGGGCGGGGTGGGCTTGCTCATCGGGGCCTAGCTGTTGTGGAGGTGCTGCTGGACGCGGCGGCCGTAGGCCTGGGCGATCCGGTCGAAGATGATGGCCAGGAACACGATGGCCAGGCCGGCGAGCAGGCCACGGCTGACTTCCAGCCGCTGGATGCCCTGAAGCACCTGGTAGCCGAGGCCGCCGGCGCCGATCATCGAGGCGATCACCACCATGGAGAGCGCCATCATGGTGGTCTGGTTGATGCCGGCCATGATGGTGGGAAGGGCGAGCGGGATCTGCACCGAGAACAGCCGCTGGTGCGAGGTGGCGCCGAAGGCGGTGACCGCCTCGATCACCTCCGCATCGACCTGGCGGATGCCGAGGTTGGTGAGCCGGATCACCGGCGGCACCGCGAACACGATGGTGGCGAGCAGGGCGGGGATCTTGCCGGGGCCGAACAGCATCACGAAGGGGATCAGGTAGACGAAGATCGGCATCGTCTGCATCACGTCGAGCACCGGCAGCATGACCGACTGTAGCCGGTCCGAGCGCGACATCAGGATGCCCAGCGGAATCCCGACCAGGATGGCGAGCGCGGTCGCCGTGATCATCAGCGCCACCGTTGCCATCGCCGGTTCCCACAGCCCGATCACGCCGATCAGGAACAGCATCACCGCAATGCCGAGCGTGGTGACGATTGAGCGGGTCGCGGCGTAGCCGAGCGCCGCGATCGCCAGGATGACCACGTACCAGGGCAGCCAGAGAAGCCCGTCCTCGATGTTGTTGAGCAGCCGCAGCACCGGCAGGAAGATCAGCTCCAGCTCGCGCCCCCATTCGATGACGACCCAGTTGAAGGCGTCGTCGATCAAGCGGCGGAGCCCGCGCGTGTCAATCAGGTCCGGAAAGCCGGAATCCATCGTCGTGTCCCTCTGGTTCGGCAGATCTCGTGTCGCCCGGGCGACACCGCCCCCTGCGCCGGTTCTCGGTCTCGGGGCCTCACCTCCGTGGAGCCTGTCGCAGGCGTTCGGGCCGGTCCGGCCCCCACGCCTGGCATCCGCCCCGGATCACCACGACGCCGGGCGGCCGCGACTCGGCGTCTTGGAACGTCACCGTTTCCAGACGCCGCAAGCGGGGCGCGGTCTGCCGACCCGTCCCGCCTCGTTCATCGCGCCCGTCCTCGCGGCGCGGCCCCGTCCGGCCCGATCGGAACCGGTCCGGTCCGGTGGCGCGCGGTACGGGAACGCGGCCAGGCGCGGACGCCCGACCGCCGGCCGGATCGGCACGCAGCGTGCCGGCCCGGTCCCATCACCTACTGCAGCGAGGCCTTCACCGTCTCCGCCACATCGTCCGGAACCCAGGCGGTCCAGACGTCCTCGTGGTTCTTGAGGAAGTAGGCGGCGACGTCCTCGGGGCTCGCCGACTGCTCGTCGCCCCAGGCCAGGACCTCGTTCACCACGTCGTTGGGCACCTGCATCTTCGACAGGAACTCGGCCACGGCAGGCGCCTTGTCGCGCAGCGCGGTGGTGGCGGCGACGGCGACTTCGCCCTTCTGCCAGCCGGTGAGCTGCGGGTCGGCGCAGTTCATGTCGGTCAGGCATTTGAACTTGTCCGGATCGTAGTCCGGCATCTCCAGCCGCACGAGGCCGTAGCGGCCGATCACCGCGGTCGGACCCCAATAGTAGCCGACGATCGGCTCCTTGCGGGTGACCTTGCGGGCGAACGAGGCCTTCAGGTTGGCGCCCGACCCGGGCGAGAACAGCTCGAACGTCTCGCCGAGATCGAGGGCCTTGAACAGGTTGTTGGTGATGATCTCGCAGCCCCAGCCGGGCGGGCACCCGTAGAGCCGGCCCTTGTCGGGCGCGGAGACCTCGGCGAAAACCTCCCAGTTGTCCTTGAGGTCGGTGACCGACTTGATCTCCGGGTGCTCCTCGGCGAGGTAGTCCGGGATCCACCAGCCTTCGACGCCGCCGGAGCCGAAGATGTCGCCGGCCTTGTAGACGTTGCCCTTCTCCATCGCCTTCTCCCAGATCGCCTGGGCGGTGGAGACCCACATCTCGGGCGCGATGTCGGGCTCGGATTTCGTCAGCATCGAGGTGGCGGTCGGAACGGTGTCGCCGGGAACCAGCTGGGTGTTGCAGCCGTAGCCTTCGGACAGGATCTCATCGGTGACGCTGGCGAGCATGCTCGCCGACAGCCAGGTCATGTTGGCGATGCTGATCGTGTCGTCGGTGCCGCATGCGGCAGCCTTGGCGCCGGTCGGCGCGAGGCCAGCGGCGAGCAAGGCGATGCCTCCAGCCGCAAGTAGCGGTTTCATGCAGGTCATGGTGCTGCTCCTCTTTAGGTCCGTTTGGGACGACGCTGACATCTCGCAGCGCCGGTTCGGGGCATCCCGCGGAGAGGCGGGACGCGATGTAAGCCGAGCCGGAACCCGCCTCGGACGAGGCTGGCGCATTGGCGTATTCAGGACAATTGTAAAGTTTTGTCGTTTGCTTCAATTACATTGAAGCGTGTGCCTTCAACGCGACCAGTGTGAATTTTCTGTGCAGCCGGAGTCAAATGGACGGCCCGGGGCCGCCGCGGACCGCCGGTCCCGGAAACCGTGGTCTCGCGCCATTCAGGGTACGGCCGCTTCAGGACCTTTGGTCGAGCGACGTGCGGACGCCGGCCACGGCCACCGAGCGGCCATTGGCGCGGGGCAGGCTGCCGGGGACCGCCCGATCTCAGCCCGCGTAGACCTTGATCCGCTCCATCAGGGCGGCGGGCACGTCGGTACCGTCGCGCTCGATGCGGGCGCGGTTGGCAAACCGCCGGCTGCCGGGCACGCGGGCGCCGTCCTGGGCCTCGATGGCGGCGACCAGCTCGGCGACGGAGCCGGCGAAGGCGCCGCCGGAAAACGCGTCCGGGTCGACGGCGAAGAAGAACTGGCCGGTGCGGGGAGGGCCGCCGGCGGTGCCGGAGAAGGGGCTGGCGTCCTTGCCCAGCGTGGCGCCGGAGAGCGCGGCCGCGAAGATCTCCACCATCAGCCCCGCGCCGAAGCCCTTGGCGCCGCCCGACGGCGTCATCGAGCCCTTCAGCGCGGTGTCCGGATCGGTGGTGGGGTTGCCGTCGGCGTCGAGCGCCCAGCCTTCGGGGATGGCCTCGCCCTCCCGGGCGCGCATCATGATCTCGCTCTTGGCGACCGTGCTGGCGCTCTGGTCGATCAGCAGGCTCGGCCCGTCGGGGCCGGGAACGGCCAGCGAGAACGGATTGGTGCCGATCACCGGCTTGCGGCCGCCGACCGGGGCGATGGAGGCCGGCGCGTTGGTGAAGCCGAGGCCGACCAGGCCCGCCGCCGCCAGCCGCTCGGTGTGGTAGCCGAGCACGCCGCAGTTGTAGGAGTTGAAGACGGCGAGGCCGGCGCAGCCGTTGTCGCGCGCCGCCGGCACCAGCTCGGCGAACCCCGCCTCGATCGCCGGATGGGCGAAGCCGCTCGCCGCATCGACGCGGATGGCGCCCGGTTTCGGCCGCGAGACCGTGGGGCTGGCCTGGCCGTCGACCTTTCCGCAGACGACGTGCTCGCAGTAGATCGGGATGTAATGGAGGCCGTGGCTGCGGATGCCGTCGCGCTCGGCGGCGGCGCAGGCGCGCGCCATCGCCGCCGCCGCCGGGGCGCTTGCGCCGGCGCCGGTGAGCGCGCGGGTGGCGAGGGCTTCGATGTCGGCGAGGCTGAGGCGGGTGCTGGTCAAGGCGGGATCCATGGGCTGGAGGTGCGACACCGCGGCCGGCCCGATCGGCCGGTCCGGCTGGAAACGGCAGAGGTTCAGTCGGTTGGACAGCGTCCTCGTCCCGGACCGGTCGCTTCCGGCCGCATCCGGGTCAGTCGCTGTCGATGCGGCCGGCGCCGGCTCCGCGCTCGCGCGATGCGTCGGAGGCGGGCACCAGCGTGCGGGCGAACAGGCGGGCGATGACGTCGGACGCCGCTTCCTGCGGCACCCCCGAAGCGGTGACGCGGGCCCGGCTGTCGGCGTCGCCGTAGACGCGCAGGGCCGGCGCGGCGGCGGCCGGGTCGGCGATCTCGATCAGCAGGTCCGACGGCACCGTCCAGGTCGACAGGTCGTCGCCGCCGAGGAGCGACACCTTCGGCGCCGCCACCAGCACCGCCGGCGCGCCGTCGCCGTCGCCGAGGATGACCGACACCGCCGGCGCCTCGGCCACCGTCGCCAGCAGCGCGACCACCAGGACCGGCGACGACACCGAGACGAGCCGGATCGTCGTCGACCCGGCGTTGATCAGGTCGGCGGCCACCACCCCCGCGTGGCAGGAGCACAGCGGCCGGTCGTCGGCCGGAACGATGGTCCAGCCGGCGCCGGTGTCGGTGCCGCGCCCGACCGAGGTCTTGTTGTCGAGGCTCGCCTCCAGCGCCGCGGCGCAGATCGCCAGCGCCGGCAGTCCGGCCAGCGCCAGCCACTCCGCGGCGCGCCCGGTCTCCTGGGCGATGCCGTAGGGCAGGCCCGCGCCGATGCCGGCCTTGCGGACGGAGACTTCGATTTCGTTGAGAGACAGCCTGCTCATTGCGGCCTTCCTGGCGCCAGCACGAACCAGTCCGGTCCGCCGCGCATCAGTTCGTCGGGCAGCGGCGCTCCCGCGAACATGGTGATGCGCGTCCACAGGTCCGACTTCGGGTCGAACTTGGACGCGCCGAAGAAGGACAGTTTACAGCGCAGCAGGTCGATCGGAAGGCATTCCTCGCCGATCAGGTTGTCGCGGATCTCGCCATAGGGAAAGCGGGCGACGGTCTGGACGCGCGCCGCCGTCTGGCGCACCTCAGGGTGGGCGAGGGTGGCGTCGACGACCCGCTGCCCGTCCGCGAACTCCTCGAGGACGGCCGCCAGCGCCTGGACGTCGCGGGCGATCGCCAGCGGCATTTCCCGGTCGGCGCCGTCCTCGGTGGCGCGCACGCCGAGGCGCGGTTCCAGCTTTTCCTCCGAGACGTACCAGAAGCGCTGCTGGGAGGGCGGCGCGCCGAAATCGATGGCGAGCGCCCAAGCGTAGCGGGTGCGGATGATCTCCTTGAGCCGGCCGATGGTCATCGCGGCGTCGAAGCGGACCGCCTCGCCGGCGCTCATGGTGGCGGTGAGCGGATCGACGAGGGCGCCGTGCGGCTCCAGCAGCAGGGTGACCGTGAGCTCCTGGGCCTCCAGGCCGAGGCTGGCTTCCGCATGGCGGTAGATCGCGTCGAAGGGCCGGGGACCACTGAGCGGATCGGCGGCCTCGATCCAGCCGGACAGCGCGGCAAGATCGTCGGCGAGCCGGGCGATCCGCGCGGCCTGGCGGGCGTCGTCGACGTGCCATTCTGCGACGTGGGCGCGGGCGAGCGCCAGCGCCGCGCGCACCCCTTCGGCCGCCGCGTGGGTGGCTGCGTCGAGGCTGCGCACGCTGGCCAGCGCCGCCTCGCGCGCGGCGATCCAGTTGTTGATCAGCACCGGCTGGTTGGCCAGGAACGGCGCCATGCCGAGGCCCGTCGCGTTGCCGATGCCGAGGCGCCGCCGCGTCGCGCGCGCCAGCGGCACGAACCGCTCCGGCGCGCGGTTGCGGGCGATGTGTTCGACGAGGTCCAGCGTGAAGCAGCGGATCAGGTAGACGTTCAGCATCTCCGCCTGGAACGGCCCGGCGAGCTCCGGGCGGTCGGCGAAGCGGGCGCGGTCGGAGATGCCGAACTTGCCGTTGCCGTAGACCGCCGTCGTCCGCATCAGGTAGCCGACGCCCGCCACCAGCTCCGGGTCGGGCTGGTCGCCGGCGGCGAGGCGCTCCACCACGTGCTCGAAGAAGCGGACACTGCGGTTGGCCCGCGACAGCACCAGCTCGCTGGAGCGGTAGCGGCCCGCCTCCTGCTGCGGGGTGTTGTCCGCCAGCCGCGCGATGTCGGCCGCGTCCGGCACGCCGTCGAACAGCGAGAACGTCGCGTCCCAGGCGTCGGCGATCACCCGGTCGCTGCGCCGCTCGGCGTCGAGCTGGCGCGAGTAGGCGATCAGCGTGTAGGTGCGTTCCGGCCCGCGCGCATGATAGAGGACATGGCCGTAACCCTCTGCATCGAGGGCGGTTTCGCCGCGCTCGATCCGCCATTCCTCGTCGCGCAGGCGGCGCATGAGCGTCGGCATGAACGACAGCCGCGAGGGAAAGAAGCTGCCGAGCCGCTCCAGGCGCATCACCGTGGAGGGTGGGCGCGGCGCGACAGCCGGGAGCGAAGCCATATCGATCTGGTCGTGCGCCGTCATGGCGCTATTCCCTCGGACTGTTGGCGGAAACGGCGTGTCCCGCCGGCACGAACGCGGCCTCGTAGAAGGCCAGCCAGTTGCCCCCCATGATCCCCGCCACCTCGGTCTCGGAAAAGCCCACCGCCGACAGCCCCCCGGCAATGGTCATGAAGTCGCGGTTGTCGCGGAACCAGTCCGGCTGCGCCGGGAAGCCGGCCGCCGCCGCCGATCCCTCGCCGAAATCGAGGTCCTTGGTCCAGCGGCCATTGCGCATCCATTCCACGACGCTGTCCGGCTGATCGATGCACAGGTCGCTGCCGATGCCGAGTTTCTCGGCGCCGATCATCTCCGCGGTCCTCGCCACCATCTCGCAGAAGCTCTCCAGCGTGCAGTCCGACTTGTCCTTCAGATGGTGCGGGTAGAGCGAAAAGCCCAGCATGCCGCCGCTGGCGGCAAGCGCCTTCAGCACCGTGTCGGACTTGTTGCGCAGGCCGTCGTGCCAGAAGGACGGGTTCGCATGGGTAATCGCGATCGGCCGCTCGGAGATCTCGATCGCCTCCAGCGTCGAGCGCTCGGCCGAATGGCTCATGTCGACGGTCATGCCGACGCGGTTCATCTCGGCGATCACCTGACGGCCCATGCGGGTGATGCCGGGGTCTTCGGCCTCGTAGCAGCCCGTCGCGAGCAGGCTCTGGTTGTTGTAGGAGAGCTGCATGAAGCGGACGCCGAGCCGGTGCAGGATCTCCACCAGGCCGATGTCGTCCTCGATCGGCGAGCAGTTCTGCAGCCCGAAGACGATGGCGGTGCGCCCCTCCGCCTTGGCGGCGCGGATGTCGGCGGCGCTGTAGGCCGGACGGATCAGCTCGGGGTGGCGCTCGAACCAGCCGTTGAAGCGCTCCAGGTTCGCCACCGTCTCCCGGAACGTCTCATGATAGCAGATGGTGACCTGGACCGCGTCGACGCCGCCGTCGCGCAACTGGCGGAACACGGCCTCCGACCAGTTGGAGTATTGCAGGCCATCGATGATGAAGGGGGGACGGACCATCCGATCGCTCTCAGGTCTCGGGAGTGCCGGCCCGGATGTAGGCCGTCTTCACCTGGGTGTAGAATTCCGCCGCGTAGCGTCCTTGCTCGCGCGGGCCGTAGCTGGAGTTCTTCCGGCCGCCGAACGGCACGTGGTAGTCGGTGCCGGCGGTCGGCAGGTTGACCATCACGCACCCGGTCCTGGCGGAGCGGCGGAAGTGGGTGGCGCGCGCCAGCGAGCGTGTCACGATGCCGGCGGTCAGCCCGTACTCGGTGTCGTTGGTGACGGCGAGCGCCTCGTCGTAGCTGCCGACCGCGATCACCGCGGCGATCGGGCCGAAGATCTCCTCGCGGTTGATGCGCATGGCGTTGCTGGAGCCGGTGATCAGCGCCGGGCTCATGAAATAGCCGTCGGTGGCGCGTTGGACCCGCTCGCCGCCGCAGGCGATCGTGCAGCCCTCCTGACGGGCGAGGTCGATATAGGCGAGGTTGGAGGCGAGCTGCGCCTCGCTGGCGACCGGCCCCATGGTTACCCCGTCCTCCAGCGCATGGCCCACCTTCATGGCCCCGAGCGCCGCGACGAGCTTGTCGACGAAGGCGTCGTGCACGGCCCGGTGGACGACCAGGCGCGAGGAGGCGGTGCACTTCTGGCCGGTGCCGGAGTAGCCGCCGGCCACCGCGCAGGCCACCGCCACGTCGAGATCGCCGTCGTCCATCACCACCAGCGCGTTCTTCGAGCCCATCTCGAGCTGGACCTTGGTGAGGTTGCGCGCGGCCGCGACCGCGACGCCGCGGCCGACCTCCAGCGAACCGGTGAAGGTCACGGCATCGACCCCCGGCGCCTCGACCAGCGCCTGGCCGACGCCGGAGCCTGAGCCCATCACGAGGTTGAACGTGCCGGCCGGCAGGTCCTGGCGCGCGATGATCTCGGTCAGCGCCCAGGCGGACGCGGGGGTGAGGTTCGCCGGCTTCCAGATGACGGCGTTGCCGAAGGCGAGCGCCGGGGCGATCTTCCACGCCGCCGTCGCCGTCGGGAAATTCCACGGCGAGATGACGGCGACCACGCCCATCGGCTCGCGGGTGACGTCGACCTCGATGTCGGGACGCACCGAATCGGCCTTGTCGCCCTGCAGCCGCAGCACCTCGCCGGCGGAGTAGGTGAAGAACTGGCCGGCCCGGTAGACCTCGCCGACGCCCTCGGCGCGCGGCTTGCCTTCCTCTCGCGACAGGAGCTCGCCGAGTTCGGCCGAGCGCGCCATCAGCTCCCGCCCGATCGCATCGAGCGCCGCGGCGCGTCGTTCCAGCCCGGTCTTGGCCCACGCTTCGGCGCCGGCCCGCGCCGCATCGACGGCGGCGGCGACATCGCCGGCGGAAGCCTGGGCGTAGCGGCCGATGACGTCGGAGAGATCGGACGGATTGACGTTCTCGACGGCGTTCGAGCCCGCAAGCCAGGCGCCGCCGACATGGTTGGCAAAGGTGTCAGTCACTCGGGGGAACCCATTGCTTGACCGTCGAAGGGCGAAACTCCGGTCAACTTGCGGTGCGTGCTCACTTCAATCAAATCGAAACTTCTGTTACGAACTTCAGTGCAACTTAATTGGTGAGTGCCATGGCCCTGACCCTCGGTCAGCTGCGCGTCTTCCTCGAAGTCGCGGATCTGGGAAACATCAAGGACGCCGCCGAGAAGATCGGCCGGACGCCGTCGGCGGTGTCCATGTCGTTGAAACAGCTCGAGGAACACCTGGGCGGCGCGCTGTTCGAGACCGACCGCAAGACCACGCTCACCTCCCTCGGCGAGTACGTGCTGACGGTGGCGCGCGCCGAGGTGCGGGGCTTCGACCGCTCCGTCGCCGCGGTCCAGGCGTTCGCCCGCAACGAGATCGGCCGGCTGGAGATCGCCTGCGTGCCGTCGGTCGCCACCCAGCTGATGCCGATCGTGCTGAACAGCTTCCTCGCCGCCCGGCCTGACATCGAGCTCGACGTGCGCGACGCCGATTCGGAATCGGTCGAACTGGCGATCGAGCGGCAGAGGGTGGAGCTGGGCATCGCCGGCCGGCCGGCCAACGCCGGCATCGTCGCCTTCACGCCGGTGTTCCGCGACCGCTTCGTGCTGGTGTGCGCGGCCGGCAACCCGCTCGCCGCCACCGATGCGCCGGTCCACGCCCACGAACTCGGCAACGTGCGGTTCATCGCCAACGGCGCCTCGGCGCGGATGCACGATCCGGAGTTCCAGGCGATCTCGCGCGCCTCGCGGCTGATGGTGCGCAACGTCACCTCGTTGCTGGCGCTGGTGCGCGCCGATTTCGGCGTGACGGTGCTTCCGGCGCTGTCGGTGGCCGCCGACAAGGCGGTGTGCTGCCGGCCGCTCGCCGGCGACGACCTCTACCGCGAGGTCGGGCTCCTGTGGCGGGCCGGGCGCACGCTGTCGCCGGTCGCTGAGGCGTTCAGCGACGCCTTCCGCGCGGCAATCGCGACATCGGGGATCGACGCCCGGCTGGACTGACACCGGCTCAGGCCTTCTCCATCACCACGACGATGTGGATGTAGTCCATGGCGTGGCCCTCTGGCGCCGCGGCGACGTGGTCCTCGTAGCGCTGGTAGAAGTCGTCGACGAGCGCCTGGGCCTCGTCGCGCGGCCGGGCGTCGAGGGCGGTCAGGTACACCGTCTCCGACCACGAGCGCATGGTCGGGATCAGCGTCTTGGCGAAGTCCGCGCCGGACATCGCCCCGGCGGACTCGGCGAACTTCGTCTCGTAGGGGCAGCGGGTGTAGCTGGAGAAGGCGTCGACGAGCTTGAGACCCGCCTTCGCGACGGGCGACGACGGGTCCTTCAGCGGCGCGGTGAACTCCTCCAGCGTCCGGTAGTACTGCACGAAGGTGGCGCGCTCGTACTCGCTCTGGCTGATCTTGCCCTCGTCGCGCAGCTCGCCCCAGAAGCGGTCGAACAAGTTGAACATGTGGGCGCCGCCGGTGGTGCCCAGATGGCGGCCCTGTTCGTCGATGCCGAAGTTCAGGCAGATCATCCGGCCGCCGGACTTCAGTTCCGCGGCGCGGGCCAGCAGGATCCGCTCCCAGTCGGCGCGCGCCTGCTCGGTGAAGGCGGCGGCCTCGTCGCCCTCGGCGCCCACCGCGTGGCAATGGGTCGAGATCTCGCACGGCTTCTGGGAAAGGTAGTGCATGGCGGTGGCGGAGAAGCCGAGGTCGAGCGTGCCGGCCGGAAACAGCTGGGTGTGGAACCCGGTGCCGCAGCCGTAGACGAAGACGTCGTCGAGGACCTTCTGGTAGGCCAGCGCCGCGTCGCCCTGCAGGCCCTGCATGGTGCGGAACAGCGTCGAGAAATCGTTCGACGGCAGGTCGGTGTAGGTGATCGCCACCTCGCGGGTGTCGCCCGCCTGGCGCAGCCCCTGGAAGGCCTGGAACCACATCTCGCGGCTGGTGCCGCCATCGGCGGCGCCGTAGTCGGCGACGCGCACGACGCCGGTGGCACCCGGCTGCGGCTTCAGCGCGTCCTGGACGATCGGCAGCATCTTGTCGATCGCCTGCTTGGCGCCGTAGGTCCGCTCGGAATAGTAGCCTCCGCCGCGCATGGACAGGACGGCCTGGGTGCTGATTCCGGTCTGGGAGGCGGTCATCTTGGTGTGTCCTTGAACAATCGACTGGCAATCGGAAAGGGCCGGCCGGAGGGTCTCCGGCCGGCCGCGTCGCGGGTGTGCGGTCAGACCGGGCGGGCGTTGATGTAGGCGCCCTCGGAGATCGCGGTGTACGGCTTGATGGTCTTCATGAAGTCCTGGATGGACGCATAGACCTTGGTCGCCAGCGGATCGGAGTCCGCCACCGTCTGGACGACGCCGGCCGACACCTCGGCGAGCTTCTTCAGGATGTCGTCGTTGAGGGTGCGCACGTCGACGCCCTCCGACCGCATCTGGGCGAGCGCCTGACCGTTCTTGGCCACGAACTCGTTCAGCACGATCTGGTTGGCCATCACGTTGGCGCCGCGAACGATCTCCTTGAGGTCGTCGGGGAGCTTGTCCCAGGCGGCCGGGTTGATCATGCAGTCGAGCACGCCGCAGGGCTCCATCCAGCCCGGCCAGTAGTAGTACTTGGCGACCTTGTGCAGGCCGAACGCCATGTCGTTCATCGGGCCGACGAAGTCGGCACCGTCGATCGCGCCGGACTGCAGGCCCTGGGGCACTTCGCCAAGCGGCATCTGCACCGGCGTCGCGCCGACCTCGGTCAGCACCTTGGCGCCGAGGCCGCCGGAGCGGACCTTGAGGCCCTTGTAGTCCTCGATCGTGTTGAGCTCCTTGTTGAACC
This sequence comes from Amorphus sp. MBR-141, assembly GCF_053628695.1. NCBI lineage: Bacteria > Pseudomonadati > Pseudomonadota > Alphaproteobacteria > Hyphomicrobiales > Amorphaceae > Amorphus > Amorphus sp. MBR-141. The sequence continues at coordinate 202,755 of NZ_JBRJGW010000005.1, forward strand.
AGCCGGCCGCCTGCACCGAGGTGTTGCCGGAAGGGAAGAACTTGACGCCGAGCTTGCCGTAGACCTCGTCGGCCAGCTCCTGGCCGCCGCCGTAGGAGAACCAGGCGTTCTGCTCCTGGGTGGTGAAGCCGAACGGCATCGGCGTGAAGAACTGCATCGCCGGCAGCTTGCCGGCCCAGTAGGCGGGATAGCCGTGGCCCATCTCCAGCGTGCCGTCGGCGACCGCGTCCAGCACCTGGAACGGCGGGACGATTTCACCGGCAGCGTAGAGCTTGACGGACATGCGCCCGCCGGACGCCTTGGAGATGAAGTCGGCGACGATTTCGGGCCCGGTGGCGAGCAGCGGCGAGTTCTTCGCCCAGGTCATCTGCATGCGCCATTCGATCTTGCCCTGGGCGATTGCCGGGGCGGCGAGGCCGGTGGCCACCGCCGTTCCCGATGCCAGGCCCAGTCCGGCCCTGGTGACGAATTGTCTGCGGTCCATGTCGAAGTTCCCCTCAGTGTTGCGACAACGGTCGGTGTCGATGATCCGCCGTCGTTGCGGCGGATCACGCGGGCCTGCGCCGGTCCCCTCGACCGGTTGTGCTGCCCGCGATTTCTCAGCCCGAGAGCACCCCGGGCAGCCAGTGGACGAGGCCCGGCCAGATCCACAGCACCGCCACGGCGACCAGCTGGATCACGACGAACGGGATCACCCCCCGGTAGATGGTTGGAAGCGACAGGCCGCTTGAGGCGCCCTGCAGGTAGAAGATGCCGAAGCCGAACGGCGGCGTCAGATAGCTCGTCTGGAGGATCACCGCGGCCGCGACGCCGAGCCAGAGCGGGTCGACGCCCTGCATGATCAGCCCGGGGGCGAAGATCGGGATGACGATGAAGATGATCTCGAAGGTGTCGATCATGAAGCCGAGCAGGAACATCAGACCGAGCACGAAGATGGTCGCGCCGATGGCGCCGGCCGGCAGCGAATGCAGCAGCTCGATCACCACGTCCTCGCCGCCGAAGCCGCGGAAGACGAGCGAGAAGATCGTCGCGCCGATGAGGATCGCGAAGATCATCAGCGAGATGCCCATGGCGTCGCGGATCGCCTCGGCGAACGTTTCCCAGGTGAGCGAGCGGTTCATCAGCGCCAGTACCACCGCGCCGATGCCGCCGAGGGCGGCCGATTCCGTCGCGGTGGCGATGCCGGTCAGGATCGAGCCCAGCACCAGCACGATCAGCCCCAGCGGCGGGACCATGGCGAACAGCACCCGGACCGGCAGGTTGGCGCGTTCGGCGTCGCTCATTGGCACCGGCGGGCAGCTTTCGGGGTCGGTGAGGGCGCGGAACAGGATCCAGGCGATGTAGAGGCCGACGAGCACAAGGCCGGGCAGCAGCGCGCCGGCGAACAGGTCCGTCACCGTCACCGGGTCGGAGGAGAAGATCCCCATCCGCAGCTGCGCCTGGGTGTTGGCGTTCTGCAGCATGGTGCCGAGCAGGATCAGCACGGTGGAGGGCGGGATCAACTGGGCCAGCGTGCCGGAGGCGCAGATCACCCCGCACGACAGCGACTGGCTGTAGCGGGCGCGCCGCATCGCCGGCAGGCTGATCAGCGCCATGGTGACGATGGTGGCGCCGACGATGCCGGTGGAGGCGGCCAGCAGCGCGCCGACCAGGATCACCGAGATGCCCAGGCCGCCGCGCATCCCGCCGAACAGCTGCCCCATGGTGATGAGCAGGTTTTCCGCGACCTTCGAGCGCTCCAGCACCGTCCCCATGAACACGAACAGCGGCACTGCGACGAGGGTCGGGTTGAGGCCGATGTCGAGGAGGCGGGAGGGCAGGGAGCCGAGCAGGATCGGGTCGAACGCCCCGAACAGGCTGCCGATGCCGGCCATCAGCACCGCCGAGCCGCCGAGCGCGAACGCCACCGGGAAGCCGGTGAGGAGCGCGACGATGACGCCGAGGAACAGGAGGACGCAGGAAACGGCTTCCGCTTCCATCTCAGTCCGAGCTCCCCGGTCCGTACAGGATGACGTGCAGGCTGCGCAGCACCGTGGCCACCCCCTGGATCGCCATCAGCCCGCAGAAGGCGACCACGGCGGTCTTCATCAGGTAGAGGAACGGCAGGCCGTCGATGGAGGGCGAGGCCTCGAGCAGGTTCCACGACCGCACCAGCGCCGGCCAGGCCTTCACGGCGACGACCGCCATCATCGGCCACAGGAACAGGACGGTCCCGACGAGGTTGGTCCAGGCGCGCCCGCGCGGGCCGAGCAGCCGGTAGATGAGATCCACCCGCACGTGGCCGTCGCGGGCATAGACGGCGGAGGCCCCCAGAAAGACGAGGGCGCCGTTCAGCCAGACGAAGCTCTCAGACAGCCAGGGGTAGCCGATCGACAGGCCGTAGCGCAGCAGCGCGACGGCGGCGGCAAGGAAGACCACGACGGGGAGGAGCCACTTGAGGAGTTCGCCGAACCCCTCCATCACCCGGTCGATGGTGCCCGCCGCCCTCAGCATCGCTCACCACCGGTCGCGGTTGCTGCGGATCGGACAGGCGGGCAGATGCCCCTCCGCACGACAGACGCGCCATCGCACAGACATCGGCTGTCCTCCTAGCGGATCGGTATGGAAGGAAGGATCGACACGGGTCATCATTTCAAGAAGCGTGCCAAGCGGTTCCGGTTGAGGCAAACCGGAATTACTTGTTCACGCTTCAAAATAATTGAAGCGTGCGCAGTTGCGTGCGCAGCGCACCGGCCGCGCTGCGCACGCGCGCGGAAATGCGCAGATGATCGCCCGAAAAGGGCCCGAATGCGCAGTTTGGTGCATGCGCACGCGCGCCTATTTGCGCACGACGATGCGCGTGTTCGCGGCGCCGTTCGCCTGCACCAGGTCGTACAGCGCCTTGGCGTTCGACGGGTGAAGGCGGACGCAGCCGTGCGAGGCCGGCCGCCCCAGGCTCTTGAGCGCCGTCGTTCCGTGGATCGCGTAGCCGCCCCGGAAGAAGATCGAGTTCGGCATCGGCGCGTTGTCGTATTTCTTCGAGAAATAGCGCCGGTACATGCGGGTCGGCCGGTAGCTGCCGGTGGGTGTCCGGTAGCCCTTGCGGGCCGTCGAGACCGGCCACGCATAGAGCGGCGTGCTGCCGACCCGCACGTACATGCGCTGGTCGGAGAGGTCGATCGTCGCCGTCACCGTCGCCGCCTGCGCCGCCATCGGGACCGCTGCCGCCCCGGCGGCGACTGCGATCGCGAGCGCGGCAGCCCGCACCGATCCCCAACGCCCACTGAGCCTGAAACGCATGGATGCCCCCAACGATTCGCCGGTCGCCACCGCGCCGTCCGATCCGGACCGGCCAGCCGGGGCGGCGGACTGCCGATCTTAGTCCCCTAATCGTCCGATCCCGTACGGCAAACGCGCCGACCTGCGATGACAGGACCGTGATCGGCCGGCCGCGCGCTGGCCCTGTCCGGTCCGACAGGTCGGAAGCCCGGCGGGCGGGATCAGGGGAGCGGATACGTCGCACCCGCCCGACCCCGCGCGGCCAAACTCAGGCGAGCGGCGGAAAATGCCGGAAGAACCGTGGTTCCAGTCCGGCCCGTTTCGCCGAGATCGCTTCGGTCCGGACTGGAAATGCTCTAGAGATGGTGCCCTTGCGCGACGCTGACGGACCGGAGACGGCGACCATGTGGATATTCCTGCTCGGCCTGGTGATTTTTTTCGGCACCCACCTGCTGCCGGTCGATACCGGCCTCCGCGCCAGCCTGCGCACCCGGCTGGGCGAGGGCACCTACCGCGTCGTCTATTCGATCGTCGCCTTCGTCGGCCTCGTCCTGATCATCTGGGGCTACGGCGAATGGCGCGATGCCGGGCCGCCGATTCTCTACGTTCCGCCGGTCTGGACCCGGCATCTGGTCATGCTGATCATGCTGCCGGTGTTCGTGCTGCTGGTCGCGGCCTACGCCCCCGGCCGGATCCAGCGCGCCGCCAAGCACCCGATGATCCTGGCGGTGAAGATCTGGGCCCTTGCCCATCTGCTGGCGAACGGCGATGCGGCCTCGGTGCTGCTGTTCGGCTCGTTCCTCGCCTGGGGGGTGATCGCCCGCATCTCGCTGAAGCGCCGCCAGGCGGCAAACCCGCACGTGGTGCCGGTGGCGGGATCCGGACGCAACGACCTGATTGCCGTGGTCGTCGGCCTCCTTGTTTACGCCCTCTTTGTCTGGAAGGTGCACGTCTGGCTGATCGGGGTGCCCATAATCGCCTGATCTTCACTTCGTTTTCGCGGCCGCCTGAGCGCGCCAAATGGCTTGGCCCGCGGCCCGGAACGCGTTACACGGCGCGACCGGGACCGGATTGGCGGCGGCGACGAACGCGGCAAGAGAACCGATGAGGATCGACGGACGATGACGGACATTTTTCAGGAGGTCGAAGAGGACCTGCGGCGCGAGCGCATGCGGTCGCTCTGGGACCGGTTCGGGATCTATGTCGTCGTCGTCGCGGTGCTGATCGTTGCCGTCACCGCCGGTTATCGCGGCTACATCTACTTCCAGACCAAGGCCGAGCAGGCCGCCGGCGACCAGTTCCTGACGGCGCTCGACACCGCGGCGGCCGGTGACAGCGCCGCTGCCGCCGAGGCGCTGACGGAATTCGCCCAGAGCGCGCCTGGCGACTATCCCATCCTCGCCCGCTTCCGCGCGGCCAGCGAACTGGCGCTTTCCGGCGACACTGAAGCTGCCGTCTCGAGGTTCGACGCGCTTGCCGCCGACGGCGGCCTGTCGCAGCGCCAGCGCGATCTGGCGCGGGTGCGGGCGGGCTACGTGCTTCTGGATACCGGCGACAAGGCCGGCATCGAGGACCGCCTGACGGGCGTTGCGACCGAAGTGGGCGCCTGGCGCAACTCGGCCCGCGAGATCCTCGGCATCGCCGCCTATCAGGACGGCGACTACGCGGCCGCGGAGAAGTGGTTCGGCGAGATCGACATGGATCCCGCCGCACCCCAGGACCTCAAGGCCCGGGTTCAACTGTTCATGGGCCTGATCAATGGATCCCGTGCCGCCCCCGCGGCAAGCGAGGCCGCGTCGGCAGACGACAGCGGCACGGCGGCGCCACAAGGTGGCGATGCGGCCGGTGCGGGGGCGTCGGAGGTGAGTAAATGATGAGTTGTTTGCGTCCGGCCGCGGCTTTGATCGCGGTTGCGGTTCTGGTCAGCGGGTGCGGGTCGGTCGGCGATACGATGGACTCGATCAATCCGTTCCGGAAGAAGGACACGATCCTTCCGGGTGAGCGGAGCCCCATCTTCACCAATCAGGACACGCCGGACGAGACAAACACCGACGTCGCGTCGGTCTCCATCGGGGCGGCCTCGTCTATGGCCGACTGGCCGCAGGTGAGCGGGAATCCGCAGTCCAACACCGGGCATCTTTCCTTCAGCGGCAGCGGCGCCCGGGCCTGGAAGTCCTCGATCGGCCGCGGCGGCGGCAGCGTCATGCAGTTCGCCAACGAATCCCAGCGCATTGCCGCGCGGCCCGTGGCTGCGGGCGGCAACGTCATCGTCTATTCGCCCGATGCGACCGTGACCGCTCTCTCCGTTTCCAGCGGCGGGCGCGGCTGGAGCACCAGCCTCCGTCCGGAGAAGGAAAACGACGTCGCCAGCGGCGGCGGTGCGGCGATCGACGGCGGCAAGGTGTTCGTGGCGACCGGCTACGGCACGCTCGCGGCGCTCGATCTCGGATCGGGCAAGGTCCTCTGGACGGTCGAAATGTCGATTCCGGCGCGCGGCGCGCCGACGGCGACGGCCGGCAAGGTGTTCGTCGTCAACCAGTCCAACGAGGTGGTGGCGGTCAATCAGTCCGACGGTGCCGAAGTCTGGACCTACCGCGGCATTCCGGAGACGGCCGGCCTGCTGTCGACCGCCAACCCGAGCGTGTCGGGCGACACCATCGTCGTGCCGATGAGTTCGGGCGAGGTGCTGGCGCTGTCGGCATCGAAGGGCGAGCCCAAGTGGATCGACTCGGTGACCCGTTCGACCCGCACGCTGGCCGTCGCCGGTCTCACCGACGTCTCGGGAAGCCCCGTCATCGACGGCGGAACCGTGTTCGCCACGGGTGTCGGCGGCCGCACCATCGCGGTCAGCCTGACGACCGGCGAGCGGATCTGGGAGCAGAACGTCGGCAGCGCCTCGACCCCGATCGTCTCCGGCACCGGCGTGTTCCTCATCGACCTGGAGGGCAGGATCGTGGCGCTCGAGAAATCGACCGGCAAGATCGCCTGGCGCACCGCGCTTCCGCTGAAGAAGAAGGGCCGCTTCGCCTGGAATGGCCCCATACTCGCCGGCAACTCCCTGTGGGCGATCTCCAACGAAGGCGTGCTTGTTGTGGTGAATCCGGTCGACGGCCAGATCCGGTCCCAGACGAACGTGGCCAGCCATGGCTTCACCGCGCCGATCCTGGCCGCCGGCAACATGATCTTCGTTTCGGATTCCGGCGAGATCTCGGCCCTGCGATGAGATCAAGATCCCGGCGCTCCGATGACGACGCTGCCGACCGTTCCGGACGACGGCAGGCCCGCGTCGCCATCGTCGGGCGCCCGAATGTCGGCAAGTCCACGCTTTTCAACCGGATCGTCGGCAAACGTCTGGCGCTGGTCGACGACACCCCTGGCGTCACCCGCGATCGCCGCGAGGGGCAGGGCCGGGTATCCGACCTGCGATTTGTCGTCATCGACACCGCAGGCCTGGAGGATGCCGGTCCCGACACCCTGGAAGGGCGGATGCGGCAGCAGACCGACATCGCCATCCAGGCGGCGGACGTGGTGCTGTTCGTCGTTGACGCGCGCGCCGGGATCACCCCCGCCGACGAGGCCTACGGTGCGCTGCTGCGACGCTCCTCGCATCCGGTGATCGTGCTGGCCAACAAGGCCGAAGGCCGCAGCGGCGACACGGCCGCGCTGGAGGCCTACAGCCTCGGTCTCGGCGACCCCATCCCGTTTTCCGCCGAGCACGGCCAGGGCATCGACCTCCTCTACGACGCGCTCGACGCGGCCTTCCAGACGCTCGATCTCGGCGGCGACGTGGAGCCGGATGAGCTGGATGGTCCCGACGAAGCGATCCCCGGCGTTCTCGACATCGGGGACCTGGCGCCGGAGCACGACGCCCCGGCGGAGGACGATGCCGGCCCCGGCCGGACCCGCCCGATCCAGGTGGCGATCATCGGCCGGCCGAACGCCGGCAAGTCGACGCTCATCAACCGCCTGATCGGCGAGGAGCGGATGCTGACCGGCCCCGAGGCCGGCATCACCCGCGATTCCATCAGCGTCGACTGGACCTGGCGCGACCGCGCCTTCCGCCTCGTCGACACCGCCGGCATGCGCAAGAAGGCCAAGGTGCAGGCCAAGCTCGAGCGCCTGTCGGTCAACGATTCGATCCGCGCGCTGCGGTTCGCCGAAGTCGTCGTCATGACCATCGACGCGACCGTCCCGTTCGAGAAGCAGGACCTGCACATCATCGATCTGGTGGAGCGCGAGGGCCGCTCCATCGTCATCGCGCTCGACAAATGGGATCTGGTCGAGGATCGCGACCAGACGCTGAGCGCGCTGCGCGAGGCGGCCGATCGGCTGCTGCCGCAGCTGCGCGGGCTGCGGCTTGTGCCGGTCTCTGGCCTGACGGGTCTGGGCCTCGACCGGCTGATGGAAGCGGTCGTGAACACGGTGGAGCGCTGGTCGACCCGCGCCACGACGGGGCAGCTGAACCGCTGGCTCTTCGCCGCCATCAACCGGCATCCACCGCCGGCCGTCAGCGGCCGCCGCATCAAGCTGCGCTACATCACCCAGGTGAAGACGCGGCCGCCGCACTTCGTGGCGTTCTGCTCGATGCCCGACGACCTGCCGGCGGCCTACAAGCGCTATCTGGTCAACGGTCTGCGCGAGACCTTCAAGCTGGACGGCGTGCCGATCCGGCTGACCCTGCGCAAGGGCGACAACCCCTACGCCTGAGGCGGGCGGGGCATCCGCGCGGCGCAAATGACGCCGCGCAAAATCAGATTTCTCAATCTTATCAAGACGCTAAAAAGAGCAGCTTAGGCTACCGCCTGCGCGATCGGCTTCAGGCGATGCCGACGGTGCGTTCGCTCGCCGGAATGCCGTCGTCGGCCATCGGGCGGCCGAGTTCGATCAGGCTGCCGTGCTCCAGACAGGCGGGCGTCAGCAGCGCCAGGATAGGCATCGCGTGGGCGCCGGGCGGCGTGGCCGCATCCTTCGCCTCGCCGGGGAACGCCTTGCCGCGGAAATGGGTGCGGGTCGGACCCGGGTCGACGATGTTCACGCGGACGTTGGTGTGCCGCACCTCGTTGGCATAGGTCCGCACCAGCGCCTCCAGCCCGGCCTTCGAGGCGGCGACCGCGCCCCAGAACGGCTCCGCGGTGCGGGCCTGGGCGGCGGTGAGGAACACGGCGCGGCCAGCGTCGGACTGGCGCAGCAGCGGATCGAGGGAGCGAATCAGCCGCCAGTTGGCCGTCAGGTTCAGGCCGATCGTCTCGTCCCAGACCTTCGGCGGAATGTGCCCGAGCGGCGACAGCTGGCCGAGGATGCCGGCGTTGCCGACGAGCACGTCGAGGCGGCCCCAGCGCTCGAACAGCGCAGCCCCCAGCCGGTCGATGGCGTCGTAGTCGGTGAGGTTGATCGGCACCAGGGTGGGGGCAGGGCCGCCGGCAGCGCGGATGGTGTCGTCGAGTTCCTCCAGCGCACCCACGGTGCGACCGACGGCGACGACGTTGGCGCCAGCCGCGCCGAGGGCCAGCGCGACGGCGCGGCCGATGCCCCGGGTGGCGCCGGTCACCAGGGCGACGCGGCCTTCGAACGCTCCCGGCATGGTCAGCCGACCTCGGCCAGCAGCGACAGCTGCGGATCGGTGTTGTTCTCGAGCCGGTCCGTCAGCCGGGTCGGATAATCGCCGGTGAAGCAGGCATCGCAGAACTGCGGGTTTTCGTTGGTCCGGCCGGGCTGGCCCGCGGCGCGGTAGAGACCGTCGATCGACAGGAACGCCAGGCTGTCCACCTTGATGTAGCGGGCGAGCTCCTCGACGCTCATGCGGGCGGCGATCAGCTTCGACTTCTCGGGGGTGTCGACGCCGTAGAAGCAGGAGTCGGTCGTCGGGGGGCTGGCGATCCGCATGTGGACCTCCGCCGCGCCGGCCTCGCGCACCATCTCGACGATCTTCAGGGAGGTGGTGCCACGGACGATCGAATCGTCCACCAGCACGACCCGCTTGCCCTGCAGGATCTCGCGGTTGGCGTTGTGCTTGAGCTTCACGCCCATGTGGCGGATCGCGTCGGTCGGCTGGATGAAGGTGCGGCCGACATAGTGGTTGCGGATGATGCCGAGGTCGAACGGCAGTCCCGCCGCTTCGGCGAAGCCGATGGCGGCCGGCGTGCCGGAATCGGGGACCGGCACGACCACGTCGGCCGGCACCGGCGATTCGCGCGCGAGTTCGGCGCCGATGCGCTTGCGCACGTCGTAGACGTTCTTGTTCGACACGATCGAGTCCGGCCGGGCGAAATAGACGTACTCGAAGATGCAGAAGCGGGAGCTGGGGGTGCTCGGAAACGGATGCAGCGATTCGATGCCGTCGCTGGTGATGACCACCACTTCGCCGGGCTCGATGTCGCGTACGAAGCGGGCGCCGATGATGTCGAGGGCGCAGGTTTCCGACGTCAGCACGTAGGAGCCGTCGAGGTCGCCGAGCACCAGCGGCCGGACGCCCAGCGGATCGCGGGCGCCGACGAGCTTCTTGTCGGTCATCCCGACGAGGGCGTAGGCGCCCTCCAGGTTGCGGAGCGCGTCGATGAACCGCTCGATGAACGAGCGCCGGTCGCTGGTCGCCACCAGATGGATCAGGGTCTCGGTGTCGGAGGTCGACTGGAAGATCGAGCCGCGTTCGCGCAGGGCGCGCTGCAGCGTGCGGGCGTTGGTGATGTTGCCGTTGTGGGCGACCGCGAAGCCGCCGCCGGCGAACTCGGCGAAGAGGGGCTGCACGTTGCGCAGCGCCGCGCCGCCGGTGGTCGAGTAGCGCGTGTGGCCGATGGCGCGGTTGCCGTGCAGCCGGGCGATCACCGCGGGCTTGGTGAAGTTGTCGCCGACCAGGCCGATGTGCCGTTCCGTGAAGAACTGGGCGCCATCGTAGGAGACGATGCCCGCGGCCTCCTGGCCGCGATGCTGGAGGGCGTGCAGGCCGAGCGCCGTCAGCGCGCCTGCGTCGTCATGGCCGAAGATGCCGAAGACGCCACACTCGTCGTGGAAGTGGTCGTCCGCTTCGTCGGCGAAGGCGCCGGCATCCGCGGGGCTCACTGAATCGTAAAGACGGGGCATTCGGGACCGGACCTCATTAACCCCCCAGGATCAACGTGCGTGCGGCTGGCTTCACCCGACCGCAGATAGGTTGATCCCTGACCAATATCCAGTGCACCCCGGCAGCTTTCATACAAGCCGTGGGCGCACCTGGACCTCATAGAAGGAACGCCGCCCCTGTGGCCCAGAGCATTTCCCGTTCGGATCGAAGCGACCGGACCGAAACGGAGTGGCTCGGGACGTTGAATCCCGAGCCATTCCCGATCGATCGTGTGCGGTCGCCTCACCAACGAGAGGCTCTAGTTCCCCGGCGTTCCGGCGTCGTTTCCGGCGGGGGCCTCAGGCGCCGGAGCGCCCTCGGAATTGCCCTCACCGGTGGACTGGATCAACTGATCCATCTGGTTGCGCTCCTGCGACCCGTAGTCCGGAGTGGTCCGGGTCGGCGCGGTCACGTTGTCGTCGACGGGAGCGCCGCTTTCGCGGGGCTTCACGGCGTCGCGGAAGGTGGCTTCCGGATCGTCGGGCAGGGCCGCCAGCAGGCGGTTGCCGAGATCGTTGAGGGTCGGGCGCGAGGCCGACTGGACCACCCAGGTCGGCTGGTTGCGCTCCGGCACGAGCCAGTTGAAGAAGATCAGCGCGACGACGATCAGCAGCACGCCGCGGGCGACGCCGAACAGGAAGCCGAGGAAGCGGTCGACGAAGCCGGCGCGGCTGTCGACGACGAAATCGGAGAACTTCATGGTGATGAAGCTGACGACGATCAGCGTCACCAGGAAGATGATGGCGGCGGAGACGGCAAGGGCGATCGTCGGCTGGGAAATGTACTTCTCGATGGTCGGCACGAGATCGTCGTGGAACATGTAGGCGACCACGGCGGCGATCACCCAGGCGGCGATCGACAGCACTTCACGCACGAAGCCTCGGATCATCGCGAGCAGCGCCGAGATCAGCACGACCGCGAGGACAAGGGCGTCAAATGCGGTGAAGGACATGGACCGGGCTCCTCACGCCACCGCGCCGTTCCGGGCGCGTTTCAAGCACATCTCAGGATGACGCGGATTGTTTGCGATCAGACGCATCGTCGCCGCCACCGCGCAGCCCGTCAGGCTCGCCGTCCTCGAACAGTCGTCCGATGAGATCATTGAGACTGCCGATCGCAACTGTTCGCAAACCCTTGGGTGAGTCCGTCGCTACCGATTCCGGGACCACAGCCTGCCCAAACCCGAGTTTTTCCGCTTCCTTCAGCCGTCCCGCCGCATGGGCGACCGACCGGACACGACCAGACAGGCTGACTTCGCCGAAATAGACGCAATCACTGGGCAGGGCAAGCCCGCCAAGCGAGGAGATCAGCGCCGCCGCAACCGCAAGGTCGGCCGCCGGCTCGGTGATGCGCAGGCCGCCCGCCACCGCGAGATAGACGTCGTTGCTGCCGAGGCGCACACCGCAGCGCGCCTCCAGCACGGCGATCACCATCGCCAGGCGGCTGGAATCCCAGCCCACGACGGCCCGGCGCGGCGTTCCGAGCGTGCTCGGGGCCACCAGCGCCTGGATCTCGACCAGCAGCGGCCGGGTGCCCTCCATGCCGGCGAACACCGCCGCACCCGGGCTGGCGGTGTCGCGTTCGCCGAGGAACAGCTGGGAGGGGTTATCCACTTCCCTGAGGCCCGAGCCGGTCATTTCGAAGACGCCGATCTCATCGGTCGGCCCGAATCGGTTCTTGGTGGCGCGCAGCAGGCGGAAGGAATGGCTGCCGTCGCCCTCGAAGGTGATGACGGCGTCGACCATGTGCTCGACCACCCGCGGCCCGGCGATCTGGCCGTCCTTGGTGACGTGGCCGACCAGCACCACCGTCGCGCCGGAGGTCTTGGCGTAGCGGATGAGCGCCTGGGCGCTGGCGCGCACCTGGGAGACGGTGCCGGGCGCGGATTCGGCGATCGACGTCCACAGGGTCTGGATGGAATCGATGATCACCAGGCCGGGGCGGGGACCCGCCTGCAGCGTCGCCAGGATGTCCTCGACGCAGGTCTCCGAGGCAAGCGCCACGGGCGCGCCGCTGGCGCCGAGGCGCTCGGCGCGCATCCGCACCTGGGGGATCGCCTCCTCGCCGGAGATGTAGACGACGTGGCCGCCGTCCATCGCAAGCCTGGCTGCCGCCTGCAGGAGGAGCGTCGACTTGCCGATCCCGGGGTCGCCTCCGACCAGCAGCACCGAGCCCGGCACGAAACCGCCGCCGGTGACGCGGTCGAGTTCGGCGATGCCCGTCTGCAGCCGCGGCGGTTCGTCGCTGGTGCCGGCCAGGCTCTCCAGCTTCACCGGCCGGCCGCGCACCGAGGAGACCTTGCCGGTGCCGGCCAGGATCGGGTCGGTGGCGGTTTCTTCCGAGATCGAGTTCCAGGCGCCGCAGGACTCGCACTTGCCCGCCCACCGGTTGGTGACGGTGCCGCATTCCTGGCAGACGAAGCGCGGTTGCCGCTTGGCCATCAGCGCGCATCCAGTCCGACATAGCGCCGCGCGTAGCGGCGGGAGAGGCCGGTCAGCAGTTCGTAGCCGATGGTGCCGGCGGCGTGGGCGACGTCGTCGACGGCGACATGGGGGCCGAACAGCTCCACCCAGCTGCCGCGCCGCACGAGGGCTTCGGGCACGGCGGTCACGTCGAGGGCGATCAGGTCCATCGACACCCGTCCGACATAGGGCAGGCGGTGCCCGGCGGCCCAGGCGGACGCTCCGGCCGTCTCGCGGCTCTCGCCGGCGTTGCGCAGCAGCCCGTCGGCGTAGCCCACCGAAACGATCGCCACCCTGCCGGCCCGGTCGAGGCTGCCGACGGCCCCGTAGCCGACCGGCTCGCCGGCGCTGACGTCGCGGACCTGCAGCACGCGGGCCTCCAGGGTGACGACCGGCGCCATCGGGTTGTTGCCCTCGACCCGCGCCCGGCCGCCATAGAGCGCGATCCCCGGGCGCACCAGGTCGAACAGGAAGTCGCCACCGGCGAGCGCGCCCGCCGAGTTGGCGAGCGACGCCGGAAGATCCGGGTAGAGCGCCTTGGCGGCCCGGAAGGCGTCGAGCTGCTGTCGGTTCAAGGGATGGTCGGGCGCGTCGGCGCAGGCCAGGTGGCTGATCAGAAGCTTCGGTGCAACGCCCGGCTCCATGTCGACGCCGGAAAACGATTCCGCCTCGGCATGGGTCAGGCCGAGCCGGTTCATGCCGGTGTCGACGTGGATGGCTGCGGGCAGCTCGCGTTCCACCGAGCGGGCGAACCGCCCCCAGTCCTCGATCTCGCCGGGGCTGCCGAGCACCGGGATGATCTTCGCCTCGCGATAGTCGGCCTCCGCGCCCCGAAACAGCCCGTTGAGCACGTAGATGGTGGCCTCGGGCAGCACCTCGCGCAGCCGCATTCCCTCTTCGGGAAGGGCGACGAAGAAGGTCCGGCAGCCGGCGTTCCAGAACGTGTCGGCCGCGCGTTCCAGGCCGATGCCGTAGCCGTCGCCCTTGACCACCGCCGCGCAGTCGGCGGGCCGGCTGCGGTCGCGCAGCCGGCTCCAGTTCCCGGCAAGGGCGGCGAGGTCGATGGTCAGCCGTCCGCCGGCATGCTGTTCGCGGGGAAAGGCCGGGGAAAACGGGTTCAGATACACGGCGTTCCGATCCAATCAGTCCAGGCGTGCGGGAAGGTGGTCGTCCGGGGCGAGGCTGGAGAAGCGGGTGACCTGGGCGTCGAACTGCAGGTTGACGGTGCCGGTCGGGCCGTGCCGCTGCTTGCCGACGATCACCTCGGCGCGGCCGGCGACCTGCTCCATCTGGGCCTGCCACTCGAAGAACTGCTCGGTGCCTTCCTTCGGCATCTTGCTCTGCAGATAGTACTCCTCGCGGTACACGAACATCACCACGTCGGCGTCCTGCTCGATCGAACCCGATTCGCGCAGGTCGGACAGCTGCGGCCGCTTGTCGTCGCGCGATTCGACCTGGCGGGAAAGCTGCGACAAGGCCAGCACCGGCACGTTCAGTTCCTTGGCCAAGGCCTTGAGGCCGGTGGTGATTTCGGTGATCTCCTGGACGCGGCTGTCGGACGAGCGCTTGCCGGAACCCTGCAGGAGCTGCAGGTAGTCGATGATGAGGACGTCGAGCCCCTGCTGCCGCTTCAGGCGGCGGGCGCGGGCGGTGAGCTGGCCGATGGTGAGGCCGCCCGACTGGTCGATGAACAGCGGCAGCGTGCGCATTTCCTGCGCCGTCGCGGCCAGCCGTGCGAACTGTTCCTCGTCGATGTCGCCGCGGCGGATCTTCGACGACGACACGCCGGACTGCTCGGCGAGAATGCGCGTGGCCAGCTGTTCCGACGACATTTCCAGCGAGAAGAAGCCGACGACGCCGCCGTCGAGCGCCTTGATGGTGCCGTCCGGCTGGGTCTCCGCCTTGTAGGATCGGGCGATGTTGAAGGCGATGTTGGTCGCCAGCGACGTCTTGCCCATCGCCGGACGTCCGGCAAGGATGATCAGGTCCGATGCCTGCAGGCCGCCGACCTGCCGGTCGAGATCGACGAGGCCTGTGGACACGCCGGACAGGTGGCCGGAGCGCTCGAACGCGGCAGCCGCCATGTCGACGGCCAGGGTCACCGCGTCGCCGAAGGAGCCGAAGCCGCCCTCGAAGCGGCCGCTCTCGGCGATCGAGAACAGCTTGCGCTCGACGTCCTCGATCTGGTGGCGCGGCGTCGCGTCGATCGGCGAATCGTAGGCGACGTTGACCATGTCCTCGCCGATGGTGATCAGCAGGCGCCTGAGCGCCAGATCCATCAGCGTGCGGCCGTAGTCCTCGGCATTGATGATCGTCGTCGCATCGGCGGCGAGGCGCAGCAGGTACTGGGTGACGGGCAGGTCGCCGATCTTCGCGTCGGCCGGAAAGAACGTCTTCACGGTGATCGGCGAGGCGACCTTGCCGGCGCGGATCAGGTGGGCGACCTTCTCGTAGATCTGCCGATGCTGCTCGACGAAGAAGTGGGTCGGCTCGAGAAAGTCGGTGACGCGGTAGAACGTCTCGTTGTTCACCAGGATCGCGCCGAGGAGCTGCCGCTCGATCTCGATGTTGTGGGGCGCCGTGCGGGCGGCCGCCGTGTCGCTGGTCAGGGAAAGGGCCGAGGTGGCCATAGTTCGCCTCCGTCCCCGCTTTCCACGCCGGCACCGGACCGTGCGCGCCTTCGCCCGTGCCGGGGGCGATCGTCGCGACGGAGCTGGCCGGGCGGTCGTCGGACCGTGTTCATCCGTATTGCATGGGCGATGCCCGCGGCCCGCCTGCCGGTGGCCGGGTGGCTCCCGCATGATCCATAGCGGCGAAATCCGGCGAGCGGGAGAACAAGCGTACCCGATTCGCCGATTGTGCCCGCTATCCCCCGGTGTCGGCCGAAATGCGACGCCGGGGGTTGACGCCGCCGGGCCGCTACTCTCCCGCCTCGCGGAAGGAGATCGGCGTGCTGTCGATCTCCCGGAGCCGGTCTTCGACCTCGAACATGTAGTTCCGGGTCAGGGGCAGGGCGTGCTGGTTGCGGGTGATCTGGATCTGGAAGTTCATCATGTCCTGGTAGCGGAACGCCGTCTCCGACCCGGCCAGATAGAACTCCCACATGCGGCAGAAGCGTTCGTCGTAGAGCGCCTTGGCCTCCTCCCGGTGGGCCATGAACCGTTCCCGCCACGCCTTCAGCGTTTCCGCGTAGTGGAGGCGCAGGATCTCGATGTCGGTGATCTTCAGCCCCATCCGCTCGATGACCGGGACCACCTCCGACAGCGCCGGGATGTAGCCGCCAGGGAAGATGTACTTGGAGATCCACGAGTTGGTGTCGCCGGCCCCGTCGAAGCGGCCGATCGAATGGAGCAGCATCACTCCGTCGTCGGCCAGCAGCGACCGGCACTTGCGGAAATAGTCCTCGAAATAGCCGACACCGACGTGTTCGAACATTCCCACCGAGACGATCCGGTCGTAGGGACCGTCGAGGTCGCGGTAGTCCTTGAGCTGGAATTGCACGCGGTCGGAGAGGCCCATCTCGGCGGCACGGGCGTTGGAGCGTTCGTACTGCTCCGTCGACAGGGTCACACCCGTGACTTCGGCATCGAAGTGGCGCGCGATGTAGAGGCCCATGCCGCCCCAGCCGGAACCGATGTCGAGGACCCGCTGTCCCGGCTCGAGCGCCAGCTTGGCGGCGATGTGGCGCTTCTTGGCCAGCTGCGCCTCTTCCAGATCCGTATCGGGCGTCTCGAAGTAAGCGCACGAATACTGCGAATCGGCATCGAGGAAGAGCCGATAGAGATCGCCGTTGAGGTCGTAGTGGTGGGCGATGTTGGAGCGCGCGCGCGAATGGGTGTTGTGCTGGCGCAGGCGGCGGGTGAGGTAGCGGTAGGTTTCTTCGGCGCGGAGCCACCAGCCGGGCCTGTCGAGGCCAGCATTCGAGAGCACCACGGCGAGGAAATCGTAGATGGTGCCACGCTCGACGACGAGCGATCCATCCATGAAGCATTCTCCGACCTTCAGGCCGGGGTTGAGAATGCAGCTTCGTTCCGCCTTCGCGGTCGCGAACCGGACGCGGACCGGGATGCCCGATCCGTCGCCGAACTCGTGCACCATGCCGTTCGCGCTCACCACCGTGAGCGCTCCAGACTTCACGACACGCGACAGGAAGCCTTTGAGCAACTGATCCATAACGCCTCGGATGGCCGGCCGGTGGAAGGACCGGCGATTCTCCGTTCAAGATGACGTTATCGTAAGCAAAGGAGCGCTCGAACCTCAAGCGCTCCCTGAACACAGGTCAAGAGTTTCGCCGTCGAGTGCTTCCCCTTCAGATCGCACGGATCGGAAGGGGCAAGGACTCAGCGGTCTTCGTCGCCTTCGGACGCTGCCGGTTCTTCGCCGGTTGCATCCTCGGCGTCGACTTCGGCAGCCGTCTCGGCGTCTTCGTCCTCATCCTCCTCGAACGCGAACTGGTCGTAGGAGAGCACGTCCTCGCCGGCCGCCTGGCGGGTCGCCTCGTCCGGCGAGCGGGCGATGTTCATGCTCACCGACACGGCCACTTCCGGGTGGAGGCGGATCGAGATGGTGTGAACGCCGAGGGTCTTGATCGGCTGGTTCAGCTCGACCTGATTGCGCCCGACCGAGAAGCCGCCGGCGTCGAGAATCTCCGAGATGTCGCGGGTGGAGACCGAGCCGTACAGCTGGCCGGTCTCGCCGGCCTGGCGGATCACCACGAAGGAGGTGCCGTCGAGCTTCTCGCCGACCTGCTCGGCTTCCTGGCGGCGCTCGAGGTTGCGGGCCTCAAGCTGGGCCCGGTCGCGCTCGAAGCGCTTCTGGTTCGCGTCGTTGGCGCGCAGCGCCTTGCCCTGAGGCAGAAGAAAATTGCGGGCGAAGCCGTCGCGCACGCGCACGCTGTCGCCCATCTGGCCGAGCCTGGGGATTCGCTCGAGAAGAATGACCTGCATTTTCGGGTACCTTTCCGTCTGTCCCGCACGGTGATCATCCCGCCGTCGGGCGACTGCCCTTGTCCGGCGCGGAAGATGATCGTGGTCGATGCTCTGGAGCGGTCGTGCGCGGGGGCGCGACACGGCAGGCTCCAGGAGGCGGTTAGAGGCCGGTCGCGGGTTGCCCCGGCCGGTCCCAGCGGTGCCCGCGGCGGCACGGTTCGCACGAACCGTCGCCGCCGCCGGCGTTTTCGATAAGGGCGCTGTCTACTTGATCACGTAGGGCAGCAGGCCGAGGAAGCGGGCGCGCTTGATCGCCTTGGCGAGCTCGCGCTGCTTCTTGGCCGACACCGCCGTGATGCGCGACGGCACGATCTTGCCGCGCTCGGAGACGTAGCGCTGCAGCAGCTTCACGTCCTTGTAGTCGATCCGCGGCGCATGCTCGCCGGAGAACGGGCAGGTCTTCCGGCGGCGGAAAAACGGCCGGCGGGTGGGCAGCTGGGCGATGTCGATCATTCTGCAACTCCACGACGGTCGTCACGGCGGTCACCGCGTTCTCCGCGGTCCGGGCGATCTCCGCGCTCGGGACGGTCGCCACGCTCCGGGCGATCTCCGCGTTCCGGGCGGTCGCCACGGTCGAAGCGGTCGCCACGGCGACGGTCGTCGCGTTCGCGCTTCTGCTTCATCACGGACGGTCCGTCCTCGTGGGCGTCCACGCGGATGGTGATGTAGCGCAGGATGTCCTCGGAGAGGCGCATCTGGCGTTCCATCTCGGCGATGGCAGCCGGCGGCGCGTCGATGTCCATCAGGGCGTAGTGCGCCTTGCGGTTCTTCTTGACGCGGTAGGAGAGGTTCTTGAGACCCCAGTTCTCGATGCGTCCGACGGAGCCGCCGTTGCCTTCGAGTACGGCCTTGTACTGCTCGATCAACTGATCGACCTGCTGGCCTGAAATGTCCTGGCGAGCCAGGAACACATGCTCATAAAGTGGCATGGATGTGCCTTCCTCTGTTGACTATCCCACCCGGCGCAAAGCCTCGTCGAAGCCTTCGAGAAAGGCGTTCGAATACGCCTTCGCGAGCGGAGACACGGGAAAGCGGCTTCCAGTGTGGAAAACCTGTCGCAACCGGTCGACTACCGAGAGCGACTTTCCGTTCAGCCTCCAGCCGAATGTGATGTAGGTCGGTCTATCTATCCTCTCCGCGCAAAAATGCAACTGGTTTGAGCGGTTGCAAGCATCTGGACTTGACACGGCGGCGCGGTCTCGTCTTTGTCCGGCCGCACACGAGACGAGTGACCGCGCCTTCTGCGACGGTCGCTTCACGGCCGCTCTGGGGCCGCTCGCAAGGAACGCCATTATCTAATGACGATCGCTTTCACGTTTCCGGGGCAGGGCAGCCAGACCGTCGGTATGGGCCGCGACCTTGCCGTGGCCTATCCCGCGGCGCGCGCGGTGTTCGACGAGGTCGACGACGCTCTCGGCGAGAAGCTGTCCGCGACGATCTGGGACGGCCCGTCGGAGACGCTGACCCTGACGGCCAATGCGCAACCGGCACTGATGGCGGTCAGCCTCGCGGCAATCCGCGCGCTCGAAGCCGAAGGCGTTCGCGTCGCCGATGCCGCAACCTTCGTCGCCGGCCACTCGCTGGGCGAATATTCGGCCCTCGCGGCCGCCGGCAGCCTGACGATCGCCGACGCCGCGCGCCTTCTGCGCCGCCGCGGGCTGGCGATGCAGGAGGCCGTGCCGGTCGGCGTGGGCGCCATGGCGGCGCTGCTGGGTCTCGACCGCGAGGCCGCCGAAGGCGTGGCCCGCGACGCGGCCGACGGCGACGTGGTGGCGATCGCCAACGACAATGCGCCGGGCCAGGTGGTGATCTCCGGCCATCGGGCAGCCGTCGAGCGCGCCATCGAGATTGCCAGGGAGCGCGGCGCCAAACGTCCGATGCTGCTGCCGGTCTCCGCACCGTTCCATTGCCCGCTGATGGCGCCCGCCGCCGCCGTGATGGCCGAGGCTCTCGCCGAGGTGGATCTGCAGCCGCCGGTGGCGCCGCTGGTCGCCAATGTCCGGGTGCTGCCGATCGCCGATCCGGACGAGATTCGCGCCTGCCTCGTCGAACAGGTGACCGGTACCGTCCGCTGGCGAGAATCGGTCGAGTGGCTGGCCGCGAACGGGGTCGAGACCGTTGTCGAGATCGGCGCGGGAAAGGTCCTGACGGGGCTCGCCAAACGCATCGATCGCGCCCTGGAGGGCGTGGCGGTAACCGGACCCGACGACGTGCGCGCGCTCGCCGAGCGTCTCGGCACCCGAAGCTAGGACAACAGAGATGTTCGACCTGACAGGCAAGTTCGCGCTGGTGACGGGCGCAAGCGGCGGCATCGGCGGGGCCATCGTCCGCGCCCTCCACGCGCAGGGCGCCACCGTTGCCCTCTCGGGCACCCGCCGCGAGGCGCTCGACACGCTCGCCGGCGAACTCGGTGACCGCGTCCACGTCGTCCCGGCCGACCTGGCGGACCGCGACAGCGTCGAGGCCCTCGTTCCCGCCTGCGAGGAAGCCGCCGGCCCGGTGGACATCCTGGTGAACAATGCCGGCATCACGCGCGACATGCTGGCGCTGCGGATGAAGGACGAGGACTGGGACCGGGTCATCGAGGTCAACCTGTCGGTCGCCTTCAAGCTGTCGCGCGCGTGCCTGCGCACGATGATGCGCAAGCGCTCCGGCCGGATCATCAACATCTCGTCGATCGTCGGCGTGACGGGCAACGCGGGGCAGGTGAACTACGCCGCCGCGAAGGCCGGCATGATCGGCATGACCAAGGCGCTCGCGAAGGAAGTGGCGAGCCGCAACGTCACCATCAACGCAATTGCCCCCGGCTTTATCGAGAGCCCGATGACAGATGCGTTGAACGCGGACCAGAAATCGTCGATTCTGTCGGCCGTCCCCGCCGGCGTGCTGGGCAAGGGATCGGACATCGCCTCCGGGGTGGTGTATCTGGCCAGCGACGAAGCGGGTTACGTGACCGGTCAGACACTCCACATCAATGGCGGCATGGTGATGATCTGAGCCACTGCCGATGGGCCGCAAGGCCCGGAAATCCTGGACCGGACGGGCGGCGGCGCTTCTGGTCAAGCCTTTGAAAGTGTGTTACCTACCGCCGCGCCCTGAGGACGGACCGAGACCTGAGCGCTCCTGCTTGACAGGACGCCTGTGTCGAGGTCGAACGGTCCTGGATCATCCGCTGGGTCTTTCCTGAAAAGAAGAAACGCGGTCAGTGAGGCCGGGTCATCCCGGCAGGATAGTTTCGCCAAACACAATCGAGGAACCGAGAATGAGCGACATCGCGGAACGGGTGAAGAAGATCGTCGTAGAGCACCTCGGGGTAGAACCGGAGAAGGTCACCGACAATGCGAGCTTCATTGACGATCTCGGGGCTGACAGCCTCGACACCGTCGAGCTCGTCATGGCCTTTGAAGAAGAGTTCGCCGTCGAGATTCCTGACGATGCAGCAGAGACGATTCTGACCGTTGGTGACGCGGTTAAGTTTCTCGAGAAGAACACGCAGTAACAGCGCGTCCGAAACGGTCGGTCCCGCACGTGGCGGGACCGGTAGCCGGCATTTGGACAAGAGGATGCGCCGAACAACCAAAGAGGCGAGCGGCTAGTTGATGAGACGCGTTGTCGTAACGGGGCTGGGGACGGTCAACCCGCTCGGATGCGGGGTCGAAACAGCCTGGGCCAACGCGCTTGCAGGTAAAAGCGGCGCTTCGAAGGTCGATCATTTCGAGGTCTCCGACCTCGCATGTCAGATCGCCTGCCAGATTCCCCGCGGTGACGGGGCGAACGGCACGTTCAATCCCGACGACTGGATGGAGCTGAAGGAGCGTCGCAAGGTCGACGATTTCATCGTCTTCGCCATGGCCGCCGCGGAACAGGCGCTCACCGATGCCGACTGGAAGCCGAAGTCCTACGAGGACCAGACCCGCACGGGCGTGCTGATCGGCTCGGGAATCGGTGGCCTCATGGGTATCGAGGAAGGTGCGATGACGCTCCGCGACCGCGGCCCGCGTCGGCTGTCGCCGTTCTTCATCCCCGGCCGGCTGATCAATCTCGCGTCGGGATACGTGTCCATCCGCTACGGCCTCAAGGGGCCGAACCATGCGGTGGTGACCGCCTGCTCGACGGGGGCGCACGCCATTGGCGACGCGGCCCGCCTGATCGCGCTCGAGGATGCCGACGTGATGGTCGCCGGCGGCTCGGAATCGCCGATCGGCCGCCTTTCGCTGGCGGGCTTTGCCGCCTGCCGCGCACTGTCCACACATTTCAACGACGCGCCCGAGAAGGGCTCACGGCCTTATGATCGCGACCGCGACGGCTTCGTCATGGGCGAGGGCGCCGGCGTCGTCGTGCTCGAGGAATACGAGCACGCCAAGGCCCGCGGCGCGCGGATCTACGGCGAGGTGATCGGCTACGGCATGTCCGGCGACGCCTATCACATCACCGCGCCGTCGGAAGACGGCGACGGGGCGTTCCGGTGCATGACCGCGGCCCTCAAGCGGGCGGGAATCACGCCGGCCGACATCGACTACATCAACGCGCACGGGACCTCGACGCCGATGGGCGACGAGATCGAACTCGGCGCGGTGGAGCGGCTGATGGGCAATGCGGCGGGCGGCCTCACCATGTCGTCGACCAAGTCCGTCACCGGCCATCTTCTCGGTGCGGCCGGGGCCGTCGAGGCGATCTTCTCGCTGCTCGCCATCCGCGACAACAAGATCCCGCCGACGATGAATCTCGACAATCCTTCGATCGAGACGGCCATCGATCTCGCGCCAAACGCCATGCGGGAGCGGGAGGTCAACATTGCGCTCTCGAATTCCTTCGGCTTTGGCGGTACGAACGCGTCATTGGTGTTCCGCAGCGTCGACGCATAAGCCCGCGCCGGCCTGACGGGATCTGGCCACAATCGGCGGTCACGAAGCGGTCTCGGCATCGTCTCCGATCGCCGGTTGAGCGTGTGTCGCGGATCAGGGAATCAGGATGAACAAGGACGCGTCAGACAAGCCCGGTCCGGGCAATCGCAACCGGCCTAGGCCCGTCGCCGCGCGTCCGTCCCCGCGCAGCCCGCGCGAGGCGCTGCAGCCGGAGATCGCCCCGCCGCCGCCGCCGAAGGTGCGGTCGCGCCAGGCGCGGCATCCGGTCGTCATCGTCCTGAACTTCTTCCTGACCCTCGGGCTGATCGGCGCCTTCGCCGCCGGCGTCGGGCTGTACTGGAGCCGCTACGAGTACCTGTCGGCCGGGCCGAACGGCTCCGACGCGAACTTCTTCGTCGACCAGGGCGCAACGGTCGAGGGCGTCGCCGCCCAGCTGGAGGACCGCGGCCTGATCTCCAACCGCTGGATCTTCGTCGGCGCGGCGCAGATGCTGAAGACCGCCACCAAGATCAAGGCCGGCGAGTACCTCATCCCCGCCCACGCCAGCATGGATTCCATCATGGAGAAGCTGGTCGAGGGGCGCTCGATCCAGCATGCCATCACCATTCCCGAGGGCCTGACCAGCGCGCAGATCATCGCGCGCATCAACGAGAACCCGATTCTCGTCGGCGACATCGGGTTCATCCCGGCCGAGGGCAGCCTGCTTCCCGAGACCTACAAGTTCACCCGGGGGGCCAACCGCCAGGATGTGCTGGAGCGGATGCAGCGGGCGCACCAGAAGGTGGTCGACGATGCCTGGGAACACCGCAACGAAGACCTGCCGCTGAAGACCAAGGCCGACGTCGTCACGCTCGCCTCGATCGTCGAGAAGGAGACCGGACGGGCCGACGAGCGCACCCGGGTGGCGGCCGTCTTCCTGAACCGTCTCAAGAAGGGCATGAAGCTGCAGTCGGATCCGACGATCCTCTACGGCCTGTATGGCGGCGAGGCATGGGAGAAGTCGCGGACGATCTACCGTTCCGACATGCAGCGCCCGAACGCCTACAACACCTATCAGATCGAAGGCCTGCCGCCGGGCCCGATCGCCAACCCGGGCCGGGCCTCCATCGAGGCGGTGACCAACCCGTCGCGCACCGACGACCTCTATTTCGTGGCCGACGGCACCGGCGGCCACGCCTTCTCCGAGACCTACGCGGAGCACCAGCGCAACGTCGAGAAGTGGCGCGCCGTCGAAGCCAACCGTCCCACCGAAGGGACGGACAATTGATGCCGTCCTCCGCGAACGGTCCGTCCGCGCCGCTGCTGATGCGCCGGGGGTTCCGGCGATGAGCCTCTCGTCGATGACCGGCTTTGCCGCCGCCCGCGGGACCAGCGGCAGCGTCAACTGGCTGTGGGAGGCACGTTCGGTGAACGGGCGGGGCCTGGATCTCCGGGTGCGCCTGCCCCAGGGCTGGGAGCGCTTCGACCCGATCGTGCGCGACCTCGCCACCAAGCGCTTCAAGCGCGGCTCCGTCTCCATTTCGCTGAGCCTTTCCCAGGTCGACACGGTGACCCGCTACGCCATCAACGAGCCGCACCTCAACGCGCTGCTCGAGCTGGTGCGTCCGCTGCAGGAGCGGGGCGACGTGGCGCCCCCGACGGCCGACGGCCTGCTCGCGATCAAGGGCGTGCTGGAACCCGTCGACGAGGGATCCAACGGCAACGGCGACAAGGAGCTCGAGGCCGCGGTCCGCGACGGCATCCAACGGACGCTCGATGCGCTGCACGACAACCGGCTGTCGGAAGGCGCCCGTCTCGGCGACGTCGTCGGGCGGCAGGTCGCGACGATTTCGGGGCTGTCCAAGTCGGCTCGGGCCCATCCGTCGCGCACCTCCGAGGCCATCCGTGAACGGCTTGCCGCGCAGGTCGCGGCGCTGCTCGACGCGTCCGCCTCGTTCGACAGTGTCCGCCTGCATCAGGAGGCGGCCCTTCTCGCCGCCAAGGCTGACATCGCCGAGGAGATCGACCGGCTCGACGGCCACGTCGATGCGGCCACCACGCTGCTCGCGGAGGGCGGCGCCGTCGGACGCCGGCTCGATTTCATCGCCCAGGAATGCCATCGCGAAGCGAACACCCTGACCGCCAAGTCGGTGCACCGCGAGGTGACGGCGATCGGTCTCGACCTCAAGGTCGTGGTCGACCAGCTCCGCGAGCAGGTCCAGAACATTGAGTAGCCCCGCCGTGCCCGAGACGACGACTGTCCCGATCCGGCGCGGGGTCATGCTCGTGCTGTCGTCGCCGTCCGGAGCCGGAAAGACGACGCTGTCGCGCGCGGTGTTGGATACGGACGACAACATCGAGCTGTCGATCTCGGCGACGACGCGCGCCAAGCGGATGAGCGAGGCGGACGGCGTGCACTACCACTTCGTCAGCCAGCGCGCGTTCGAGGCGATGCGGGACCAGGACGAACTGCTGGAATGGGCCGAGGTGCACGGCAACTACTACGGCACGCCGCGCGCGCCGGTGGAGGCCGCCCTCGCCAGGGGCGAGGACATCCTCTTCGACATCGACTGGCAGGGAACCCTGCAGCTCTACAAGACCTGCCGGGAGGACGTCGCCTCGATTTTCATTCTGCCGCCTTCGGGCAAGGAGCTGAAGGCGCGCCTGGAACGCCGGGCCGAGGACGACCCGGAAACCATCGCGAAGCGGCTCGTCAATGCCAAGACCGAGCTGGCACACTGGCACGAGTACGACTACGTGATCGTCAACGACGATCTCCAGCGGGCACTCGCCGGCGTCCGGGCGATCCTGTCCGCCGAGCGCCTCAAGCGCACGCGGGCACCGGCGCTGGACGGCTTCGTCGATCGGCTGATCGGCGATCTCTGAGCCCGGCCGATCTCAGGAATTGCTCTCAACCGTCTGATTTCAGGTCGATTCAGGCCTAGAGCATTTCCCGTTCAGATCGCAGCGATCTGACCGAAACGGATTTGCTCAAGGTATTGATTCTGGAGCCATTTCTTATCGGTCAGGTGAGTCCACTTGACCGGAAAGGCTCTATTGGTCGGGGCTTGGCCCGGCCTTGCGGGCTGCCTCGACGGCCCGGGCGAGCGCCACGAACCCTTCCACCGGCACATTCTCCGCCCGCTCGGTCGGCTCCAGTCCGGCCGCCTCGATCAGGGCCATCGTGTCGAGGCCGAGGGTCTTCAGGCTCTGGCGCAGCATCTTGCGGCGCTGGCCGAAGGCGGCCGCGGTGACCCGGCTCAGGATGCGTCCGTCGCAGGCGAGCGGCTCGGCGCGCGGCCGGACGTGCACCACCGACGACCACACTTTCGGCGGCGGGGTGAACGCCTTCGGCGTCACGTCGAACATGATCCGCGCCTCGGCCCGCCATCCGGTGAGCACGCTGAGGCGACCGTAGCTGTCGCTGCCCGCGGCGGCGACGAGGCGCTCGGCCACCTCGCGCTGGAACATCAGCGTCAGCGACTGCCACCAGGGCGGCCACGGGTCGGTCTCCAGCCAGCCGACCAGCAGGGCCGTTCCGACGTTGTAGGGAAGGTTTGCCACCACCGCGCCGGGCCGCCCCTCAAGGCGTGCGGCCATGTCGACCTGGAGGGCGTCGCCCTCGACGATGTCCAGCCGGTCCGGATAGTGGGCGGCGATCTCGCCGAGCGCGGCGATGCAGCGGCGGTCGCGCTCGATCGCCACCACCTTCGCTGCTCCCTCCATCAGGAGCGCGCGGGTGAGGCCGCCCGGACCCGGGCCGACCTCGATGATGGTCATCTGCGACAGGTCGCCGGCGGTGCGCGCGATGCGCCGGGTCAGGTTGAGGTCGAGCAGGAAGTTCTGGCCGAGCGACTTGCGCGCGGACAGCTCGTGCTCGCGGATGACGTCGCGCAGCGGCGGCAGCGGATCGTCAGACATGGGCGGCGGTTTTCCGGCCGGCAGCGGTCATCCGGTCGGCCATGGCGATCGCCGCCAGGAAGCTGTCTGGCCGCGCCCGGCCGCTGCCGGCGAGGTCGAAGGCGGTTCCGTGGTCGGGGGACGTGCGCACGAACGGCAGCCCCAGGGTCACGTTGACGGTCTCGTCGAAGGCCAGCGTCTTCACCGGAATCAGCGCCTGGTCGTGGTACATGGCCAGCACCACGTCGTAGGTGGTGCGGGCGGCGGCCGAGAAGATCGCGTCGGCTGGGAAGGGGCCGCGCGCATCGATGTTGCGCAACTGCAGCTCGCCGACGGCCGGCGCCACGATGAGCTCGTCCTCGTGTCCGAGCGCGCCGCCTTCGCCGGCGTGGGGATTGAGGCCGGTGACGGCGAGACGCGGGGTGGCGATGCCGAACCGGTCGACGAGGTCACGCGCCACGATCTGACCGGCGGTCACGATCATCGCCGCCGTCAGCGCACCGGGCACGTCGCGCAGCGGAATGTGCACGGTCACAGGGACCGTCCTGAGATCGGGGCCGGCCAGCATCATGATGGGGGTGGCGGTGACCCCGAACAGGCGCTGCGCCAGCGTGCCCAGATATTCGGTATGGCCGGGATGGGTGAATCCCGCGGCGTAGAGCGTGCGCTTGTGGATCGGCGCGGTGACCACCGCGCGCGCCGTTCCGGAACGGATCGCCCCGACGCAGGTATCGATGGAGGCGATCACGCCGTCGGCGTCGGCGCTGCTCGGTTCGGCCGGCCGGCCGCACGCGGCGTGGCCGGTGGCGACGACGGGAAGCGCATCGGCAAACACGCTCGCTGCGTCGGCCTCGGCGCACGCCTGGATGGCCACATCGAGCCCGAGCAGGTCGGCGCGCCGGGCAAGGAAGTCCGGATCGGCGGCAACGAAGAACGGCGGCAGCCCGCGGGCGCGGCGCTCCAGCCAGGACTGCAGGATCAGGTCGGGCCCGACGCCGGCCGGCTCACCGAGGGTGACCGCCAGCGGAAGGGCGGGAGAGGGAGGTGTGCGATCCACCATCCCTCAGCGCCGTTCGATCACGGCGTCCTTTCTGAGGTTGCGGAGATACTGCCGCGAGAACAGCGCTCCTTCCTCGCCGATGATCTCCGACTGGACCTCCTGGATCGCCGCTTCGGTGCTGCGCACGGTATCTTTGGCGCAGACGGCGTACATCTCCAGGCCTTCATCGGTCTTGTCGGGGGCGGAGAGGTGACCGACTTCGGTGGTTTCGATGAGTTTCAGGACGTTGTCGGGGATCTCGTTCGACGTGCGGCGGCCGGCCTGCTTCACCACGACGCCCTTCGCCTGCTTGGCAAGATCCAGGCCGGTGTCGCAGGAGGTAAAGCGCGAGCGGAGCTGCCGGGCCGTGGTCTCGGCGGAGGAGACTTCGCCGCGCGAGGCCGACTTCGGAATGACCACGATGACCCGTTCGAGGAGATACTGGGACGTTTCCTTGCTGGACTCCGTGCCCTTGCTGCGCAGCGTGGCAATCAGATCCTGCTCGGTGACCTTGCGGGAGGAGCGGAAGCGCGTTCCAACCACCCGGCTCCACGCCAGCTGCACGCGCAGCCGGTCCTTGAGCGTCTCCGGATTGACGCCGTTCTGGTTGAGTGCCGTGGCGAAATTCGCGGGCGACAGCTTCACCCGCGTGGCGATCTCGGCGAAGGCCTCGTTTACCTGGGCGTCGGAGATCGTGACGTTCGCGCGCTTGGCCTCCTGGCGCTGCAGGACTTCGTCGATCAGCTGCTCGATGGCCTCTTCGCGCACGTTGCCCTTGGCACCGGTCAGCTTGAGAAGCCGGGCACGCTGATCGATCGCGTAGTTGGTGATCGCCTGGTCGTTGACGACGACCTCGATGCGCGTCGCCGCCTCGCCTGGCCCCGCAAGCATGATGCAGATGCCGAGCAGAGCTCCCAAGCTCGCCAAGACGGCCCGGACGGGTCGAGTCGCTGTCGCCACGAATATCCTCCTGCTGGATGCGCTGTCATCCATCCCGCCCCCACGTCAAGTCGGAGCCGGTTCAACGTTCTGATGTCATTCTACAGGATCGAGTGCCCACTTCGTAGGGCGAAAGCGTGGCAAACCGGCGATCTAGGCGATCCGCAGGCCTCAGTTGCTCAGATAATCGCTGAGGCCGGTCGACAGGTCGCTGTCGCCGAGCGTGCGCAGCCCGAAGCGCAGGAACACCGAGCGGTCGATATCGGTGGTGTCGCTGCGGTCCTCGGCGAAGGTCACCGACACCGACAGCGAATCGTCGTCATAGCCGACGCCGAAGCCGTCGCGCACGATGCCGGAATCCTCCAGATCGTAGCGCACGCGGCCGAACAGCCGCCATTTGCGCAGCAGCTGCAGGCTCGCCGCACCCTGAACTTCGCTGCGGTCGTCGTTGATGCCGAGGTCGGGCTGGGCGCGCAGGAAGGCGTAGATGAGCTGCGACGTCAGGGGGCCGCTGACGCCCGTCGCCTGGGCCTCGAAGCGGTTGGTCTGCAGGTCCTCGTTGTCGAAGCGGCCCTGGGCGCTCATGCGCACGCCCATGTTGGTATCGAGGTAGAGGCTTGCGATGTAATCGGACTGGTCGGTCTCCAGGCCGGAATACTGGGTCGCGTCGAGAATGCCGGGAACCGCGTAGGAGTTCTCGCCGGCCAGCTGGAACGACTGGCCGACCAGGCCCGAGATGAAGCCGCCCGAATAGGTGGCGACCGTGTACTTCATGCCGAGGTTGGCGCGGGTGCCGCCTTCGACGCGGTCGAAGCCGGAGAACTTGTCGGCGTCGAACAGCGTCGTGTCGTCGAAGACGATGCTCTGCGCGTCTTCGTTGGGCAGCTTGCCGATGCTGGTCTCGTTCGGGCGCACCACGATCTGGCCGATCGGTTCGAACAGCTGGGTGCCCCAGGAGTGGGCGCTGAGCCATGGGTAGCGGTAGGTGACGCCCGCCGCCGGCATGGCCCGCGCGACCAGCGTCTCGCCCTCGAGCGCGCCGACGTTGTTGTCGGTGGAATTGAGGACGAACAGGTCGGCCTGGGCCGACACGAACGGCGTGAAGACCTGGCCGATCGGATCGATCATCTGTCGGCGCCATTCCGACTTGGCGGAGGTCCGGGTGAACGTTCCTGCGACGCCACGGAAGCGGGCCTGGCCCGTCGACGTGAAGATCGCGTCGGTTTCCTGGCGCGTCAGCGAGGTGAAATTGGTGTCGAAGGACAGCTCGCCGCCCAGGATCGACTGGCCGATGAGGCCGTTATAGTCGATCACCGGATGGACGTAGGGCTGCTTTTCCTGCTGGTCGATGCCGGAGCCCGTGAACGGCGAGCCGGCCGGCGGCTGGGTCGTGCCAGCGTAGACATAGTCCTCGCGCAGGATCTGATACGCGTAGCCGCGCATGTCGAAGTAGTTGTTCCTGCCGAGACCCGTCAGGAAGATCGACGAGGTGCTCGTCGACTGCCACAGCTTGGCATAGTCGTCGGCGAAGGTGACGTCGCTGAACAGCGCCGCGTCCCAGCCCCACGTCCAGCGCGGATTGATCCGGAAGGCGCCGTGCGTGGTGACCACGCCGCGCCAGTCGGTGTCGCCGGCGTGGCCGGAGAACGCCTCGGGATCCAGCTGGTAGATCCCCGCGCCGCGCACCGTCATTTCGCCGGAGCGGAACGTCTTGCGGAATTCCGCGTCCAACAGCAGGCCCTGGCGCGACAGCGGCGTCGCGATGAACGTGACGTCGTAGCTCTCCGCCGCCGCCCAGAAATACGGGATCGACGCGCCGAACCCGAGGTCCTCCGAATAGAACGCGCTCGGGCGGAGGAAGCCCGACTTGCGCTTCACGGTCGGGTCGGGGTGGCTGAAATAGGGGAAGTAGGCCACCGGCACGCCCCAGAACTCCAGGCGCGGCGAGGTGTAGCTGATCCGCTGCTCGGTCTTGTTGTGGACGATCTTGGTCGCCTTGATCTGCCAGGTCGGCGGCCGGTCCGGATGGGCGAGGCAGGAGTAGCAGGCGGTGTAGACGCCCTTGTACATCGTCGTGACGTCGCCGTTCTCGCGCTCGGCGCGTTCGGCGGCGATGCGCGTCCGGTTCACCGCGTCGATGCGCAGTGCCTCGACGAAGCCGTCGCGGAAGTCGTCGGTCAGCTCGATCGTCTCCGCGACGATGATGTTCTCGTCGGGTTCGGTGAGCTTGGCACCGCCTTCGGCCCGGAAGCGGCCGGTCGTGCGGTCGAGGCGGACCGTGTTCGCGAACAGGGTGTAGCCGTTGTAGTACATCTCGACGTTGCCGACGGCCGAGATGACGTCCTGGTCCTTGTCGTAAATGAGCTCGTCGGCCTGCAGCACGAGCTGCGATTCCTCAGGCGCACGCACGCCGAAGAGGTCATCGCCGGCGGCGACCTGCGCAAAGCCGGTGGAGGGTGCAAACAGGAAAAGCACGCTGACCATCACGCACGCCAGCGCACGCGCATTCCGTCGCCGGGACCGACGACGAGGGTGCGAGCGCTTTGTGCCCGTCTGCAACATGCAACGGGTGCCCAGCCTCATCCGTCCTCCTGGTGCAGCAGGATCGAAACGCCCAACAATATCGCAGCCAGGCCGGGAGCCCACGCGGCTGCCGCCGGCGCGATCACCCCGGCGCCCCCTAGGTCACTCGTGATCTCTGCCGTAACATAAAGCACGAACCCGGCAGCGACGCCACCAGCAATGGCGCGCGCAATGCCGCCCAATCGAGCGAGCCTTAACGAAACGGTAGCGGCGATCAGAACCATGGCTGCGAGCAGGACCGGACGGGCGAGAAGGGACTGGAAGCGCAGCCGATATCGGTAGGCCGGAAGGCCGGCGCGCTTGGTGAGGGTGATCACGGACGGCAGGCGCCAGAACGGAACGGCGTCGGGCTGTCCGATCGTTTCCCGCACCTCGGTGGGGGTGAGAAACGTGGAGACGGAATAGGTGTCATGGTTCGTCGCCTCTCCGTCCGTGGAGTAGGCCGTCGCGTCCCGCAGGAGCCATTCTCCGTCACTGAGTATCGCCTCCTTCGCGTTGATGCGCTGCCTGAACGTGTTGTTGTCGTCGAACTGGTAAACTACAACTGCGAACAAATGCTTGCCATTCTCGACGACCTGTCCGGCATGGACGATGGATTCCCCGTCGTCGCCGTCCTGGCGGAACCACACGTCGCCGGTGGTCTGGATCAGGGCCTTCTGCTCGCCCTCGAAAAGGGTCGCCCCAAGCAGGTTGGCGCGCTCCTTCAGCACGGCGGAGACCGGATTGTAGATCGTCGTTGCGGCGATGCCGATCGCCACCGCGACGACGAGGGGCGGCAGGATGAACTGCCAGACCGAGACCCCCGACGCGCGCACGACGACGAGCTCCAGCCGGCGGGAGAGGCCGATGAAGGCCGCGATCGAGCCGAACAGGACCGCGAAAGGCAGGAACTCCTCGGTGAGGGACGGGGTGCGGAGGCTGGAAATCAGGAGCGCGCGAAGCACGGTGACACTGTCTGAGTCACTCGTGCGGCGCAACAGCTCGAGGAAGTCGGCCAGCAGGATGATCGCGCTTCCCAACAGGAAGACCGCCGCGATCCAGCTGACGAACCGAATGGCGAGATAGCGGGGGAGGATCGAGCCGCTCATGACGCGGCCCGCTTGCGGCGCATGGTCAGCGGCTTGCCGGCTCGGGATTCGGTCATCCGCTTGATCCAGTCGGAAATCGCCGCCGTGGCGCGGTCGTGAACGGTGATGGTCCGGTCGGTCAGGATGATCCACAGCGACAGCGCGCTGAAGCCGATCGGGATGCCGTACATGGCGACGGTGGCGATGGGGAAGCGGACGGCGAGCGTCGTCGCGACGAAGCCCAGGAAGCGGACGGCGCCGATCGCCACGATGGCGCCCATCACCGCCGATGTCCGGCCCTGGCGCAGGGTCTGCGGATCGCCGACGAACAGAAAGCCCAGCAGCACGAGCGCGATCGGATAGAGCGGCTGCGACAGCCGGTCGTGGAACTCCACGCGGAACCGGTCGGCGTTGTTCTTGGCGTACTCGTCGTCCGGCGGCGGGTTCATCAGCTCGAACACAGTGCGCTCGCTCGGCCGGAACGTGGTCGACACGTTGTTCGGGAGCATGCTGGTCAGGTCGAACGCATAGGCGTCGAACTGGACGATCGACATCT
The DNA here is from genome assembly GCF_053628695.1 of Amorphus sp. MBR-141. Taxonomy (NCBI): domain Bacteria; kingdom Pseudomonadati; phylum Pseudomonadota; class Alphaproteobacteria; order Hyphomicrobiales; family Amorphaceae; genus Amorphus; species Amorphus sp. MBR-141. The sequence continues at coordinate 235,487 of NZ_JBRJGW010000005.1, forward strand.
CGTCGTTGCGGCGGTCGAAGCGCTGCATCGATCCGTCGCGCATGACCAGGAGGGTGGTGTCGGCGGTCTCCACGATGCGGCCGGAGGCGGCCAGATAGGTCTGGCTGCGCTCTGGATCGCGTTCGTCGGACAGCACCAGACCCTGCAGCGATCCGTCGCGCAGGCGGTCGCGGATGTGAACCGTCAGCCCCTGTTCCATCGACATGAAGCGGCCGGGCTGCAGCACCGTCGCGATGACGTCCGCGCGCACCTTGGTGATCAGGACGCGCACGTTCTTCAACCCCATCGGCGCGACGTAGGTGGAAACCCCCAGCATGGCGATGGTGACGAGCACGCCGAGAATCATACTGGGCTTCAGGAGCTGCCAGCGCGAATTGCCGGCGGCGCTCATCACCACCAGCTCGCTGTCGCCGTTGAAGCTGTTGTAGACGGTGACCATCGCCATCACGAGCGCGATGGGCGCGGTGAGCAGCATCAGAAAGGGGATCGCCAGCAGGGTGAGTTCGAGAAACAGGCCGATCGTCTGGCCCTTGGAGGTGACGACGTCGAGCTGGCGCAGGGCCTGAGTCGTCCACACCACGGCGGTGAGGACGAGCATGACGGCCAGGAAGCCAGTCGTCACCCGCCGGAAAATGTAGAGTTGGATCAGACGCATCTACTCGGAACCAGGATCGTCGCTTGCCGCCGCGTTCTTGTTAGCGTGCCTTTGCCGCCGGTGCACCCGTCGATTTGAGCACATCCAAACTTGCCCGGCCGGCCGCAATCCGCAGCAGCCGACCGTCGCGCCGCCGATAGTCGGCATTTGCGGCTTCCGCGAGACGACCGCCTTGCGGGCAACCGTGTTGGGGTCCATTTTCCCGATCGGTGCCGATCGTCACAAGTCCTCCCTCCCGCCGTCCACTCCGCCAGCGAGGTTTGCGTTGTCATGACTGCTTCTCCCACCATCCGTTTCGTTGAAACCGCCCGTCCGACGGAGGGCTCCGTCGTGCTGTTCGTCGACGATCAGCGCGCATTCGGGGCCATCGGCCGCGCCCTCGACGACGAAGCGGGCGGCCTGCTAACGCGGGCCATGGAGCTGGCCAAGTTCAAGGGCAAGCGGCTCAAGACGATGGAGCTGCTCGCTCCCGCGCACCTTCCCTATGACCGGATCGTGATCGCCGGGCTCGGTTCCGATACGCCGAGCGAAGCCGAGTGGACCTCGCTTGGTGGCGCCGTGTCGGGTGCGCTGTCCGGCGGCGGCGCCGTCACGGTGGTCGCCGAGCGCCCGGGCCACGTCGCCGTTTCGGCCGAGGATGCGGCCAGGCTGGCGCTCGGCATGATGCTGCGCGCCTACGGGTTCGACCGCTACAAGACCAAGTCCGACAACGGCGACAAGGATGCCCCTGGCGCCGATATCTCCATTGCGGTTGCCGACCCGTCGGCCGCGGAGGGTGCCTGGCAGTCGGTGAAGGGCATCGGCGAGGGCGTCATCCTCGCCCGCGATCTCGTCAACGAGCCGGCCAACGTGCTCGGCCCGGTCGAGTTCGCCGAGAAGGCTGCGGCGCTTTCCGCGCTCGGCGTCGAGGTCGAGGTCCTCGAGGAACCCGACATGCGCAAGCTGGGCATGAATGCGCTGCTCGGGGTCTCCCAGGGATCCGAGCGTCCGCCGCGCCTCGTCGTGATGCGCTGGCAGGGCGGGGCCGCCGATGCCCAGCCGCTGGCGATCGTCGGCAAGGGCGTCGTGTTCGACACCGGCGGCATCTCCATCAAGCCGGCGGCCGGCATGGAGGACATGAAGGGCGACATGGGCGGAGCGGCGTGCGTCGTCGGGCTGATGCATGCGCTCGCCTCCCGCAAGGCCAAGGCCAACGTGATCGGGGTCATCGGGCTGGTGGAGAACATGCCGGATGGCAAGGCCCAGCGCCCGGGTGACATCGTCACGTCCATGCAGGGCCAGACGATCGAGATCATCAACACCGACGCTGAAGGCCGCCTCGTCCTCGCCGATGCGCTCCACTACACGATCGACCGGTTCAAGCCGCGCTTCGTCGTCGACCTGGCGACGCTGACCGGCGCGGTGATCATTGCGCTCGGCCACTTCAACGCCGGCCTCTTCTCCAACGACGACGGACTGGCGGGCGAGTTCGCCGCCGCCGGCATCGCCACCGGCGACACCGTCTGGCGGCTGCCGGTCAGCGCCGAGTACGACAAGCTGATCGATTCGAAGTTCGCCGACATGAAGAACACCGGCGGGCGGGCCGCGGGGTCCATCACCGCGGCGCAGTTCCTCAAGCGGTTCGTGGGCGAAACTCCGTGGGTGCATCTCGACATCGCCGGCACCGGCATGGGCGCGCCCGCCAACGAGATCAGCCGCACCTTCGGCTCCGGCTTCGGCGTCCGCCTGATCGATCGGGTCATTGCCGACCACTACGAGGGCTAGCGTCCACCGCAAACCTCTGCCTCCATCCGGTCCGGGGGTCTCCGGTTCGGACGGAGTCAGAATTTCGCTGAGCGACCGAAGCGGACCGGATCCGGTCCGGGATGAGACGGGAAGGGGCGGGTGATGGCGGAGGTGCTGTTCTACCATCTCGAGCGCCAGCCGCTCGAGATGGTGCTGCCGACGCTCCTGGAGCGGTCGCTGCAGCGGGGCTGGCGGGTCGTGGTGCAGACCGGCGACGAGGAACGGCGCGACGCCCTCGATGGACATCTGTGGGCGTATCGGGACGATTCGTTTCTGCCGCACGGCACCGCCCGCGACGGCCATCCCGACCTGCAGCCGGTCTGGCTGACCTGCCTGGACGAAAATCCCAACGGCGCAACCGTCCGCTTTCTGGTGGACCGGGCAAGTTGCGCCGACCTCGCGCCCTACGAGCGGGTCGTCTACCTGTTCGACGGGTTCGACCAGGCGGCGCTCGCCGACGCGCGTCTGCGCTGGAAGGAAGCCAAGGCCGGCGGCCACGGCGTCACCTACTGGCGGCAGGGCGAAGAAGGCGGCTGGACCAAGATGGCCTGAAGCCGTTCCGGATCAACCGGTTGCGAGCGCCTCTTCGTACTCGGCAGAGAGCGCGAGCCAGTTTTCCTCCAGCTGTGCGATTTCCTCGACGGTCCGTGCGCGGTCCTTGGCGAAGCGCGCGCCCTTTTCCGGATTTCCCGAGAAGAGCTTCGGATTGGCGAGCGCGTCGTCCAGCGTGGAAAGCCGCATCCGGGCCGCCTCGATCTGCCGTTCGGCGGCCGAGATCTTCTTCTTCAGCGGCGCCAGCTCGGCGCGGGCCTGGGCGGCTGCCTTGCGGCGATCCTGGGCCTTGCCGCGGCCGCGGTCGTCGCCACCGCCGCCCTTCGACGAGGTGTCGCGCTTCAACACCATCTCCCGGTACTCGGCGAGATCGCCGTCGAAGTCCGAGACGGAGCCGTTGCCGACCAGCCAGAGCCGGTCCGCGCACGCCTCGACCAGGTAGGGATCGTGCGAGATGAGGATGACGGCGCCGGAATAGGCGTTGATCGCCTGCATCAGCGCCTGCCGGCTGTCGATGTCGAGGTGGTTGGTCGGCTCGTCGAGGATGATCATGTGCGGCCCGTCGAAGGTGGCGAGCCCCAAGAGCAGGCGGGCGCGCTCGCCGCCGGAGAGATCCGCCGCCTTGGTGTCCATGCGGGCGCCGGCGAGCCCGAACTGGGCGGTGCGGGCGCGTACCTTCGATTCCGCCACGCCCGGCAGGCGTGCGCGGACATGCTCGACCGGCGTTTCGCCGCCGACCAGTTCGTCGAGCTGGTGCTGGGCGAAGTAGGCGACCTTCAGCTTGTCCGCCTTGACGATGCTGCCGCCCTGAGGCGCGAGCCGCCCGGCCAGGAGCTTGGCGAAGGTGGACTTGCCGTTGCCGTTGGAGCCCAGCAGGGCGATCCGGTCGTCGTCGTCGATGCGGAGATCGAGGCGGGAGAGGATCGGCCTGCCCGGCTCGTAGCCCACCGAGACGTGGTCCATGGCGACGATCGGCGGCGACAGCTTGCCCGGCGGCTCCTGCAGGCGGATCGGCAGCACGGTGTCGTCGACCACCGGGGCGATCTGCTCCATCTTTTCCAGCCGCTTCATGCGCGACTGGGCCTGGCGGGCCTTCGATGCCTTGGCCCGGAAGCGGTCGACGAAGGCCTGCAGGTCCTTGCGCTCGGCCTCCTGCTTGGCGATGCGCTTGCCCTGCAGCACGGCCTGTTCGGCGCGCTGGCGGGCGAACGAATCGTAGCCGCCGGAATAGGTCGTGAGCTTGGTCTGGTCGAGATGCATGATCTGGGTGACGGCGCCGTTCAGCAGGTCGCGGTCATGGGAGATCAGGATCACGGTGTGCGGGTAGCGGGCCAGGTAGGTCTCCAGCCACAGCGTGCCTTCCAGGTCGAGATAGTTGGTCGGCTCGTCGAGCAGCAGCAGATCCGGGGCGGAGAACAGGATGCCGGCCAGTGCCACGCGCATCCGCCAGCCGCCGGAGAATTCGTGGCAGGGGCGGGCCTGGGCCGCGGTCGAGAAGCCCAGGCCGGAGAGGATCCGCGCGCCGCGGGATTCCGCCGAATGGGCGTCGATGTCGGACAGGCGGATGTGAATGTCGGCGATCCGGTTCGGGTCGGTCGCCGTCTCCGCTTCCGCCAGCAGCCGCGCCCGCTCGGTGTCGGCGGCCAGCACCCATTCGATGAGGCTGTCGTCCGAGGCCGGTGCTTCCTGGGCGACGGAGCCGATCCGCGTGGAATTGGGCAGCCGGATGCTGCCGCTTTCCGGGGACAGCTCCCCCTGGATCAGCTTGAACAGCGTCGTCTTGCCGGTGCCGTTGCGACCGACGAAGCCGACTTTGGAGCGCGCCTGCACGGTGGCGCTGGCGCCGTCGAAGAGGGTGCGTCCCGCAATGCGAAAGGTGAGGTCTGAAATCGTGAGCATGGGCGCGTTGTGACGGCAAATGCGCCGCGCGGCAAGCCGGCTTGACGGCAATGCAGCATGGATTCCGTCAGCTCAGGCCGATGCCGGTCTGCAGATTGAAGTAAACGAGGTCGAGCGACGGGGTATCGACCCCGAGTCGCGTCAGCAGCGCTGTGGCCTGGCCACGGTGATGGGTCTGGTGATTGAAGAGATGATGCAGCGCCGGCAGGAGCGGGTAGGTGACATCGGCCGGCTGCGAAAGCGCCCGATAGTGCAGCACCGACGCGAGCTTGTCGTCGTCGAGGCCATCGACGAAACGGTCGATCCGTGCGTCCTCGGCGCGTCTTGCGGCGCGGAGGCGGTCGAAGTCGTCGTAGAGGATCTCGTCCAGCGCGGTCGGTACGGGGCCGGTGCCGGTGAACCGGGACAGCCAGACCCGGTCGCCCACGAGTACGTGATTGAAGGTGCCGTGGACCGACTTGAAGAACGCGCCGAGATCGGCACGGTAGTCGGCATCGGACAGCCCCGCCGCGGCCTCGTACAGGCGCTCGTTGCACCAGGCATTGTAGCTTGCCATCATCTTGAAATGGGCGCGCATGGCGTCGGCTCCGGATTGGGGCTGGATCAATAGCATGGCCGCGGCACCGCATGCGGATGCGTTGTCTGCCGGCCGGAAAAGGGAACAGGGCAGCGGAATGTCGATCGTACTCTATGATCTGTGCGGCGCGAACGACGCGCGCTTCTCGCCCTATTGCTGGCGCGTCAAGATGGCGCTCGCCCACAAGGGTCTGGCGTTCGAGAGCCGGCCGGTCCCGTTCACGCAGATCCCGACGATCGCCGACGGCGCCCAGAAGACGGTGCCGGTGATCGAGGACGACGGCCGCCTCGTGCGCGATTCCTTCGACATCGCGGTCTACCTGGAAGAGACCTATCCGGATCGTCCGAGCCTGTTCGGCGGAGCGGGCGGTCTCGCCGCTGCGCGGTTCATCGAGAGCTGGTCCCGGGTCGTCGTCCACATGGGGCTGACGGGGCTGATCGTCGCCGACGTCCATTCGGTCCTGCAGGACGTCGACGACCGCTATTTCAGGGAAAGCCGCGAGAAGCGGCTGGGTCGGACGCTGGAGGAGGCGCAGTCGGGTCGCGAAGACCGGCTGGAGGCGTTCCGCGCGAGCCTGGCGCCCGCGCGCATGACGCTCGAGCTTCAGCCGTTCCTGGGCGGCAGCACGCCGCTGTTCACCGATTACATCCTGTTCGGGGCGCTCCAGTGGGCGCGCGCCACCAGCCCGTTGCGGGTGCTGGCGGACGACGACCCGCTGGCCGCATGGTTCGATCGCTGCCTCGATCTGCACGACGGCCTCGGCCGGGCGCAGCCGGCGCGCGCCGCCTGATCTGGCGCCAATCCGGCCTGATCGGGACGTTTTGCGGCCGAAACTGGCGCCAATCTGCGGTGGGGGCCTTGCGGGCAATTCGTGCCTAAAGCTATAGCAGCGCGACGCGGCCGGCTTTTGCCGGCTGCCACGCATTCTTCACCGACAGACACTCCGGAAGGAACTGACCGCCATGGCGCTCGAACGTACGTTTTCCATGATCAAGCCGGACGCCACGCGGCGCAACATCACCGGCAAGATCGTCGACCGCCTGGAGTCCGCCGGCCTGCGCGTCGTCGCCCAGAAGCGGATCCTGATGTCGAAGGCCACCGCCGAGGCGTTCTACGCCGTGCACAGCGAGCGTCCGTTCTTCCAGGAACTGACCGAATTCATGTCGTCCGGCCCGGTCGTCGTGCAGATCCTGGAAGGCGAGAACGCCGTCCTGAAGAACCGCGAAGTGATGGGCGCCACCGATCCGGCCAAGGCCGATCCCGGCACCATCCGCGCCGACTTCGCGGAATCCATCGGCGAGAACTCGGTCCACGGCTCCGACGCCGTCGAGACCGCCAAGGAAGAGATGGCCTTCTTCTTCTCCGGGTCCGAGATCACCGGCTGACACGTCACCTGAGCGGGCCGGGCGACCGGAGCCGGTCTCGACGCCTGACACGACAGGGCCTGCCGCGGGACGCCGCGGCAGGCTTTTTCATGTGGGCTCGACGCCTGCGCGGTTACCCCTGCGCGGTCGGCCGCACGACGATCTCGCCGATCTCGACGTCGGCGGGCTGTTCGATGGCGAACGCGATGGCGCGCGCGATCGCCTCCGGCGGAATGGCGATCCGGTCCCGCATCGCGAGAACTTCGGCCTTGAGCCGCTCGTCGGCGACGTGCGTTGCGAAGTCGGTGGCGACGAACCCCGGCGACACGCTGCTCACCCGCAGGGTCGCGCCCGCCTCCTGGCGGAGCGCTTCCAGGATCGTCCGCACGGCGTTCTTGGAGCCGGCATAGACGCCCTGGGTCGGCACGATCCGCAATCCGGCGGTCGAGAGCACCGTGACGAACTGCCCGCTGCCCTGGGCGCGGAAGGCGGGGAGCGCGGCCGCGATGCCGTAGAGAGCGCCCTTGAGGTTCACGTCGATGATCTCCTCCCAGTCGTCGACGCGCAGGTCGTCCATCGGCGAGGTCAGTCCGACGCCGGCGCAGCCGACGAGCACGTCGAGGCGACCGAATCGGTCGACGGCTGTGGCGACGAGCGCCTTGAGGTCATCGCGGCGCCGCACGTCGGTCTCCTGGCAGACGGCTGTCCCGCCGGCCGCTTCGATCCGGCGGGTCACGTCGGCGAGCCGGTCGCCCCGGCGCGCCCCGAGCACGACCTTGGCGCCGCGCTCCGCCAGCAGCAGGGCGGTCGCCTCGCCGATGCCGCTGCTCGCCCCGGTGATCGCCACCACCTTGTCCTTCAGTCCCATCATGTCGACCGTCGCTTTCTCACCTGTTGCGGCCATCCGGCCGCGGTGAGACAAGGCTATGGCGGAACGCTGGGATTAAGAATGATCGAAAGTCCCCGAAGCATGCGTGAGAGTACCGGAATGGACGGCGACCCGATCTCGGACATCCTCGCGCTGACCGATGCGCGCACCACCGTGAGCGGCGGCTTCACGGCGGGCGGCGACTGGGCCATCCGCTTTCCGCCGCCGGGCCGGATCAAGTTCTTCGCGCTCGTCCGTGGCCATTGCACCCTGCGGATGGACGGCAGCGACGCAGCCGTCCCAATCGCGAGCGGCGACGTGTTCCTGCCCTCGGCGGCCTGCGGGTTCGTGCTGTCGGGCGGGGCGGGCGCCGCGCCGCGCGATGCGGTGCAGCTGTTCGCCGGTGCCACCGACACCATCGTCGACGCCGGCGGCGACGACTGTCTCGTCATCGGCGGCCATGTCCACCTGAACCCGGTGAGCGGCAGCCTTCTGTCGGACATCCTGCCGCCGCTCATCCGGGTGCCGGCGGCCGCCGAGGGCGCGGCGGCGATGCGCTGGCTTGTCGATCAGCTGATGGTGGAACGCGCCGGGCGCGCGCCGGGTGCCGAGGTCGCGCGGGCGCAGCTTGCCCAGCTCGTGTTCGTGCACCTCATCCGTGCCCACCTGGCGGGCGGCGACGACGTGCCCAGGGGGCTGCTGCGCGCCGCCGGCGATCCGCGCCTGATGGCGGCGCTGCGGCTGATCCACGGCGATCCCGCGCGCCGCTGGCAGCTTGCCGACCTGGCATCCGCCGCCGGCATGTCGCGGACGAATTTCGCGCTCCGCTTCAAGGAAGCGGCGGGCATTGCCCCGCTTGCCTACCACACCCAGTGGCGGATGCGGCTTGCCGACCGGATGCTGCGGGAGGACCGCGCGCCGATCGCGGCGGTCTCCCGGGCGCTCGGCTACGCCTCCGAGAGCGCGTTCAGCAACGCGTTCAAGCGGGTGACCGGCCTGGCGCCGCATCATCACCGGCGGGCGGCGGGCGCGCGGTCCGGATCCTGAGTTCTCAGGCCGCGACTTCGCCCGGTCTCGAAAAGAAAAGGCCCCGGAGCGCTCGCCCCGGGGCCTGTGTCGTGTCGGCCTGTGTGCGCCCGAAGATCAGGCGAGGCGGCCGCTCGCGTGGGCGAGCATGGTGTAGAGCTTGCCGGTCTCCGAGGTGAGATAGGTCCGGCTCGTCGATCCCGAGCGGTCGGTCTGTGCCACGTCGGAGATCAGCTTCTCGAAGTCGTCGACGTAGCGGTCCACCGCGTCCCGGAAATCCCGGTCCCGCTGGTACTTGCGGCGGATCTCGTCGAAGGTCTGCTGGCCCTCCATGGTGTAGAGCCGGCGGCTGAACACCTTCGATTCGCCGCGGTTGTAGCGCGACCACGCATCCCGGTAGCTGTCCTCGTCGACCGCCCGTGCCATGTCGTTGGTCAGCACGTCGAGGCTTTCGGCGGCGGGCGAGGGTGCCTCGTCCGTCTGCGGGCGGCCACGCGGTCCCCGGTCGTCGTCCTCGTCGACGGAGGCCCGGCGCAGCAGGCTCGCCACCCATCCGTCGGCGTTGCCGGTTCCCTCGTCGGGGTCGGGCAGGCGCATGGCCGGGTGGGGCTCGCGGCGTCCACCGCCGCCGCCGGTGCCGGCGTCACGCTGGGCTGCAGCGCGGAACTCGGGTTCCGGATCGGCCGGGGCCCGCTCCATCACCGCCGCGTCGCCCGGTCCTTCCGGCGCGCGTTCCCGGGCAACCGGCTCGGAGCGCGCTTCGCGGCGCGGGGCCTGCCGGGCGCCCTGGGGCTGCTCGGTGTGCACCGACACGATGTTGGCGAGCTCCTTCAGGGCGTCGATCTGCTCGGTGACGGCCCGGCGCATGGCGGCGGAGTTCTCCGCTGCCTCCTCCGGCAGTTCCAGCACGCCGCGCTTCACTTCGGCGCGGGTGAGCTCCAGGTCGCGCTTCATCTGCTCCGCCGCGGACCGCATGTCCTCGGTGGCCTTGGTGAAGCGGGTGGCCATGTCCTTGAGCGTGCGGGTCATCTCTTCGGACATCACCCCCTGGGCCTCGCGCACGGCTTCCCGGGCCTGGTTGCCCTGGTCGCTGGCGACCGAGGACAGCGACGCAAGCTGGTCGGCCAGCGTCTGCGACGCCTGTTCGACGGTCCGCTCGATGAGGGCCGAGGTCTCCTGGGCGCGGCTTTCGGCGGTCGAGATCGACCGTTCGACGCGGCCCAGGAAGGACTTCATCAGTCCGTCGACTGTCTCGGTCTTGCTGGCCAGCGCCGAGGTGATCTCCTCGATCGTCTGGCGGTGCTCGGCCAGCGTCGTCTCGACCGACTGGTTGGCGACCTCGAAGCGCTCGGTGGCCGACACCAGGCCGTTTGTGTGCTCGTTCACCTGGCCGTACAGGCTCTGCAGGTCGCGCAGCGCGCTGCCGGTCAGGCGGCGCAGTTCCTCGGTCTGGGAGCTGAGCATGCGCCCGGTCTCCGAGGTCGAGTTGCCGGCCTGGGCCACGGTCGTCTCGAAGCGGGCCATCTGGTCACCGAGCGCGTTCTCGATCTCCGCCATCGTCGAGCCGATGGTGGAGAGCGTGGTGTGCAGCGAGCCGTTGCTGTCCTCCAGGTTGGCGACCAGCGTGCCGAGCTCGTTGCGCAGCGACTGCTTGAGGGCCTCGGATTCCCGGGCGAAGCGATCGGCGGTGTCCGACAGGATGTCCTGCAGGGTCGCGCCGTTCGCCGAGATCCGGTCGGCGAGGTCGGTGAGCGGCGTGATGGCGTTGTCGATGCTGCTGCGGACGACGGCCTGCAGGGCATCCTGGGCGCGGTCGCTCTCGTCCTTGAGGACGCTGGCGATCTCGCCGGTGCCGTCGCGGGTGAGCCGGTCGATCTCCTCCAGGTGACCCTTGAAGGTCGCCGTGATCTCGGTCTGGCCGGCGTGCAGGCTGCTGGCGACGTCGCGGGCACGGGTCAGGAGGGTGTCGCTCAGCTTCTCGATGCGACCGTCGAGCGCCTGCTCCATGGTCTCGATGCGGCGGCCGAGCACGGAGTCGATCTCCTCGCCGCGGGTGCCGACCGTCTCGACGAGCGAGGCGGCGCGACCATCGATGAGCTCGCTGAAGCTGCCGATCTGGCCTTCGAAGGCTTCCTGCACCGAGCTGGCGCGGACCGTGAGCATGGTCTCGAGCCGGTCCAGCTTCTCCTCGAGCGCCGACTGCAGTCCGTCGCCGCGGCTCGCCAGCAGGTAGGAGAGACGCTCGGCGTAGCTCTCCAGCCGGGTGTCGACGGTGTTGCTGGTATCGCCGAGCAGCGTCTCCAGCCGGCCGAGGTTGGTCTCCAGTGAGCTGTGGAGGGAGTCGCCGCCGTTGCTGAGCAGCGTGGAGAACCGCTGGGCATGGCCGTCGAGCTGGGTGTTGATCTGGTTGCCCGACCGGGAGAACAGCTGGTCCAGTCGGTTGATCTGCTGCTCGAGCGTGCCCTGCATGCCTTCACCCCGGTCGGCGATGACCGCCGACAGGTGCTCGGCGTGGCCGGCAAGCCGCGCATCGATCCCCTCGCCGGAGCGGGCGAGCGCCGTCTCCAGGCGTCCGATGTTCTCCTCCAGCGAGGTGTGGATGCCTTCGCCGTTGGTCGACAGCACGTGGGAGAGCCGGTTGGTGTGGCGGGTCAGGCGGCTGTCGATGGTCTCGCCGGACTGGGAAAGCAGAGCCTCCAGGCGCGCGATGCTTTCCTCCAGCGAGGTGTGGATGCCTTCGCCGTTGGTCGACAGCACGTGGCCGATGTGGTCGGCGTGGCCCGACAGACGGCTGTCGAAGGTCTCGCCGGTCTGGGAGAGCAGGGCCTCCAGACGTCCGATGTTCTCCTCCAGCGAGGTATGGATGCCTTCGCCGTTGGTCGACAGCACGTGGCTGATGCGATCGGCGTAGCCCGACAGGCGGCTGTCGATGGTGTCGCCGGACTGGGAGAGCAGGGCCTCCAGGCGCCCGATGTTCTCCTCCAGCGAGGTGTGGATGCCCTCGCCGTTGGTCGACAGCACGTGGCTGATGCGATCGGCGTAGCCCGACAGACGGCTGTCGATGGTATCGCCGGACTGGGAGAGCAGGCTCTCCAGGCGGCCGATGTTGCCCTCGAGCGAGGCGTGAATGCCTTCGCCGCTGCTGGACAGCACCTCCGCCAGGCGGTCGGTGTGATCGCCGAGCTGCGCGCCCAGGTGCTCGCCGGACTGGGTGAACAGGCTGTCGAGGCGCCCGATCACGGTCTCGATCGAGGCCTGCACGCCTTCGCCGCGGTTCGACAGCACATAGGAGAGGTGCTGGGTGTGGGTGTCGAACTGGGTGCCCAGGGTCTCGCCGGACTGGGCGAACAGCTGGTCGACCCGGCCGATCTGCTCCTCGAGCGTGGCGTGGATCATCTCGCCACGGCCTGACAGCAGTTCGTCGATGCGGGTGACGTTGCCGGTGAAGGTCTGCTCGATGCCGTCCTGATGGACCGCGAAGACCTCTTCCAGGCGGGTGGCACCTTCTTCGCTGGCGATGCGGATCTGGTTGCCCCGATCGGACAGGAGGTCGCCGATGCGGCTGACATTGTCGTCCACGGAGGTGCGGATCTGCTCGCTGTAGGAACCCAGCAGCGAGTCCATCCGGCCGACGCTGTCGTCGACGGCGTAGCGGACGGTGTCGCCATGGGAGGACAGGATCCCGTCGAGGCGGCCGACGCTCTCGTCGACACGGGCGCGGATTTCCTCGCCCTGGACCCCGATGCGGTCCGCCACCGACCCGACGCTCTCGGTGAGTTCCTCGGTGATGCGGGTGCCGCGCTGGACGATCGCCCGCGAGATCTCGGCACCGGCGGTGGCCAGCGTCTCGCCGAGTTCGGTCGTGCGGTGTCCGAGCGAGGCGGAGGTTGTCTCGACGACCTCCTCGATGCGCGCGTTGAGGGCGTTGGTCTGGGTCTCCAGCGCCTCGGCGAGCGCCGCGGTGGAGCGCGAGAAGGTTTCGGCGATGCCGTTCGACGAGCGGTCGAGGTGTTCTTCCAGCGAACGGCCTTCGACGGTGATCGTCTCGTGGATGCGGACGGCGGTCTGCGAGAGCTTCTCCGCCAGCTCCAGGCCGGAGACGGTGATCGCCTCGTCGAAGCGCGACGCGGTCGTCTCCAGGTGGCCCGAAAGGGCATCCACCTGCTGGGTGAAGTCGGAGACGAAGGTGCTGCCGCTCTCCTGCAGCGCGGCGACGGCACGCTCGGCCTCGCCGGACAGCTGGGTGGTGACGCTGTCGCCGAAGCCGGTGAGCGAGCTGATCGCCCGTTCGGCTTCGCCGGACAGCTGGGTGGTGATGCTGTCGCCGAAGCCGGTCAGCGAGCTGACAGCCCGTTCGGCTTCGCCGGAGAGCTGCGAGGTGATGCTCTCGCCGAGGCCGGTGAGCGAGGCGACGGCGCGCTCCGCCTCTCCGGTCAGCTGCGCCGAAATGCTGTCGCTGAAGCCGGTGAGGGAGGTGACGATCTCCTCGCTGCGGCTGCCGAGACGGCTGTCGAGGGCGATGGTCGCCCCGTCGAGGGCCTCCTGCAGTTCGCGGGTGCGGATGTCGAAGGTCTGGTTGAAGGTCTCCTGGCGGCCGGCCAGGATCGCATCGGCCTTCTCAACATGGCCGAGCACGGCTTCCGAGAGTTCGGTGGAGCGTTCGTGGATGACCTCGCCGACACGCCCGCTGAGATCGGACAGCGTCGTCTCGATTTCGCTCATGCGGCCGTCGACGCTCTCGCCGAGCGCGGCGTTCGCCGCGCTGATGGTGCCGAGCAGGCGGTCGCCGGTCTGCGACAGCGAGTAGTGCAGTTCGCTGACCTTGCCGTCGATCGACGACACCAGGCGGGTCGCGGTCTCGGTGAGGTTGCCGTCGATGGTGAGGGCGCGATCCTCGAAGCCCTTGACGATGCGCTCGGTGACTTCGCCGAGGTTGCTCTCCAGGCCCGACAGGCGCTCGTCGAGATCGACGGTGAAGCGGCCGGCGGTTCCGAGGATGGCAGTGTCGATCGCCGACAGCCGCTCCTCGATGGACTGGCTGAGCCGCTCGCCGGCCACCGCGACAGTGGTGTCGACGGCGGCGAGCCGGTCGTCGATCGTCCCGGTGAACTGGGCGCCGGCGCCGTCGAGGGAGGCGGTGATGCGCTCGTGGGCAGCATCGAGCGCCAGCAGCAGCGCCTCGGACCGGTCCTCGACGCCCGAGGTAACCCGCTCGGAGGCGGCCGCGATGGTGCCGTCCAGCGTCTCCAGCCGGCCGTCGACCAGCGTGGTGAAGCGGCCGCTGGCCGTGTCGATGGCGTTGGTGACGCGGTCTTCGGTGGTGAACAGCAGCTCGTGCAGGCCGTTGTAGCGTTCGTCGAAGGCCGAGGAGAGGCGCTCGCTGGCCTGGGCCACGGAGCCGTCGAAGGTCTCCAGGCGCTCGTCGACGGTCGTCGTGAAGCGGCCGCTGGCGTTCTCGATGGCGCTGGTGACGCGGTCCTCGGTGGTGAACAGCATCTCGTGCAGGCCGTTGTAGCGCTCGTCGAAGGCCGCGGCGAGGCGCTCATTGGCCTGGGTGACGGAGCCGTCGAACGCGCCCAGGCGCTCGTCGAACATCGCCTGGAAGCGGCCGCTGACGCCGTCGACCGCCGCGGTGACGCGGTGCTCGGCGGAGGTGAGGGCCTCATGCAGGCTGCTCGACCGCTGGTCGAACGACGACGCCAGGCGCTCGCTGGCTTCGGCGAAGGTGGCGTCGAAGGCGCCGAGACGGTCTTCGACAGAGGTGGAGAGACGGCCGGCGGCCGCGTCGATCGACGAGGTCACCTGGTCCTCGGTGGTGAGGAGCGCCTCGTGCATGGCGCCGGAGCGCTGCTCGAAGGTCGTGTTGAAGCGCTCGCTGGCCTCGTCGAACAGCGCGTTGAAGGTGCCGAGGCGCTCGTGGACGGCCAGCGTGAAGCGGTTCGAGGCCTCGTCGATGGCGCCGGTCACCTGCTCGTGGGTGCCCGACAGCGTCGCATGGAGGCGGTCGGTGCGTTCCTCGACCGAGGCGCTCAGGCGCTCGCTGGCGCCGGTGACGGCGCCGTCGAGCAACGCCAGGCGCTCGTCGATCGTGCCGGTGAAACGGCCGGTCGCGGTGTCGAGTTCGGCGGTGATCTTTTCATGGGTTTCGGTCAGCGAGGTGCTGAGCGCCTCGAAGCGGCCGCCGACGGACTCGAGGATCAGGTCGCCGGAAGACGACAGCGACGAGGTCAGGGTTTCACGGGCGGTGTCGACTTCGCTGCGCAGCGAGGAGACGACGGTCTGCAGCGTACCGGTCAGGCTCGACTGGCTGCTGTCCATCTGTTCCTTGAGGAGGGTGGCGTTGTTGGCCACCTCCTGGCGCTCGTTGACGAGTTCGTTGATGAGGCTGCGGATCGCCACCTCATGTTCGCCATAGGAACGCTCCAGCGCGGAGACTTCGCGCTTCACCATCACCTCGAGCTCGCTCGCCCGGGCCAGCGCCCGTTCGATGCCGTCGCCCATTGCGGCGACTTCGCGGCGGATGGTCTGGCCGACGCTGACCATGCCCTCGGCGGCGTGCACCTCCGGCTCGGACAGGCGCAGCGCGATGTCCGTCATCGAGGCGGCGGCGCGGCGGTACTCCTGGCCGCGGCGGACCATGTAGGCGAACGCGAAGAACCCGAGCACCGGCACCAGGGCCAGCGCGAGCAGCGCGAGGAACTCGCCGGTGGCGGTGAAGGCGGTGAACGATGCTGCGTCGTCGAACGCGCCCGGGAACTGCCGGGTGACGATCAGCGCGCCGGCGCCGAGCCAGGCGAGGCTCAGCAGGGCGGCGATCCACAGCGGCCAGTTCGACGGCCGCTGGGCGGCGGCGAGGGCGCGGCGGGCGTCGACGCGATCGTCGTTGGCTGCCGAGCTCGGGCGCGCCAGCTTCGGCCGGGCGCGGCGGTCCTTGCCGGGGAGGGGCGCGGCATCGCCGTCGAGGCCGTCGTTGGCCACGGTCGGGGCGGCGCTCTCCGCCTCGCTTTCGTCGGAATAGAGCGCGGCGTCGTCCGCCTGCGCATCCGACGTCTGCGCGGTGGCGGCGGACGTGGTGTCCTCGTCATCGCGCAGCGATGTGGTGCCGAGATCGAACAGGGCCTCTTCGACCGCCGACAGGGCAGCTTCCGCGGGGTCGTTCGCCTTCGAAGATTGCGTGGCCATGGTGTGCGTCGCCTCGCGTCCGTACGCTTTACTCATCGGGACCGGCCGCTGCTCTCTCAACACAGAGAACTGCCGGCGGGAAAAACCGTTTACGCATTGCTTCCGCTTCCCTTTCGCCGCCGCTCCCGAGACGATGTCTCGTCTGCGGAAGGGAAACTGCGCGCATCGTCAGCCGATACGGCCAGAAACGGAAATTGTTAACGAATTGGTAATGACATATCCGCCGCCCCGGAACAAGGAAATGCCTTGGATGGACAAGGCCCTATGGTTAACGACTGCCGCAGTTCGGGCGGATATTTGGCGAAACCGTGGCGGCCGCGGCCGCGGGCACTTTGGAAAGGCTCCGACTTGACGCGGCGCAGCAACCCGATATGTCGATCGGACGCAGGCTCACTCAGTGCATCGAAGGAATCCCATGGCGAAGATCATCTACATCACGGCGGACGCGGAAACCCACGAGGTGAACGCCGAGCCGGGCTCGACCGTCATGGAGAACGCCGTGCGCAACATGGTGCCGGGGATCGAGGCGGAATGCGGCGGCGCGTGCGCCTGCGCGACCTGCCACGTCTACGTGGACGAGGGGTGGCGCGAGCGGGTCGGGGATCCGAGCCCGATGGAAGAGGACATGCTGGATTTCGCCTACGACGTGCAGCCGAACTCGCGCCTGTCCTGCCAGATCAAGGTCACCCCGGAACTCGACGGCCTCGTCGTGCGGGTGCCCGAACGCCAGGCGTGACGGTGCGCACCAAGGTGCTGCGCACAGGCGATATGTCGTTCTAAATCAACGGCCTGACGGCATCCGTTGGCATAGCTGGCGCGGGTCGCCATGCTGCGCACTGCTGCGCACGGACCGACATGCAGAAAGCGCACCCACATCTGCGCTTTTTGCCCCTTAAGGCGCGCGCTTCTGCGCACTGGAGTGCGCGTTCTCGCGCCTCCGCCTACATGTTCGGATAGTTCGGGCCGCCACCGCCCTCCGGCACCGTCCAGACGATGTTCTGGTTCGGATCCTTGATGTCGCAGGTCTTGCAGTGGACGCAGTTCTGCGCGTTGATCACGAACCGCGGGTCGGTGTCCTGGTCCACCCATTCGTAGACGCCGGCCGGGCAGTAGCGCTGGGACGGGCCGGCGTAGACCTCCCATTCGGACTCCTTCTGCAGCGCCATGTCCTTCACCTTGAGGTGCACCTGCTGGTCCTCCTCGTGGTTGGTGTTGGACAGGAACACCGACGACAGCCGGTCGAAGGACAGCTTGTTGTCGGGCTTGGGGTAGACGATCGGCTTGCAGTCGGCGGCGGGCTTCGTCGAGGCGGCATCGGTCTTGCCGTGCGACAGGGTGCCGAACGGCGAGAAGCCGAACAGCGACTGCACCCACATGTCGAGGCCGCCGAGGCCGATGCCGAGCATCGTGCCGAAGCGCGACCACAGCGGCTTGACGTTGCGGACCCGCCAGAGGTCGCGGCCGATCTCGGAGCCCCGCCAGGCCTCCTCGTAGCCGACGATCTCGTCGTTGGACCGGCCCTCGGCCAGCGCCGCGTGGACGTGCTCGGCGGCGAGCATGCCCGACAGCATGGCGTTGTGGGAGCCCTTGATGCGCGGCACGTTGACGAAGCCGGCCGAGCAGCCGATCAGCGCGCCGCCGGGGAAGGTGAGCTTCGGCACCGACTGGTAGCCGCCCTCGGTGATGGCGCGGGCGCCGTAGGCGAGGCGCTTGCCGCCTTCCAGCATCTCCGCGATCGCCGGATGGGTCTTGAAGCGCTGGAACTCCTCGAACGGGTTCAGATAGGGGTTCTGGTAGTTCAGGTGGACGACGTAGCCGACGGCCACCTGGTTGTCCTCGAAGTGGTAGAGGAACGAGCCGCCGCCGGTCTTGCCGTCGAGCGGCCAGCCGAACGAGTGCTGGACCAGCCCCGGCTGGTGCTTCTCCGGCGGGACCTGCCAGATCTCCTTGAGGCCGATGCCGTACTTCGGCGGCTCGCGCCCCTCGGCCAGGCCATACTTGGCGATCGCCATCTTCGACAGCGACCCGCGCACGCCCTCGGCGAACAGCACGTACTTGCCGCGCAGCTCCATGCCCGGGGTGTAGCTGTCCTTGTGCTCGCCCTCGCGGCCGATGCCCATGTCGCCGGTCGCCACGCCGACCACCGCGCCGGCGTCGTCGTAGAGGATCTCGGCGGCGGCGAAGCCCGGATAGATCTCCACGCCCAGCCCTTCCGCCTTTTCCGCCAGCCAGCGGCAGACGTTGCCGAGCGAGACCACGTAGTTGCCGTGGTTGGACATCAGCCGGGGCATCAGGAAGTTCGGCAGCCGGAGGCCGCCGCTCTGGCCGAGGAACAGGAAGCGGTCGTCGGTGACGGCCGTCTTGATCGGCGTGTCCTCGTCGCGCCAGCCGGGCAGCAGCTTGTCGAGACCGATCGGATCGATGACCGCGCCGGACAGGATGTGCGCGCCCACCTCGGAGCCTTTTTCGAGCACGACCACGGACAGCTCCGTGCCGGCCTCGTCCGCCAGCTGCTTCAGACGGATGGCCGCCGACAGCCCGGCCGGTCCCGCACCGACGACGACCACGTCGTAATCCATGCTCTCGCGTTCGACCGCTTCGTTGGTGTCGACCATGCCTGTCCTCTGTTCTTGGGGCCGCGACGGGATGCGGCGAATCCGGAATTGCTCCAGAATACTTGCATCACCCGGGCGTCACGTGAACACTGTCTTCTCAACGCACGATCGGACATCATGGATCCGATGGCCGACGGCGCCGCCCGGCCGACAGTCGCTCCGGGGCGACAGCCATAGGGCAGGGGTGTCGCCCGTGCAATTGCAGGGTGCAACAGACGCCGCGTCCGAAGCGGCGGGGAGCTTGGGGTGGTGATCGAGGGGGTGGGCGACAGCCGGCGGGCGGCAGCGGAAGCGCTGCTGGGCTGGTACGAGGCGATCGGTGTCGACGCCGTCGTCCTTCCCGACGCCGTCGACCGCTTCGCCGAACCGGTCAGCCCGCCGCCGCAGGCCGTGGCGCTCGCGCCGGACCCGGTTCCGGCGGGACGCTACCCGGAAGCCCCGTCCTCCGCGCCCCGGCCGCGACCTTCAGCGCCGGCTGCGGCGGGCGACGAGGTGATGCTGGCCCGCTCGGAGGCCGCCCGCGCCGAAAGTCTCGACCAGCTGCAGGAGATCCTCGCCGGCTTCGAGGGCTGCCATCTCAAGGCAACGGCCCGCCAGCTGGTGTTCTCCGACGGCAATCCCGCCGGCCGGCTTATGCTGGTCGGCGAGGCGCCGGGGCGGGAGGAGGATGCGCAGGGCACGCCGTTCGTCGGCCGCTCCGGCCAGCTTCTCGACCGGATGCTGGCGGCCATCGGGCTCGACCGCTCGTCGGTCTACATCGCCAACGTGGTGCCCTGGAGGCCGCCGGGTAACCGGACGCCCAGCCCGCTCGAGACCGAGATCTGCAAGCCGTTCATTGCCCGGCAGATCGAGCTGGCGGACCCGGACGTGCTGGTCTTCCTGGGGGGAGCCGCATCGAAGGCGATCACCGGATCCAGCGAAGGCATCCTGCGGGCGCGCGGCAAGTGGGCGAGCCACCAGACCGGCCGGCGCGAAATCCCTTGCATGGCGACCCTGCATCCCGCCTACCTGTTGCGACAGCCGGCCCAGAAGCGGCTGGCCTGGCGCGACTTCCTGGCCGTCAAGCGGCGCCTCGACGGGAGGGACTGACATGGCGCGCCTTTCCGCCGGTGTCGCATGTCCGCTACATATCGTCTCTACGACGTTTGGCCGACTCGCGGGGTGCTTGCGGCGGCGGTAGATCGAAGTCGACGCGGCGGCCGCACATAGCCGCCGGACATCGGGTGGCGTGCCGGCGGCCGGGGTTGCCGCGGCGCGGCGTGTTCCAGGAGGGACTGAGATGATGGATATCGATCCCGTAATTCTCGCCAGAATACAGTTCGCATTCACGGTGTCGTTCCACATCATCTTCCCGTCCTTCACCATCGGCCTTGCCGCATGGATCGCGACGCTCGAGGGTATGTGGCTCAGGACGAAAAACGAGCGCTATCACACGCTTGCGCGCTTCTGGACCAAGATCTTCGCCGTCTCCTTCGGCATGGGCGTCGTCTCCGGCATCGTGCTGAGCTACCAGTTCGGCACCAACTGGAGCGAGTATTCCCGCATCGTCGGCAACGTCGTGGCGCCGCTCATCGGCTACGAGGTGCTGACCGCCTTCTTCCTGGAGGCGACCTTCCTCGGCATCATGCTGTTCGGCTGGAACCGGGTGCCGGCGTGGCTGCACTTCACCGCCTCGGTGCTGGTGGCGCTCGGCACCACGATGTCGGCCTTCTGGATCCTGTCGGCCAACTCCTGGATGCAGTACCCGGTCGGCCACGCCATGCAGAACGGCATCGCCGTTCCGGTCGACTGGCTGCAGATCATCTTCTCGCCGACCTTCCCGACGCGCCTCCTGCACATGGTCATCGCGGCCTACATCACCACCGCCTTCGTGGTGTTCGCGATGGGCGCGCGCTACTGGCTGCAGGGCCGCTTCATCGAGCACGCCGAGACCATGCTGCGCATGTCGCTGGGCCTGCTGATCGTGCTGGTGCCGCTGCAGATGATCGTCGGCGACCAGGCCGGAACGACGGTGGCCAAGTACCAGCCGGTGAAGCTCGCCGCCATCGAGGGGCACTGGAACGGCGACGAGTCGCCGGTGCCGTTCGTGCTGTTCGCCTGGCCCAACCAGGAGCAGGAACGCAACGACTTCGCGATCCAGATCCCGCACGTGGCGAGCCTGCTGATCACCCACACCTGGGACGGCAAGTTCCCCGGCCTCACCGACGTTCCGCGCGAGGATCGTCCGCCGGTCTGGCCGGTGTTCTTCTCGTTCCGCATCATGGTCGGCCTCGGCCTGATCATGCTGGCCACGGTGCTGACCGGCGCGGTGCTCTGGTACCGCGACCGGCTGTTCTCCACCGGCCTCTATCTGCGGGTCGTCTCGTTCATGTGGCCGATCGGCTTCGTGACCATCCTGTTCGGCTGGTTCACCACCGAGATCGGCCGGCAGCCCTGGGTGGCGACCGGCATATTGCGCACCGTCGACGCGGCGTCGCCGGTGCCCAGCGGGTCGATCATCGTCTCGCTGGCCATGTTCGTGGTGGTGTACGGCATCGTCTTCTCCGCCGGCATCTACTACATCAACCGGCTCCTGCGACGCGGCCCGGACCACTCCGGCACCGGTGGCGACGACAGCTCGAGCCGACGTCCGATGTCCTTTGCCCAGGACTCCGGCCGCGAAGCCATCCAGGCAGGGGAGTAAGACGCCATGGAAGCCTATCTTCCCGTCATCTGGGGCGGCCTGATCGCCACGGCGGTCACGCTCTACGTCATCCTCGACGGCTTCGACCTCGGGGTCGGCATCCTGTTCCCGTTCGGCCGCACCGAGGCCGAACGGGACCACATGATGAACTCCGTCGCCCCGTTCTGGGACGGCAACGAGACCTGGCTGATCCTGGGTGGCGGCGGGCTGTGGGTGGCGTTCCCCACGGCCTTCTCGATCATCATGCCGGCCATGTACTTCCCGATCATCTTCATGCTGCTGGCGCTGGTGTTCCGGGGCGTCGCCTTCGAGTTCCGGTTCGTCTCCAAGCCGCACCACCACATGTGGGACGTGGCGTTCTCCGGCGGCTCCTACGTGGCGGCGTTCTGCCAGGGCCTGGTGCTGGGCGGCGTGCTCGACGGCATCACGGTGACCGATGCCCGCTTCACCGGCGGCACCTTCGACTTCCTGTCGCCGTTCGCCATCGCCTGCGGCTTCGGCCTGATCTGCGGCTATGCCCTGCTGGGCTCGACCTGGCTGATGATGCGGCTCGAAGGCAGCGTCGGCACCAAGGCCCGCACCTGGGCGTTCCCGGCGCTGATCCTCATGCTGGTGTTCATCGTGGCGGTGTCGGTGTGGACGCCGCTGATCGATCCGCACATCTCCGAGCGCTGGTTCTCGACCCCGAACATCTACGTGCTGTGGCTGGTGCCGATCGCCACCGCGCTGCTGGCGCTGCTGGCGATGCGCAACATCGATGCGGGCAGGGGCTTCCCGGCCTTCGCCGCGTCGGTCGGGCTGTTCCTGCTGTGCTTCCTTGGCCTCGGGATCTCCACCTTCCCCTATCTGGTGCCGCCGACGCTGACGGTCTGGGATACGGCGGCCGTGCCGGCGAGCCAGCTGTTCACGCTGGCGGGCGTGCTGGTGATGCTGCCGATCATCCTGTTCTACACGGCGTTCGTGTACTGGACGTTCCGCGGCAAGCTGATGGAAGGCGAGGGCTACCACTGACCGGGTGCTGACGGCGTTCCGGCGCGGCCGCCGGAGCGCCCGATCGACGTCCTCGGCCGGACCGAGTTTCGGAGCGCGCATTGTCCCGATGCGCGCTCCACCCATATCTGGAGCACGCCGTGCGAAGCCATGCGACCGCGCGGCGTCCCTTGACCGGCCGGACGTGGCTCCGACGGTCAGTGGCTCAGAACTTCATCGGCTCCGAAATGCCCGGGCATGTTCCGCGCTCCCTCGCTTGAAAGGTTCCCATCGTGATCGACCGTCTGCGCTCGCTCCTTCCGGCCCGCTGGTCGAAGTCGAAACCGGTCGTTCCCGTGGTGCGGATTCACGGGGCCATCGGCCTGTCCACGCCACTGCGGCCCGGCGTGACCATGGGCAGCCTGGCGCCGGTGCTGGACAAGGCGTTCGGCATCAAGAAGGCGCCGGCGGTGGCGGTGGTGATCAATTCGCCGGGCGGCTCGCCGGTGCAGTCCCACCTGATCTTCAAGCGCATCCGGGCGCTGGCGGAAGAGACCGGCAAGCCGGTGCTGGTCTTCGTCGAGGACGTCTGCGCTTCCGGCGGCTACATGATCGCGGCGGCCGGCGACGAGATCTACGTCGACGAGCATTCGATCGTCGGCTCCATCGGCGTGGTGTCCCAGAGCTTCGGCTTCGTCGGGCTGATCGACAAGCTCGGCATCGACCGCCGCGTCCACACCTCCGGCGACCGCAAGGCGATCCTCGATCCGTTCCAGCCGGAACGCCAGGAGGACGTCGACCATCTCCTGCATCTGCAGGAGGAGATCCACGCCGAGTTCCGCGACCTGGTGAAGGGCCGCCGGGGCGACCTGCTGAGCGACGACGGCGACCTGTTCTCCGGCCTGTTCTGGACCGGGCGCACGGCGATCGGCCTCGGCCTTGCCGACCAGGTGGGCGACGTGCGCGGGGTGGTGAAGGCGCGCTTCGGCGAGGACACCCACCTCAGGCTGATTTCGGCACCGCGGCCGCTGCCGTTCCGCCGCCCGCCTTCGGGGGTCGAGCTCAAGCTCGACGGATGGTCGGCCGACGTGCTGTCGACCATCGAGGAACGGTCGCTGTGGAGCCGCTTCGGGCTCTGAGCCGGTCCGCGGGGTGCGGCGCCGCCGGGACGAAATGTCCGCGACGAGACGCTTCCATTTGCGCCGGAAAGCCCTAGATTCCACCCATGCTGCCGGCGCGCGGGAAGGGTGCGCGCGTGCCGCGAAGGGAGTATCGCATGCCTCAGCTCGTGTTCGTGGCGCTCGCCGCCGGTGCCGCCATCTTCGGATCCCGCTGGATCAAGCGCGAAATGGCGCGCGTCGGCGCCCGCATGCAGCCCCAGCGGGCCCGCGACGATCGCGGGCCGCGCCTCGAGCAGGATCCCGCCACCGGCGTCTACCGGCCGGAGAAGTAGGACCGCGATCCGGGCGACCCGGCATCGCGCCCCGCCGGTCGCGCCAGTGGTCGAGGCGGGCCGCCCGCTGGTCTGAGCAGTCCGCCTCAACGCTTTGATTTCATTCCCATGATGCGCTGCGCTCAGCGGTAGCCGCGAATCACCTCGCCGCAATCCCGATAGATCACCATGCGCCCGTCCGGCAGCAGGTCCTGCTTCAGGTAGCAGGCCTCGTTCGCCTGGTAGGCGTCCGGCGGCCGCCGGCGGTTGGGATTGTTCGGCGTACGCGGCACGTGGGTGACCACCGGCGCTGCCGCCGTGCCCCCGCCGTAGCCGTCGCCCTTCAGCACGCCGTCCTCGATGAAGGCGTTCGGGTTGGCGCAGCCGGTGCACACGATGACGCGCTCGCCGCCGCCACCGCCGCCACCGCCCGTGCTGCCGATGCCGCCGCCCTTGCCGCCGTTGCCGTTGGTCTGGGCAACGGCGCCGCCGGCCGCCGCGAGGGCGACGACGGACACCACGAGGGCCGAGGTCATCAGGGTCGTCACTGTCGTCCGGTTCATGTCAGTCTCCCATTCCGGTTGGAGATGAAGGCGCGCCCGCAGGCTCCGTTCGCGAGCCGGAAGGCGCCGTCACCGGCGGCACGGCCGGAGCGGCGTCCGGTCCGAGCGGACCGGACAGCGCGACGACCCGGCGGGCGGACAGGGTGGCCCTGCGGGCCTTGCCGAGCACTCCGAAGATCGGAAGGCTGACGGCGTCGAATGGTCCGTTCCGGGTCATGGCTCTCCTCCGCCGCTGGTCCGTGCCGCTGGTGACGATCCGGATTTCGGCACGGCGCGGGGCCGGCGCGAGGGGGGCGGCCGGCCGGATCGGCGGGGATGTGACGGACGACACGGGCCGGCGGCCGATTGGTGACGGGCGTCACGCGCTTGACCGGAGTGCCGTGGCCTGCCTACCGTGCCGCCGCCTTCGCGAGGGCCGGCCGGCCGGTCCCGCGCTCCCCGTATCCGACCGATCCTCCGCGATCGCCGGCGCCCCGTGCGGCGCCCCAACCGTTCGAAGTTTCCGATGACCGAGACCGCCGACCCGCTTTCGCCGAAGACCTCGTTCCAGGGGCTGATCCTGACGCTGCAGCGCTTCTGGGCGGGCCAGGGGTGCGTGGTGCTGCAGCCCTACGACATGGAGGTGGGGGCGGGCACCTTCCATCCGGCCACGACGCTCAGGGCGCTGGGGCCGCGGCCCTGGAAGGCCGCCTACGTGCAGCCGTCCAGGCGGCCGACCGACGGGCGCTACGGCGAGAACCCCAACCGGCTGCAGCACTATTACCAGTTCCAGGTGCTGCTGAAGCCGAGCCCGGCGAACCTGCAGGAGCTCTACCTGGAGAGCCTGCGCGAGATCGGCATCGACATGGGCCTGCACGACGTGCGCTTCGTCGAGGACGACTGGGAGAGCCCGACGCTGGGCGCCTGGGGGCTCGGCTGGGAATGCTGGTGCGACGGCATGGAGGTGTCGCAGTTCACCTACTTCCAGCAGGTGGCGGGCTTCGAGTGCGCGCCGGTGGCGGGCGAGCTCACCTACGGGCTGGAGCGGCTGGCCATGTACGTGCAGGGCGTCGACAACGTCTACAACCTGAACTTCAACGGCCGCGAGGGCGCCGAGCGGGTGAACTACGGCGACGTGTTCCTGCAGGCCGAGCAGGAATATTCCCGCCACAACTTCGAGCACGCCAACACCGACACGCTGCTGCAGCACTTCCGCGACGCCGAGGCCGAGTGCCACGCGCTGGTGGAAGCTGGCTGGACGGGCGAGGGCGACAACCGCCGCCACCTGATGGCCCAGCCGGCCTACGACCAGTGCATCAAGGCGAGCCACATCTTCAACCTCTTGGACGCGCGCGGCGTGATCTCGGTGACCGAGCGCCAGAGCTACATCCTGCGGGTGCGCCAGCTTGCCCGCGCCTGCGGCGAGGCGTGGCTGGCGACCGCGTCGGGCGGCGCGGAGCCGGTCGCGGCCTGAGCCGAAAGACAGGCGGGCGCGGCCCCGCTCTGGCGGGCCGCGCGGCGCATCGTCGTGGCCGGCGGGCTCAGTCGTCGGTGAGGGTCCAGACGGGGGCCGGGCGATCCGTCGAGGCGCGCGGCCCTTGGGCCAGCGAGGCGAGCGGCGCGGCGGCCGCGAGGATGGCCATCGCCAGGACCAGGCAGACGACCTGGGGCAGTTTCGCGGACATGGTGACGTCCTCCACAACGATCGCCCTGGGACCTGAGGTCTCGGGCGTCATCCCGGTTTAGGTCCGCCGCTGCAATCGATCTGTGTCGCGGATCACATTTTGTCGCTCCCGCGCCGGCTGGAGGGTCAGGGCGCCTCGGAGGGGCGCTCGCGGGTGACCACCGGGGCCAGCCCGTCGACCAGGGCGTCGAAGACGGCGCGGCAGCGGGCGCTGGTCCTCAGGTCCTCGTGCATCACCACCCAGACATCCAGGTCGACCGTGAAGCGGTCGGCGAGCACGCGCACCAGGGCGGGGTCGCGGGCGGCGATGGGCACCTGGCAGACGCCGATGCCGAAGCCGGCCCGGATCGCCGCCAGCTGCGCCACGTCGCTGTCGGTGCGCAGCGCGAATCGGGACCGCGACAGGGCGGGGAAGCGGGCGACGACCGCGCGGATGGCCGGCGTTTCGGCGTCGTAGCCGATCAGGTCGTGGCGGCCGAGATCGTCGAACGTCTCCGGCACGCCACGCCGGTCGAGATAGTCGCGCCGCGCATGCATCCCCACCGGGATGGTGCCGAGCCGGCGGGCGACGAGGGCCTGCTGGGCCGGCTGCACCATCCGCACCGCCACGTCCGCCCTGCGCCGGGACAGGTCGTCGACGGCGTTGGACAGCATCAGCTCCAGGGTCAGACCCGGATAGGCGCGGCGCAGGCCGGCGAGGATCGGCGGCAGGTGCTCCATGCCGACGACCTCGCTGGCGCTGATCCGCACGGTGCCCTCGACCACGCCGGGCCGGCCGGTCGCGGTCCGCACCAGCGCGTCGGCGGAGGCGGCGAGCGAGTCCACGTAGGGACGCAGCTGCAGCGCCGCGTCGGTGGGCGACAGCCCGCGCTGGGTGCGCACGAACAGATCCGCGCCGATCGCCGCCTCGAGCGCGTCGATGTGGCGGGAGACGGTCGGCTGGGTGAGCCCCAGGCTGCGTGCCGCCGCCGACAGGGAGCCCTCGCGCAGCACCGCGCCGAAGGTCCGGTAGATATCCCAGCTCGGATCCGTGTTCATCGATTTCCGTATAGCGTCGCCACGGATTTCGACAATAGCGTTGAATCCCGGCAGGCGCGATATCAGCCGCATCACACCGATGGAGGTTGTCATGACACGCGACATCGCACTGGTTCTGGGCGCGACCGGGGGCATCGGCGGCGCGGTCGCCACGCGGCTGGCCGCCGCCGGCTGGCAGGTAAAGGCGCTTCACCGCAATCCGGGCGGGCTCGCCAACCGGCGCCAGTTCGACTGGATCGCCGGCGACGCCATGAACGCCGACGACGTGGCGGCGGCGGCGCGCGGCGCCAGCCTGATCGTCCACGCGGTCAACCCGCCGGGCTACCGCAACTGGGGCCGGCTGGTGCTGCCGATGCTGGACAACACGATCGCCGCGGCGCGCCGCGAGGGCGCCCGCATCGTGCTGCCGGGCACCGTCTACAACTACGGCCCCGACGTGCTGGACGCCGCGGCGATCGCGGAGGACGCGCCGCAGAACCCGGTCACCCGCAAGGGCCGCATCCGGGTGGAGATGGAACGCCGCCTGGAGGCCGCGGCGCGGGCCGGCACCGCGCGCACGCTGATCGTCCGCTGCGGCGACTATTTCGGCCCGAACGCCCGCAACAACTGGTTCGGCCAGGCGCTGGTGACGCCCGGCCGGGTGCCGGAGCGGATCGTCACCCCTGGCCGGCCCGGCGTCGGACACCAGTGGGCCTACCTGCCCGACGTGGCGGACACCATGGTGCGGCTGCTGGCCACGCAAGGGCTCGACGATTTCGCCCGCTTCCACATGGAGGGCGTCTGGGACGCCGACGGACGGCAGATGGCCGAGGCGATCCGCTGGGTGCTCGACCGCCCCGACCTGCCGCTGAAGCGGTTCCCGTGGCGGCTGGTGCGGCTCGCCTCGCCCGCCGTGCCGCTGTTCCGGGAGCTCGCCGAGATGCGCTATCTCTGGGAGCGGCCGGTGCGGATGGGCAACGACCGGCTGGTGGCGACGCTGGGCGCGGAACCCCGGACACCGATCGACGCGGCGGTCCGCGCCACGCTCGCCGGCCTCGGCTGTCTGGAGGAGGCGCCCGGGGCCGCCGCTTCGGTCCCCGCCTGAACGCTCTTCGCCGGGCGGGCGGGGGGCGGCGCGCGACAGCGTCGCGTCTGCCGCCTCTGGCCTCGGACGCCAACTCGGTTTATGTCCGCTGCGAATATCCGGCAGTGCCCACCGGTCCCCGTTTTCGTCCCGAGCCCGAGCGTCCGCGTCCTCATGCCCGAACTCCTGCTTGAACTCTTCTCCGAGGAAATTCCCGCGCGCATGCAGCGCCGTGCCGCCGACGACCTGAAGGCGCTGGTGACCAACGGCCTGGTCGAGGCCGGCCTCGTCTACGAGGGCGCCATGGCGACCGCCACGCCGCGGCGGCTCTGCCTGCACGTGATGGGCGTGCCCGGCCGCTCGCCGGAGCGCACGGAGCTGCGCAAGGGGCCGCGCGTCGGCTCGCCGGAGAAGGCGCTGGAGGGCTTCCTGCGCGCCGCCGGCCTCGCCTCCATCGACGACGCGGAGATCGTCACCGACCCGAAGAAGGGCGACTTCTACCAGGCGACGATCGTGACGCCCGGCCAGGATGCGGCCGCCGTGCTGACCGAGCTGCTGCCCGAGGTGGTGCGCAAGTTCCCGTGGCCGAAATCGATGCGCTGGGGGGCGGCGTCGACCGAGCCCGGCGCGCTGCGCTGGGTGCGGCCGCTGCATTCCATCGTCTGCACGTTCGGGCCGGAGACGGAAGAGCCGGAGATCGTCCGCTTCGAGGTCGGCGGCATCGCATCCGGCGACGAGACGCGCGGCCACCGCTTCCTGGCGCCGGCGCCGTTCAAGGTCCGCCGGATGGACGACTACGTGGCGAAGCTTGCGGCCGCCAAGGTCGTGCTCGACCTCGACCGCCGCAAGCAGATGATCGTCCACGACGCCCGGGACCGGGCGCTGGCGCTGAACCTGGAGCTGGTCGAGGACGAGGGGCTGCTGGAGGAGGTGGCCGGGCTGGTGGAATGGCCGGTGGTGCTGGTCGGCCGCTTCGACGAACAGTTCCTGGCGCTGCCGGACGAGGTGATCCGCCTCACCATCCGCGAGAACCAGAAGTGCTTCGTGATGCGCGACCCGAAGACGGGCCGGCTCGCCGACGCCTTCGTTCTGACCGCCAACATCGAGGCGAGCGACGGCGGCGCGGCCATCGTCGCCGGCAACCAGCGCGTCGTGCGGGCGCGGCTGTCGGACGCGGAGTTCTTCTGGAAGACCGACCTGAAAACGCCGCTCGCCGACCACGCGAAGAAGCTCGCCTCGGTGACCTTCCACGAGAAGCTGGGGTCCCAGGCGGAACGGGTCGAGCGCATCGCCGCGCTGGCGAAGGCGCTGGCGCCGATGGTGGGCGCCGATCCGGACGCCGCCGAGACCGCCGCGCGCCTCGCCAAGGCCGATCTGGTCACCGGCATGGTCGGCGAGTTCCCGGAGCTGCAGGGCTATGTCGGCCGGCGCTACGCCGAGGCGCAGGGCGTCGATCCGGCGATCGCCGCCGCCATCGAGGAGCACTACAAGCCGGCCGGACCGTCCGACGGCGTGCCCACCGCGCCGGTCTCCATCGCCGTGGCGCTCGCCGACAAGCTCGACCTTCTGGTGTCGTTCTGGGCCATCGACGAGAAGCCGACCGGGTCGAAGGACCCGTTCGCGCTCAGGCGTGCGGCGCTGGGCGTGATCCGGATTGTGCTGGAGAATGGGCTAGAGTTGCAACAGGCCGACATAGTGCATCGACATATGGTCATTGTTCAGTTGGCAGTTGAGAGACAGAAAGTTATCGATCTTGGCTCTTCCGCTTACAATCTATACGCGGCTGGTGGTCTTGATATGAAGGAAATTGAGTCGGTAATAGAGAAAATTTTACCTGATGCTGATGATAAGTTCTATGGTGAGGCGCGGATTAAGGCTGATGATCTACTTATCTTCTTTATCGATCGACTGAAGAATCAACTCCGCGACCAAAAGGCTCGGCACGATTTGGTGGATGCGGTTCTAGCTTCCGAAGACGGCTTCGCAGACTTGCTGGTGATGGTTCGCCGCATCGAGGCGCTGTCGGCGTTCCTGGCGAGCGAGGACGGCGCGAACCTCTTGTCCGGCTACAAGCGCGCCGCCAACATCCTGCGCGCCGAGGCGAAGAAGGACGGCCGGTCGTTCGACGGCGAACCCGATCCGGCGCTGCTGACGGAGCCCGAGGAAAAGGCGCTGTTCGCGGCCATCGCTCCGGCCCGCGAGAAGGCCACCGCCGCCGTCGCAGCGGAAGATTTCGCCGGTGCCATGGAAGCCCTTGCGGGCCTGCGCCCGCCTGTCGACGCGTTCTTCGACAGGATCCTCGTCAACGCCGACGACCCGGCGCTGCGCGAGAACCGGCTGAAGCTGCTCAGCGCCATCCCGGCGGCAACAGCGGCGGTTGCGGACTTTTCCAAGATCGCGGGGTAGGGCGCGGGGTCTTTCCGCGCTCGTGCGGGACGCTTCGGCAGGTCCCGCCCTGTTCGGTCTGATCACCGGCTCGGTGCCCGCTCGCCCTGGATTCCAGCCTTCGCTGGAATGAGCGGAGATCTTGGCGGCGCCGGTGCGCCGACCCAAGGCCAGGAATTCCGGCGTCGATCCGGGGCCAGGCATTCCGGCTTCGGCCGGGGACCAGCCGTGGGGGAGACGCCTCCGGTTACGGATCCCGACTTTCGGCGGGATGGCGGAGAACTTGGCGGCGCCGGTCGCCGACCTTTGGCGCGGTTGTGCGGGGTCGGCGGCGGGGTCTGTTCCCGGTCGCCCGGAGCCTTCGGCAGGCCCGCCGTATTCGGCCGGATGGGGTTCTCCTGCGAGCGCTCCATAGTCCGCTCATTCCCGCGAAGGCGGGAATCCAGGGCCCCAGACCGCGGTCACGGTTCAGTCTGATGACAGGCTCTCGCCGTCACAACCGCTCATGCTCGCGCATTCCGGAATGCCATTGCGGCTTCGCAGCCTTTTCCGCCTGGAGGGAGAGGCATCCGCCCAAGCCGCCGGTCGCGATCAACACCGCGCCTTGATCACCGGGACTGTGCCGTGCCGCCCTGGACTCCCGCCTTCGCGGGAATGAGCGGAGATCCTGGCGGCGCCGGGGCCGGTCTTGCGCGGTATGCGGAGCGGCGGGAGGCGGGGTCTGTTCCCGGTGGTCAGGATCCCTTCGGCAGGCCCGCCGTATTCGGCCGGATGGGGTTCTCGTGCGAGCGCTCCATAGTCCGCTCATTCCCGCGAAAGCGGGAATCCAGGGCCCCAGACCGCGGTCACGGTTCAGTCTGATGACAGGCTCTCGCGGTTACAACCGCTCATACTCGCGCATTCCGGAATCCCATTGCGGCTTCGCAGCCTTTTCCGCCTGGAGGGAGATGCGTCCGCCTATGCCGCTGGTCCGGATCAGCACCACGCCCTGATCACCGGCTCTGTGCCGAGCCGCCCTGGATTCCCGCTTTCGCGGGAATGAGCGGAGAAGGGGGCGGCGCCCGGGCCCCCGACCAATCCGCATCCTTCGGCCTCATGGGTTTCTCCGACGGCTCGGTCGACGTTCCGCTCATGACAGCGAGGGCTGGAATCCCGTTGCGGCCGCGCCACTTTTTCCGCCTGAAGGGGAGATGCGCCCGCCTATGCCGCTGGTCCGGATCAGCACGGCGCCTCGATCACCGGCTCCGTGCCCGCTCGCCCTGGATTCCAGCCTTCGCTGGAATGAGCGGAGATCTTGGCGGCGCTGGTGCCCGGCCCGGGGCCTGGTATCCGGCGTCGACCCGGGGCCAGGCATTCCGGCTTCGGCCGGGACCAGCCGTGGGGGAGGCGCCTCCGGTGCCGGATCCTGGCCCGAAATGGCAGGGGTGGCGTCGGCGCCCCGACCTTTCAGCTGAAAAGGCCCCCGTCGGCGCCGATGCTGTCGTCCAACAGCGTCTCGGATGCGATGGACGCCTTCTGCAGCCTGGGCGGCGACCAGGCAAGCCGTTTGCCTTCGGCGGGTAACTGGTCGGCGCGTTTGTCGTCGGTCTTCTGCATGGCCCTTCTCCCCGGTCCGAACTGCGCGTGTCGCGCACCTGGAGCGGGACTTTAGCTCCAGGTGATCCACGTTGGAAATGGGGCATGTGCCGGGACGCGTTGCAGGGGCAAGGCGGCCCCTCCGGTCAACCGCCACCTGGCGTTTCACCGGCAAAATGCCGGATGAGCGGCGAAGCGCGTCCCCTGTAGCCTGCCGGCAGAACCAACCAGGCCGGCGACAGACCGGCCGCACCGGAACAGGGGATCCCACATGGCCCGTCTGCGCCACATCGCCATCGTCGTCCGCGACCTCGAGGCGATGACCGAGTTCTACAAACAGGTGTTCGAGCTGGAGTATGTCGGGGCCGAGACCATCGGCACCGGAACGGCGAACTACCTCACCGACGGCGTCGTCAACCTGGCGCTCCTGCATTTCACCGACAAGACGGGCGAGGAGCTGGACCGGATGGCCGGGCTCAACCATTTCGGCGTGCAGGTCGACGACGTGGCGGAGTACGAGCGGCGGGTCGAGGCGGCGGGCGGGAAATTCTTCTTCGAGCTCGCGGGCTCCAAGCAGGGCAACTCCGAGCGCAAGTACAAGGACCCGGAGGGCGTCGTGTTCGACATCTCCGCCCACGGCTGGGTCGGCACCGACGGGCGCGTCGAGGCGGCGGAGTAGGAGGCGTCCGGCGGGGCTGGCCCGGGGCACGCGGGGGGGCCGCGCGGGCGACGCGGGGCGGCCCGTGGTCCGGGCGACCCCAGGGCCAGGGGCCCGGCCATCCTGACCGCGCTCGACCCGGGGCGATGGCGCATCCGTCGATCGACTGCCGAGCCGCGCTCGCGTGCGGGTCGACGGGCCCTCGGACCGTGCCGATCCCCGGGCGGTGCGCCGAAAGCGGGACCGCGGCGCCGTGAGTCCGGCACGCCGGGCTAGAACTTTCGTCCTCAACGCATTGACACTGAAAGCGAAACGCGGTGAACGACCTGCCGCCTTGCGCCGCGCGCCTAGCCACCCCCGTCGCAAAGCGGCTATCCTCGTCGCAATCGAAACAGCGACGGCGAGGCGGCCCGACATGACGCTCCTGACCACGGCCGAAGAGATCTCCGACATCGCCTTCGGCTTCATGGGGTCGAAGGCGCTGTTCGCGGCGCTGCACTTCGGCGTGTTCACGCACCTTGCCGAGGGACCGATGACGGCGGAGGAGCTGGGCAAGGCGGCCGGGCTGCCGGCGGAGCGGGCGCGGACGCTGCTCACCGCCGTCGCGTCGCTGGGACTGGTTTCGGTCGACGACGAGCGCTTCGCCAATGCGCCGGCGGCGGAGTCCTTCCTGGTTCAGGGTGCCCGCCACGACTTCGGCGACTATCTGCGCCTGCAGGTCGACCGCCAGATGTACGGCCTGCTCGACCAGATCGAGCCGGCGCTGGCGAACCGCCTGCCGGAGGACGCAACCGGCAGCTACGCGGAGTGGTTCGACGACCCGGAGCAGGCGCGGATCTATTCGGAGAGCCAGCACGCCGGCTCGCTCGGCCCGGCGCGCGGCCTCGCCAAGATCGTCGACCTGACGGCTGCGCAGACGCTGCTGGACGTGGGCGGCGGCACCGGCGCCTACGCGATCACGCTGTGCAACGCCTGGCCGGAGCTGACCGCCACCGTGGTGGATTTCCCCAACGTCGCCGCCATCGGCCGGGAGTACGTGGCGGAAGCCGGCCTCACAGACCGGATCGCGTACGTGGAGGGCGACGCGCTGGTGACCGGATGGCCGGAGGGCCAGGACGCGCTGCTGATGTCGTACCTGTTCTCCGGCGTGCCGGGCGACGCCCACGAGGGGCTGATCGCCCGGGCCTTTCAGACGCTTGCGCCCGGCGGGCTGATGATGCTGCACGATTTCGTGGTCTCCGCCGACCGCACCGGCCCGAAGCTGGCGGCGCTCTGGCAGCTCCAGCACACGGCGTTCACGCCGACGGCGCGCAGCCTCGACGCGGCGACGCTGGCCGACATGCTGACGGCGGCCGGCTTTGCGGACGTCTCGGTGGGCGAGATGATCCCGGGGCTGACCATGCTGGCGACCGGCCGCAAGCCCGGCTGAGGCGCGCGGGGCACCGCGGACGGAACCGGCGATTCGCCGGTTCCCGTTTGACGTCAGAGGCTTGCGTCAAAACCCTTCGAGCACGATCTTGCCGCGCGCCGTGCCGCTTTCGAGCTTCGCGTGGGCGGCCTTGAGGGTGGCGGCGGTGATCGGCCCGAGGCTCTCGGTCATCGTGGTGCGGATGCGGCCGCTGTCGACCAGCCCGGACACCTCGTCGAGCAGCGCCCGCTGGGCGGCCATGTCCGCGGTCTGGAACATCGACCGGGTGAACATGTACTCCCAGTGGATCGACACCGACTTGGGCATGAAGGCGGCGAGCGGAATGTCGCCCGAGCGGTCGATCATGCCGAAGCGGCCCTGGGGCGCGATCAGCTTTGCGATCGCCTCGGCGTGCTTGCCGGTCTGGTTGGTGGAGAACACGAAGGCCGGCGCGCCGATGCCCAGCGCCGCGACCTCGGCGTCGAGGGGGTTGGAATGGTCGACGACGTGGTGGGCGCCAAGCTCGCGCACCCAGGCCTGGGTCTCCGGCCGCGAGGCGGTGGCGATGACGGTGAGGCCGGTCATGGCACGCAGGATCTGGATGGCGATCGAGCCGACGCCACCGGCGCCGCCGACGACCAGGACGGCGTTGGCGGCCCCCGGCACGGCCCGGCGCACGTCGAGGCGGTCGAACAGCATCTCCCAGGCGGTGATGGCCGTCAGCGGCAGGGCGGCCGCCTCGGCCATGGTGAGGCTCGCCGGCTTGCGGCCGACGATGCGCTCGTCGACCAGGTGAAACTCGGCGTTGGTGCCCTGGCGGACCACCGAGCCGGCGTAGAAGACGTCGTCGCCGACCCGGTAGCCCTCGACATCGTCGCCGACGGCGGCCACCGTGCCGGCCGCGTCGTAGCCGAGCACGCGGACGGGCACGTCGATGGGCGCGATGCCGGCGCGCACCTTGGTGTCGACCGGATTGACCGACACCGCCTTCACCTCGACCAGCAGGTCGCGGCCGGACGGCGCCGGCCGGTCAAGGGTGACGTCGACGAGGGCATCGTCGCGGTCGATCGGTCCAGGCTCGCGAAACCCGACAGCCTTCATCTCGTCTCTCCCCGTTTTATGGTTTTGCACCCGCGCCGCGCCGGCGCCGGCCGATGGTCAGCCGATCCGTTTCATCAGGACGGCGAAGCGGGTGAGGCCTTCCGGCCAGGGGCCGTGGCCGCTTTCGTTGTTGAGGTGGCCGGCGTCGCCCGCGTCGACGAGCTCGGAGCCCCAGCTTGCGGCGAAATCCTCGGCGCGCTCGTAGGAGCAGTACGGGTCGGTCCGGCTCGCCACCATGAGGGAGGGAAACGGCAGCGGATCGCGCGGCAGCGGCGCGTAGGCCCTGGTCGCCTCCGGCATGTCGTCGCGCTCCAGGTCAGGCACGCCCACCAGGAACGCGCCGGCGACGCCGGGCAGCGACGTTTCGGCCGCCGCATGCACGGCGAGCGCCACGCCGAGCGAGTGGGCGATCAGCACCACGGGGCGCTTCGCCTCGGCCACCGCCGTGACCAGCGCGTGGGTCCAGCCGGCGCGGTCGGGCGCGTCCATGTCGTCGAGCGCGACGCGCCGGGCGCTCGTCAGCTGGGTCTCCCAGCGGGAATACCAGTGCTCCGGCGTGCCGCCGCCAAGGCCCGGAAGGATCAGCAGTTCGGCATCGGACGTCTTCATGCGGTGGCCCCGTCGGTGCCGAACACCCGGTCGAAGATGGTGTCGACGTGGGCGAGATGATGGTCGAGATCGAAGAGCGCGTCGATCTCGTCGGGCGAGAGCTTCGCGGCGACGTCCTTGTCGGCCTTCAGGAGCGCCTTGAAGTCGCCGCCCTGCTGCCAGACCGGCATCGCGTTGCGCTGGACCATCCGGTAGGATTCCTCGCGCGACACGCCCGCCTGGGTGAGCGCCAGCAGCACGCGCTGGGAGTGGACGAGGCCGCCGAGCTTGTCGAGGTTGGCCTGCATGCGGTCCGGATAGATCAGCAGCTTGTCGATCATGCCGGTGAGGCGGGCCAGCGCGAAGTCCAGCGTCACGGTGGCGTCCGGGCCGATCATCCGCTCAACGGAAGAGTGCGAGATGTCGCGCTCGTGCCAGAGCGCCACGTTCTCCATGGCGGGCAGGGCGTAGGCGCGCACCATGCGGGCAAGCCCGGTGAGGTTTTCCGACAGGACAGGGTTGCGCTTGTGGGGCATCGCCGACGAGCCCTTCTGGCCCTCGGAGAAGTACTCCTCCGCCTCCAGCACCTCGGTGCGCTGCAGGTGGCGGACCTCGGTGGCGAGCCGCTCCACCGACGAGGCGACGACGGCGAGCGTGGCGAAGAAGGCGGCGTGGCGATCGCGCGGGATCACCTGGGTGGAGACCGGCTCCGGCGTCAGCCCGAGCCTCTCGGCGACGTGCGCCTCGACGTTCGGCGAGATGTTGGCGAAGGTGCCGACGGCGCCGGAGATCGCGCAGGTGGCGACCTCCTCGCGGGCGACCTCCATGCGCCTGCGGCAGCGGGCAAACTCCGCATAGGCCTGGGCGAGCTTGAGGCCGAAGGTGGTCGGCTCGGCGTGGATGCCGTGGCTGCGGCCGATGGTCGGCGTGTACTTGTGCTCGAAGGCGCGGCGCCTGATGGCGGCAAGCAGCTGGTCGAGATCCTCGATCAGCATGTCGGCGGCGCGCACCAGCTGCACGTTGAAGCAGGTGTCCAGCACGTCGGAGGAGGTCATGCCCTGGTGGACGAAGCGCGCCTCGGGGCCGACGATCTCGGCGAGATGCGTCAGGAAGGCGATGACGTCGTGCTTCACCTCGCGCTCGACCTCGTCGATGCGGTCGACGTCGAAGGTGGCGTTGCCGGCGCGCTCCCAGATGGTGGCGACGGCCTCCTTCGGGATCACCCCTTCCTCGGCCTGGGCCTCGGCCGCGTAGGCCTCGATCTCGAACCAGATGCGGAACTTCGTCTCCGGCGACCAGATCGCGGCCATGGCGGGGCGGGAATAGCGGGGGATCATCGTTTGGTGCGCTCCGAGGGGGAAGGAGGCTCGCCCATAGCAAAGCCCGCGCCCCGCGACAATCGGCGCGGCGCATGCGTGATCCGCAGGCGGCCCGGCGGTTTCGTGAGCAGCTGCGGCTAACCGGCTGATGCAGATCGGCTAATGGCCGATTGTGCCGGAACGTGCGCAGGTGCGCGCGGCGCCGGCCCGCCTTGCGGGACCGGGGCGAGTTGCGCACTATCGGCGCAAGCCCCGATTGCACGGGGCGCGCGGCAAGCGACCCGGGAGGACAGGAATGACGGAGCGCGCGGACATCGTCGTGCTCGGGGCCGGCATCGTCGGCGTCTCGACGGCCCTGCATCTCCTGATGCGCGGCCGGGACGTGCTGCTCATCGACCGGCGCGAGCCCGGCGAGGAGACCTCCTACGGCAACGCCGGCGTGGTGGAGCGCGAAGGCCTGGTGCCGGTGATGTTCCCGCGCGGCTTCGCCAAGCTGCTGCCGTTCGCCCTCAACCGCAGCGTCGCGGCGCACTACCGCGCCCGCGACCTGCCGAAGTTCGCCGGCTGGCTCGCCGGCCTGCGGGCAAATTCCACACCTGAGCGGGTCGACCGCTACACCGCCGCCTCCAACGCGCTGAGCCGGGAGGCCGCCGCCGAGCATCACGCGCTGGCGCGCGCGGCCGGCGCGGAGAGCTATTTCCGCAAGACCGGCTGGCTGCGCTGCTACCGGACCGGTGAGAGCTTCGCCGCCGCTCAGGCCGCGCACCTGACGCGCGCCAAGCAGCTTGGGCTGCCGTTCGACATCCTGACCGCCGAGGAGGTCGCCGAGATCGAGCCGCACCTGACGCCGGAGTTCCACCGGGCGGTGCTGTGGCCGGAAACCGAGAGCGTGTCCAGCCCGGGCCGGGTGACCAAGGCCTACGCCGCCCATTTCCTCGGCAGCGGCGGCCGGTTCCTGCTCCAGGAGGCCCGGGCCATCCGGGCGCTGCCGAAGGGCTACGAGGTGGCCACCGACGGCGGCACCGTACATGCCGGCCAGGTGGTGGTGGCGCTGGGCCCGTGGGGCGCCGACCTCGTCCGGCCGCTCGGCTA
The DNA here is from genome assembly GCF_053628695.1 of Amorphus sp. MBR-141. NCBI lineage: Bacteria > Pseudomonadati > Pseudomonadota > Alphaproteobacteria > Hyphomicrobiales > Amorphaceae > Amorphus > Amorphus sp. MBR-141. The sequence continues at coordinate 273,547 of NZ_JBRJGW010000005.1, forward strand.
TACCCTGCCGCTGATGCCCAAGCGCGGCTACCACCGGCACTACCGGCCGCGCGGCAACGCCAGCCTCGCGCGGCCCGTCGTCGACATGGACAACGGCTTCGTCATCACGCCGATGGTGGACGGGATCCGCCTGACCACGGGAATCGAGTTCGCCGACCGGGATGCCCCACCGAGCCCGGTGCAACTGGCCCGGGCCGAGCCGATCGCGCGCCGCCTGTTCCCGCTCGGCGAGCCGGTGGAGGCGACGCCGTGGATGGGCTCGCGTCCGTGCTTCCCGGATTCGCTGCCGGCCATCGGCCAGGCGCCGCAGCACGAGGGGCTGTGGTTCAATTTCGGCCACGGCCATCTGGGCTTCACCCAGGGCCCGGCGTCGGGCCGGCTGATCGCCGAGCTGATGACCTGGACCCGGCCGCTGGTCGATCCCTTGCCCTATTCGCCGAAGCGGTTCGGATAGGTCTTGGGTTTTTTTCCCCTCACGCCGGGTTCGCTACGCTCACCGGCTCCGGGAGGGCGGCCTGACCGGCCGGCGCGCGGTCGCGCGCTGATCGGAGACTTACGGACAGCCTCGCGCTAGGCATCTCGCCGCGCGCTTCAATCCTCGCGGATCGGGAGGGCGGGGGTGTCCTTCACGGTGGCGATGACGATGCGCGACTGGACGTCGGAGACGAGGTCGTTGTTGAGCAGCTTCAGGCGCAGGAAATCGTCGTAGTCCTTGATGTCGTCGGCGACGATCTTCAGCAGGTAGTCGACGGCGCCGGTGATGCGCTCGCAGATCACCACCTCGGGCCAGCGGTTCACCATCCGGTCGAACTCCTCCATGTTGTCCCGGCTCGGGATGGAGAGCTTCACGAACGAATAGGACGCGAACGACAGGCCGACCTTTTCCCGGTCGACCAGCGCGGCGATCTGGCGGACGACGCCGCTGTCCTTCAGCTTCTTGATGCGCCGCCAGCAGGGGGTCTGGCTCATTCCGGCCTGGCGCGCGATCTCGGCGATGGAGAGCGATGCGTCGCGCTGCAGAATGCGCAGGACACGGATGTCCGCCGGGTCGAGGTGGGTTCTTCCGGCACTGGCCTTCATTCCGGATCAATCTTCCTGTTTTATCGCGCTTCGGTGTCACGATAGCAGAGAAATTCCCTCCCAAGAGAACAAACTCTCCACCAAGGGGAGCCCGTCTCCCGTCCGCGAGCGGTCGGCCGCGCGTTGCAACCTTGCCGGGGACAGGCCGCCGGCAGGTCCAGGCAACCAAGGCCGATCGACCGCGTTATCTCTTTTGAAGACGCCGGGAGGCCTCATGACCGCGCAACCGACCAGCATCACCCTGCAGGACAAGTACAGGTTGGAGCGTGGCACCGTCTACCTGACGGGGATCCAGGCGCTTTTGCGGATCGGCATCGACCAGATCCGTGCCGACCGGGCCCACGGCCACAAGACCGGCGGCTTCTATTCGGGCTATCGCGGCTCGCCGCTCGGCGGCCTCGACCAGAACCTCGGCCGCGAGAAGAAGCTCCTCGACGAGCACGACATCGTCTTCAAGCCCGGCGTGAACGAGGAACTCGGCGCGACGGCCGTCTGGGGCACCCAGAAGGTCGGGCTGCACGGGCAGGGCTCCACCCACGAGGGCGTGTTCGGCATCTGGTACGGCAAGGCGCCGGGCGTCGACCGGGCCAGCGACGCGCTGAAGCAGGCGAACGCCAGCGGCACCGCGGCGCTCGGCGGCTGCCTGGCGCTGTGCGGCGACGACCACCTCGCCAAGTCGTCGATCCTGCCGGCCCAGAGCGAGTTCTCGCTCCTCAATTTCGAGATGCCCGGCCTCAACCCCGCCGATCTGCAGGACGTGCTCGACTACGGGCTGCACGGCCTCGCCATGTCGCGCTTCTCCGGCCTGTGGACGGGGATCCTCTGCCTCGCCGACACGATGGATTCCTCCGGCCTCGTCACCGTCGATCCGGAACGGCTGGCGATCGTCACCCCCGACGAGCACGATCCGCGCCGCGAGGCCGACGTGAACCGCGTGCTGCTGCTGAAGAACCGGCTGGAGACGGAGCGGGTGCTGCGCGAGCACAAGATCCCCGCCGCCCAGGCCTATGTGCGGGCGAGCGGCCTGGACAAGGTGGCGTTCGGCTCGCACCGGCCGCGCTACGGCATCGTGACGACGGGCAAGGCCTACCGCGACCTGCGCCAGGCGTTCGAGCTGATGGGCATCGACGAGCAGGTGGCGCGCCGCATCGGGCTCGCGGTCTTCAAGGTCGCGATGCCGTGGCCGCTGGAGCCGACGCGGATCGCGGCGTTCGCCCGCGGCCTCGACCGGCTGATGGTGGTGGAGCACAAGCGCGCCTTCATGGAGCCGCAGATCAAGGAATTGCTCTACGGCTGGCCGGAGCACCAGCGGCCGCGCATCTGGGGCAAGAAGACGCCGGACGGCGCGCCATTCCTGTCGGACCTCCTGGAACTGCAGATGCAGGAGATCATCGAGGCGATCCTCGGCTTCGTGCCCGAGGTGCAGGAGGACGGCGCCATGCGCGAGGTCGCCGAACGCCTGGTGATGCGCTCCGCCTGGGCCGGCGGCCACGCCGAGAAGGCCCAGCGGAGCGCCTACTTCTGCGCCGGCTGCCCGCATTCCTCGTCGACGGTGGTGCCGGAGGGCGCCCGCGCCCAGCCCGGCATCGGCTGCCACGCGATGACGGAGATCAACGGCCGCACGACGGACGGCCAGATCGCCATGGGCGGCGAAGGCGTGCTGTGGGTCGGACAGGAGCCGTTCTCCAACGACCGGCACATGTTCGTGAACCTTGGCGACGGGACCTATTACCATTCCGGCATCCTGGCCATTCGCCAGGCCGTTTCGGCAAACGTTCCAATCACCTACAAGATCCTCTTCAACGACGCCGTCGCCATGACCGGCGGCCAGGCCTTCGACGGACCGCTGTCGGTGCCGCAGATCTCCCGCCAGCTGGCGGCCGAGGGCGTCGAGAAGATCGTCGTGCTGTCCGAGCGCCCCCACCTCTACGAGGGCGAGAAGGGGCTGGCGCCGAACACGCCGGTGCTCGATCGCGGCGAGATCATGAACGTGCAGACCGAGCTGGCGCAGTATCCCGGCGTCTCGGCGATCATCTTCGACCAGACGTGTGCTGCCGAGAAGCGCCGCCGCCGCAAGAAGGGCGGCTACGAGGACCCGGACAAGCGGCTGTTCATCAACCCGCGCGTCTGCGAGGGCTGCGGCGACTGCTCGGTGCAGTCGAACTGCATCGCGGTGGAGCCGCTGGACACCGAATTCGGCCAGAAGCGCCGCATCAACCAGTCGAGCTGCAACAAGGACTTCTCCTGCGTGAAGGGCTTCTGCCCGTCCTTCGTGTGGGTGGAAGGGGCCGAACTGGTCACCGCCGAGGACGCCCACATCGACATCGACGCGATGGTGGCCAAGCTGACGGCGCCGCGCCCGGACGTGCCGACCGCCACCCGCAACCTGCTGATCGCCGGCATCGGCGGCCTGGGCGTCACCACCGTCGGCGCGGTGCTGGCCATGGCCGGCCACATCGACGGCCTCAACGTCTCGACCCTCGACGTCACCGGGCTCGCCCAGAAGAACGGGCCGGTGACCTCGCACGTGCGCTTCGCGCCGAAAGGGCGCGACATCGAGGGCGCCCGCATCCCGACCGCCAGCCTCGACGTGCTGCTGGCCGCCGACATGCTGGTCGCCTGCAGCGCCGACGTGCTCAGCCTCGCCGATTTCGGCCGCACCTCCACCGTCGCCAACACCCATGTGGCGCCGACGGCGGAGTTCGTCATGAAGCAGACGCTCTCCTACGAGGAGGCGCGCCTGAAGAAGACGCTGGAGGAGGGCAGCCGCGCCTATACCGCCGTCGACGCCGCCGACCTGGCCGAACGGCTGATGGGCGATGCGCTGTTCACCAACATGATGCTGGCCGGCGCCGCTTGGCAGCGCGGCGAGATCCCGCTGTCGTTCGAGGCGATCGAGACGGCGATCCGGCTGAACGGCGCCGCCGTGGAGAAGAACCTCAAGGCGTTCGCCGTGGGGCGTGTCGCCGCCGCCGACCCGTCGGCGCTGACGGCGGCGCTGCCGAAGGAGGAGCACCCGGAGGAAGAGACGCTGGACGAGCGGATCGCGCTGCTTTCCGACGAGCTCGTCGCCTATCAGGGCCGCGGCTACGCCCGCCGCTTCCGCGATCTGGTCGGCCGCGTGCAGGCGGCCGACGCGGAGACGGGCCAGGGCACCATGCGGCTCACCCGGACCGTGGCGGAAAACCTCTACAAGGTGATGGCCTACAAGGACGAATACGAGGTGGCGCGGCTCTATTCCGAGCCGGCGTTCCGGGCGCGCCTGAAGGACACCTTCCACGACCACAAGCGCCTGACGGTGATGCTGGCGCCGCCGATGCTCACCGGCACCGACCCGGCGACCGGACGCCCGAAGAAGCGGGCGTTCGGGCCGTGGGTGTTCAAGGCGTTCGGCGTGCTGGCGGGGCTGAAGGGCCTGCGCGGCACCGTGCTCGACCCGTTCGGCTACACGAGCGAACGCCGGGCCGAGCGCGATCTGGTCAAGCGCTACCGGGCCGACGTGGAGACGATCCTCACGCGGATCGGCGAGGCGAACTACGGGCTGCTGGTGGAAATCGCGCGGGTGCCGGACCTGGTCCGCGGCTACGGGCCGGTCAAGCAGGCGAACTTCGCGGTCGCCGACCGCAAGCGCGAGGGGCTGCTGGCGCAGCTCGACGGCGGCGCGGCCGGCGGCCCCGATGCCCCAGCCGCCCGCCACCGGCTGCTGGAGGCGGCGGAGTAGGCGGTCCGTTCAGGCCGCGCCGTCAGCCGCCGAAGCGGTCCGCCCAGGTCGGCAGCACGTCGCGGTCGGCCGCCGCTGCCGCGTGGACGCCGCGGGCGATGGCGCGGGCGAGCGTCGCCGCCGCCGCCGCGCCCAGCTCGATCGGCTCGAACAGCGCGTCGGCGATCGGCCGGCGCCCTGTCGACAGCGTGAAGATGGTGTCGCCGTCATAGGGCGTGTGGGCCGGCCACAGGGCGCGCGAGAAGCCGTCGTGGGCGGCGATCGCCAGCCGCTTGAGCTGCGCCTTGGAGAGGATCGCGTCGGTGGCCACCACCGCGATGGTGGTGTTGGCGCCGGCCTTCAGGGCGTCGAGCTTGGTGATGAGCCGGCTGGCATCGGCGGGCAGCGGATGCGGCATGCCGCGGCCGCCGAATTCGCCGTCGAGCTCGAAGGGGGCCGCCCAGAAGTGGGCGCCGCCGGCGATGGTGGCGGTGCCGACGGCGTTGACGCCGACGATCGCCGCGACCGTGTGGCCGCTGGGGAGCACGGTGGAGGCCGAGCCGAGGCCGCCTTTCAAGTCGGCCGTGGTGCAGCCGGTGCCGAGGCCTACGGTGCCGATGCGCACGTCGTCGGCCGAGGCGGCGCGCACGGCGGCCAGCCCCAGCGCGCGGAACGGCGGCACGTCCCCCCACGCCTTGTCGCCGCCGTTGGCGAGATCGAAGACGATCGCCGCGGGCGCGATGGGCACCCGGAACCCGGCCACCTCGGCGCCGCGGCCCATGGCGGCCAGCGCCGACAGCGCGCCGTCGGCGGCGGCCAGCCCGAACGCCGAGCCGCCGGACAGCACGATCGCATCGACCGCTGGGATCATCTGCTCCGGCGCCAGCAGGTCGGTCTCGCGGGTGCCGGGCGCCCCGCCCAGCACCGCTACCGAGGCCGCCGCCGGCGCGTCCGGCACCACCACGGTCACGCCGCTCTTGACGTGGGGATCCTCGGCGTGGCCGACGGTCAGGCCGGCGACGTCGAGCAGGTGATTGCGGGGTCCGGGGCGCATCGGCGTTGCCTCCGATCGGATGGGGAAAAGGGGGCCTGAAACGACAACGCCCGCCGGCCGGGGAGACCGGCGGCGGGCGCTGCGAACGCGTCGGGCGCGGACGCCGCTACTGCTTGGCGGGCGCGTCGCCGCTCGCCGGGTTCCCGGGGCCGGAGCCGTCCGTCGCGCCGGTGGCCGGCTCGGCGGCGGGCTCGTTCGCGGCGACGCCGACCGACAGCACGTTCGGCAGCGTCTGCGGCGCCATCATCACCGTGCCGACGATCTGGGCGAACGGCACCGGGGCCGCCGGCTTCGCGGTGATCTCCAGCGACTGCGGGTCGTTGAGGAACATCTTCACCGCGGCGGAGACCTTCTCCTCGAAGCCCTTGTTCTCGAGCATCGCCAGCATCTGCGACACCTGCATGTTGAGGGTGTCGATCAGCTCCGGCTTGGTGACGCTCTGATCCTTGGCGGTGAGCTCCATCGCGCGGCCGGCCAGCGAGGCGTCGTCGTAGCGGATCGTCAGGCCCGCGACGCTGACGCCCTGCATGGTCTGCATCAGCTGGGAGAAGTCGTTGTCGTCCTGCTGCAGCGCGGCCACCACCTCGGGCGTCAGGCCGAGGAACTGGCCGGACATCTTCAGGGTGCCCATGTCCTTGGCGGAGACCTCCAGCTGCTTCAGCGTCGCGGTGCCGTCGTCGGAGTTCCAGTCGCCCTCGGCGGCAAGGTCGACGACGATCTCGGAGTAGCCGAGGTCGGTGAGCCGCTTGCGGGTTTCCTCGTCCTCGATGGTGGCCGTCTCCATGACGGCGTTCTCGAGCTTGATGGTGCCGCCGCGCGGATCGCCGTCGATGCGCCTGGTGACGGCCAGCAGGGCGCGTTCCACCGGCAGCTCCGAGCCGTTCTCGTCGGTGAAGACGAGCTTGGTCAGCTCCGCGTCCTGGTAGTCGGAGAGGCTGGAGGACGGCTCGCCGCTGGCGGTGGCGGGCCGCTCGATCGGGATCTCCGGCTTGTTGACGACGATGCTCGCGACCGTCAGCTTCGACTGGCTGTCGACCTCGTCCATCGTGACGTCTTCGATGGAGAGCGAATCGGCGGTCAGCACGCCGTCGGCGACCCGGCCGTTGGCGATGGCGGTCGTGCCGAGCAGGGCGGTGCCGCTTCCGGCGTCGCCGGTGTAGCCGACCTTGATGTCGCTGATGGTGACGGTGGAGCCGGAGGCGGCCACGTCGCCATGGGTGAGCGTGCCGCCGTCGTTCGGCTCGATTGCGGTCAGGAAGGCGTCGGCCACCTCGTTGCCCGTCGGCTCGATGGCAAGCGACGGCTGCGCGAAGGCGACGAGCATGGAAACCAGCGCAGCGGTGCCGGAAACCCGGAGAGCGTTCATATCAGTGACCTCTGAAATCTCATCTGCTTCGGACGTGGCGGGCGCTCGATCGGTGCCGGAGGCGCCAGTTCGGCGTCACTCTGGTGGAGGATGTCGTCGAGAGCAAGACAACCGGGCCGCTTCCGCCGTGACGTGCGTCACGGACTTGACGGATGCGGGCGGCGTGGACAGGTTCTCGGCCGGAAGCCGAGCCAACCGCAATTCGAGGGACTGATGACCGACCGCTCCTGCCTGGCGATCATCCTGGCGGCCGGCGAGGGAACGCGGATGCGCTCCCAGACGCCGAAGGTCCTGCACGAGATCGCCCATCGGCCGATGATCGGCCATGTGCTGCATGCGGCCGGCGAGGCCGGCGTGGCGCGCCGCGCCGTCGTCGTCGGTCATGGCGCGGCGACGGTGCGCGATGCGGTGGACCGGCTGGACGCCGCGGCCGAGGTGTTCGAGCAGACCGAGCGGCTGGGCACGGCCCATGCGGTGCTGCAGGCGGCGCCCGCCGTCTCCGGCGACCTACACGATATCGTGATCCTCTACGGCGACGTGCCGCTGGTGACGCCGGAGACCATCGCCCGGCTGCGCGCCGGTCTTGCCGCCGGCTCCGACCTGGTCGTGCTCGGCTTCGAGGCGGCGGACCCCACCGGCTACGGCCGCCTGCTCCTGGACGGCGACCGCCTGGTGGCGATCCGCGAACACGCCGAGGCGAGCGAGGCGGAGCGCCGCGTCACCCTGTGCAACTCCGGCATGCTGGCGGTGCGCGCCGACCGGCTGCTGCCGCTCCTGCAGGCCATCGGCAACGCCAACGCCAAGGGCGAGTACTACCTGACCGACGCCATCGAGATCGCCAACGCGCAAGGGCTCGCGGTGTCGGTCGAGGTGACCGGCGAGGAGGAGCTGATGGGCGTCAACGACCGCGCCCAGCTCGCCGCCGCCGAGGCCGCCTTCCAGCGCCGCGCCCGGGCGCGGGTGCTCGCCTCCGGCGTCACCATGCACGCCCCCGACACGGTGATGTTCGCCGCCGACACCGAGATCGAGCCCGACGCGGTGATCGAACCCTACGTGGTCTTCCGCAAGGGCGTGTCCGTCGCCGCCGGCGCGGTGGTGCGGGCGTTCAGCTACCTGGAGGGCGCGCGCCTCGAAGGCGGGGCGCTGGTCGGCCCGTTCGCCCGGCTGCGCGACGGCACCCAGGTCGGCGAGGGCGCGAAGATCGGCAACTTCGTGGAGATGAAGAACACCGACCTCGGCCCGGGCGCGAAGGTGAACCATCTTGCCTACGTGGGCGACACGACGATCGGTGCGCGCGCCAACCTCGGGGCCGGGACCATCACCTGCAACTACGACGGCACCCACAAATTCCGCACGGAGATCGGCGCCGGCGCGTTCGTCGGCTCCAACTCGGCGCTGGTGGCGCCGATTCGCATCGGCGACATGGCCTATGTCGGCACCGGCAGCGTCATCACCGACGACGTGCCCGAAGGCGCGCTGGCGATCGCCCGCGCCCGGCAGGTGGTCAAGCCGGACCGCTCGCCGCTGCGCGGGCGCGCGAAAAAGCCGGCCGGCGACTGAGCCGGTCCGGCGCGGTCACACTTCGAAACCTGGATTGATTCCCGTACCCGCCGGCGACCGGCTAGAACCCCCGCGGACACGAGCTGCATCCGAGTCGGTTTGAAAAGGGGTCTCACGTGTGTGGAATCGTTGGCGTTCTCGGCAGTGAACCTGCTGCCCCGCTGCTGCTCGACGCGCTGAAGCGGCTGGAGTACCGGGGCTACGATTCCGCCGGCATCGCCACCCTCGACGGCGACGGCCACCTGGCGCGCCTGCGCGCCCCCGGCAAGCTGCGCAACCTCGAGAAGGCCCTCGACGCGCATCCGCTGGCGGGCACCGCCGGCATCGGACACACCCGCTGGGCGACCCACGGGGCGCCGACCGAGGCCAACGCCCATCCCCACGTCGCCGGCCGCGTCGCCGTGGTCCACAACGGCATCATCGAGAACTACCGCGCGCTGCGCGACGCGCTGATCGCCGGCGGCGCCCGCATCGAGAGCGAGACCGACACCGAGATCGTCGCCCATCTGGTCAACCGGGCGCTCGAGGCCGGCAGCACCCCGGAGGAGGCGGTGCGCAACACCCTGGCCAGGCTGCACGGCGCCTATGCGCTGGCGATCCTGATCGACGGCGAGGAGGACCTGATCGCGGCCGCCCGGGTCGGCAGCCCGCTGGCCATCGGCCTCGCCGACGACGGCACCTATCTCGGCTCCGACGCGATTGCGCTGGCGCCGTTCTCCGACCGGCTGGTCTATCTGGAGGAAGGCGACTGGGCGCTGCTCAGCCGCTCCGGCGTGCGCATCTTCGACGAAAGCGGCCTGGAGGTCGACCGGGCGGTGACGCCGACGCCGTCGAGCGTCTCGCTGGCCGAGAAGGGCAACTACCGCCACTTCATGGCGAAGGAGATCCACGAGCAGCCCGCCGTGCTCGGCCACACCTTCGGCCACTATCTCGACCTGTCGAGCGAGACGGTGCGGGTCGCCGAGGCGGCGTCCATCGACTTTGCGCGCGCCGGCCGCATCTCGATCTCGGCCTGCGGCACCGCCTACTACGCCGGGCTCGTCGGGCGCTACTGGTTCGAGCGGCTGGCGCGCTTGCCGGTCGACATCGATATCGCCTCGGAATTCCGCTACCGCGAAGCGCCGCTGTCGCCGGACGACCTGGCGCTGTTCATCTCCCAGTCCGGCGAGACGGCCGACACGCTGGCCTCGCTGCGCTACACCCGCGCCGCCGGCCAACAGATCGCCGCCGTGGTCAACGTGCCGACCTCGTCGATCGCACGGGAGGCCGACGTGGCGCTGCCGACGCTCGCCGGGCCGGAGATCGGCGTCGCCTCGACCAAGGCGTTCACCTGCCAGCTGGCGGTGCTTGCCTCGCTCGCGGTCCACGCGGCGAAGGAGCGCGGCACGCTCTCGGCCGAGGACGTGCGCACCCACGTCCGGGCGCTGGCGGAAACGCCGGGCTACGTCGCCGAGGCGCTGCGCCAGGAGCCGCACATCGAGCACATTGCCCGCGGCCTCGCGCATGCCCGCAATGCGCTCTATCTCGGCCGCGGCACCAGCTTCCCGCTGGCGCTCGAAGGGGCGCTGAAGCTCAAGGAGATCTCCTACATCCACGCCGAGGGCTATGCCGCCGGAGAACTGAAGCACGGGCCGATCGCGCTGATCGACGAGGACATGCCGGTCGTGGTGGTGGCGCCGTTCGACGCGGTGTTCGAGAAGGTCGCCTCCAACATCCAGGAGGTGGCGGCGCGCGGCGGCCAGATCATCCTGATCACCGATGCGCGCGGCGCCGAACTGATCGGTTCCGATGCGGCCGAGACGATCATCATGCCGACGGTCCCGGAATTCGTCGCGCCGATCGTCTATGCGATTCCGGTGCAGCTGCTCGCCTACCACGCCGCCGTGCAGAACGGCACGGACGTCGACCAGCCGCGCAATCTGGCGAAGTCCGTGACGGTCGAATAGCGCGGATCCGACCGGGCAAATTGTTCCCGTTGCCGGCAGAAAAATCCTGCTGGCGTTCGGTTTGCATCTCCTATCTTAAGAAGGATCCGGCACGCCGTTTCCGTGCATGTGTTGCCGCCGGTTCGGACGGTTTTGGGAGACGTGACGATCGATGAAACGAGACCCGCGGGGTCCTGAGACGGACCAGATCCCGAAGCCACGCACCTCGGTCTGGGCGCGCTTGCGGAACTATTTCCTCACCGGTGTCGTGTTCGCGGCGCCGCTGACGATCACGTTCCTGATCACCTGGTCGTTCGTGCGCTGGGTCGATGCCTGGGTGAAGCCCTTCATCCCGCACCGCTACAATCCCGACACCTATCTGAGCTTCCCGCTGCCGGGCATCGGCCTGATCGTCGCGCTCGTCGGCCTGACGCTGCTCGGGTTCCTGACGGCGAACATCTTCGGCCGGACGCTGCTGTCGTTCGGCGAGCAGATGCTCAACCGGATGCCGCTCGTCCGCAACCTCTACAAGGCGCTGAAGCAGATCTTCGAGACGGTGCTGTCGGAGCGCGGCAGGTCGTTCCAGCAGGCCGGCCTGATCGAGTATCCGCGCCGCGGCATCTGGTCGATCGTGTTCATTTCGACCGAGGCCAAGGGCGAGGTGGCGCACCGGCTGTCCGAGGACGACTTCATCTCGGTCTTCCTGCCGACCACGCCGAACCCGACCTCAGGCTTCCTGCTCTATCTGCCGCGGCAGGAGGTCAAGATCCTCGACATGAGCATCGAGGATGCCGCCAAGCTCATCATTTCCGCGGGCCTCATCGCCCCGGATTTCGACGGCGGCGTCCAACCGCTGGAGAGGACGCCGGCCGAAGACGACGGCGCGCCGGCGGCGGCGACCGACGCCCCGGATCAGCCGGCGCGCAGCAGCCGCACCGCCTCGTCGCGCTCGAACAGGTAGAGCAGGATCCGGAGCGCCCGGCCGCGCTCGGTGACGAGGTCCGGATCGGTCTCGATGATCATCCGGGCGTCGTCGTGGGCGGCGGCGATCAGCTCGCCGTGCAGCTCCGGCACGGCGAGACGGAAGCCCGGCAGGCCGCTCTGGCGCGTGCCCAGAAGCTCGCCTTCGCCGCGCAGGCGCAGGTCCTCCTCGGCGATCACGAAGCCGTCCTCGCTGTCGCGCATCACCGACAGGCGGCCCTTCGCCGTCTCGCCGAGCGGCTCCTTGTAGAGCAGCAGGCAGACCGACCGGCGGGCGCCGCGGCCGACGCGGCCGCGCAGCTGATGCAGCTGGGCGAGGCCGAAGCGCTCGGCGTGCTCGATCACCATGATCGTCGCGTCCGGCACGTCGACGCCGACCTCGACCACCGTGGTGGAGACCAGCACCTTCAGGTCGCCGGTGCGGAACCGGTCCATCACCTCGTCGCGCTCGGAGCCCTTGATCTTGCCGTGGACGAGCCCGACCCGGTCGCCCAGCCGGGCCTGCAGCGCCCGGTGGCGCTCGGTGACGGCGGCGAGCTCGACCACGTCGGAATCCTCCACCAGCGGGCAGATCCAGTAGGCCTTCTCGCCGCGCGCCAGCGCCGCCTCCAGCCGGTCGACCACGTCGTCGAGGCGGCCGAGCGGCACGGTACGGGTGTCGATGGGGGTGCGGCCGGGCGGCTTCTCGGTGAGCCGCGAGACGTCCATGTCGCCGAACACGGTGAGCACCAGGGTGCGCGGGATCGGCGTCGCGGTCATCACCAGCACGTCGCTCGACGGGCCTTTCTCCGAGAGCGCCAGCCGCTGGTGCACGCCGAACCGGTGCTGCTCGTCGACGATCACCAGGCCAAGGTCGCGGAACGTCACGTCCTCCTGGAACATGGCGTGGGTGCCGATGACCAGGTCGATCGTGCCGGCATCGAGGCCGCTGCGGATCTGATTGCGCTCGCCCGCCGGCACGCCGCCGACGAGCAGACGGCAGCTGATGCCGAATTTCGCGAACAGCGGCGCGAGCGCCTCGAAATGCTGGCGGGCGAGGAGCGCGGTGGGCGCCATCAGGGCGGCCTGGGATCCGCTGGTCACCACCATGGCGATGGCGACGACGGCCACCGCCGTCTTGCCGGAGCCGACGTCGCCCTGCAGCAGGCGCAGCATCCGGTGGGGCGCCTTCAGGTCGGCGGCGATCTCGGTCAGCGCCTCGCTCTGGGCGTTGGTGAGCTCGAAGGGCAGGGCGGCGCGCACGGCGGCGACGCGCGCGGCGTCCCAGGTCCGCGACACGCCGGACTGGCGGCGGATGCGGCGGCGGATCAGCGCCAGCGCCAGCTGGCCGGACAGGAGTTCGTCGTAGGCGAGCCGCAGGCGGGCCGGGGCGTTCGGCGACAGGTCGGCGACGTCGGTCGGGTGGTGCAGGCGGGTCAGCGCCGCGTGGAAGGACGGATAGCCGCCCTTGGCGAGCCAGTGCCGGTCCTGCCACTCCGGAAGGTCCGGCACGGTCTCCAGCGCGCCGGCGATGGTCTTGGCGAGGACGCGTCCCGTCAGCCCCTCGGTGAGGGGATAGATCGGCTCGATGGTCGGCAGCTTGTCCTCGTCCTCAAGCGCCACCGCGTGGTCCGGGTGGACCATCTGCGGCCGGCCGCTGTACCATTCGACCTTGCCGGAGACGAGCCGGGTCTCGCCCTCGGGCAGCAGCCGGCGCAGCCAGTCGGGCTGGGCGTGGAAGTAGACCAGCGCCAGTTCGCCGGTCTCGTCGTGGGCGTAGACCTTGTAGGGCGCACCGCGGCGCTTCGGCGCCTCGTGGCGGTCGATGCGCACCGTCAGCGTGGCGATCGCGCCGTGCGGCGCCGTGGCGATCTCCGGCCGCGCCCGCCGGTCGAGCACGTCGACGGGCAGGTGGAAGACGAGGTCGCCGACGCGCGGATCGTCGCTGGCGCGGCCGAGAAGGCGCGCATAATGCCGGACCGACTTCGGCCCGACGCCGCCCAGGTCCGTCAGCGCGCGAAAAAAGGGATTGAGTTCGGCAGGTCGCATCGGGCATTCACGGGGTTTCGCGCGGCGGTCTCGGCCGGCGCGCCACGGGGCGCTGATGATGCGGTCACTCGCATCCGCCTGCGCAAGTACCACGTAAGCGCAGGAAAGACACCGATCCCGCGTCCCGTCGCCGGCCTTCGCGGCGATCCATTCTCGACGGAGCCTGTCCGCGCCATGATCATCGACGCCGCCGCGATCCGGCAGCCCTTCCGTGTCCCCGTCCCGACCCGCGCGGGAGGCCGGCCATGAGCGGCACCGTACGCTCGTCCGACGGGCTCGACGTCCGCCGCAAGAAGCTGCTGTTCCATGCCTGGCATCGCGGCACCCGGGAGATGGACCTGCTGCTCGGCCGCTTCGCCGACGCCACCATCGGCGAGCTGTCCGACGACGAGATCGGCGCCTTCGAGGCGCTGATGGAGGTGCCGGACCCCGACCTCTACGCCTGGATCGCCGGCCAGGCCGACGTGCCCGCCAACTGGGACGACCGGCTGCTGCGCAAGATCATCGCCTTCCACACACCTTCATGAACCGAGCCGTGACGACCGCCATGCGCGCCGCAACCGCCTCCCTTGCCGCCGTCCGACCGGATCCCGGCACGACGATCACCGTGGCCGACGTGCCCGACGGGCTGGAAGGCCTGGTGCTGGGCGACATCGCGCGCGCCGGCGGAACCGCGCCCTCGGTGCTGTTCGTCGCCCGCGACGGCCAGCGCCTGCAGGCGGTGCAGGAGTCGCTTGCCTTCTTCGCGCCCGACGTGACGGTGCTGGAATTCCCCGCCTGGGACTGCATGCCCTACGACCGGGTGTCGCCGAACCCGGCGGTCCAGGCGCGGCGCATGGCGGCGCTGGCGCGCCTCGTCTCGACCGACGCCTCCGACCGGCCGCGGGTGCTGCTGACCACCGCCAACGCCGTCGTGCAGCGGCTGCCGGCGCGGACCTGGATCGAGAGCGACGTCTGGTCGGCCGCCGCGGGCGGCCAGATCGCCATGGAGAGCGTCGTCCGCTGGCTCGACGCCAACGGCTTCCTGCGCACCCCGACGGTGCGCGAGGCCGGCGAGTATGCGGTGCGCGGCGGCATCGTCGACCTCTACGCGCCGGGCTCGGAGTCGCCCGTGCGCCTCGACTTCTTCGGCGACACGCTGGAATCGATCCGGCCCTTCGATCCGGAGACCCAGCGCACCACCGGCCAGCAGCCGCGCCTGGACCTGGTGCCGATGAGCGAGGTGGTCATCGGCCCCGACGTGGTGACCCGCTTCCGCACCGCCTACCGCGAGAGCTTCGGCGCCCCCAGCCGCGACGACCTGCTCTACACCTCGGTGAGCGAGGGCCGCCGCCATCCGGGCATCGAGCACTGGCTGCCGCTGTTCCACGACCACCTCGACACGCTGTTCGCCTTCGTGCCGGGCGCGGTGACCGTGCTCGACCATCTGGCCGACGAGTCCGTCCGCAACCGGCTGAGCGAGGTCGCCGACCACTACGAGGCGCGCCGCGCCGGCATCGGGGCCGGGCAGGGCGGCGTTCCCTACCATCCGATCGAGCCCGCCACCCTCTATCTCGGCGAGGACGAGCTGAAGGCCGACATGGCGGCGCCCGGCCAGGTGCGCTTCACGCCGTTCATGGTGCCGGAGACCCAGGAGACCGGTCCGGTGCGCGATGCCGCCGGCCGGGTCGGCCGGACGTTTGCGGCGGAGCGGGCGGCCGAGGACGTCAACGTCTTCGATGCGCTGGTCAAGCACGTCGCCAGCCTGCGCAAGGCGAAGAAGCAGGTGGTGATCGCCGCCTGGAGCCTCGGCTCGCGCGACCGGCTGCTGCAGGTGCTCGACGACCACGGCATCGGCAAGGTCACGCCCGTCGCCGACTGGAACGAGGCGCTCGGCCTGCCCGACGGCACCGTGGCGCTGGCGGCGCTGGGGATCGAGACCGGCTTCGAGACCGACAGCCTCGCCATCATCGCCGAGCAGGACGTGCTGGGCGACCGGCTGATCCGCGGCAAGCGCCGCAAGCGCTCCAACGCCGACGTGCTCACCGAGGCCTCCAGCCTCGCCGAGGGCGATCTGGTGGTGCACGCCGACCACGGCATCGGCCGCTTCATCGGCCTGAAGACCATCGAGGCCGCCGGCGCGCCGCACGACTGCCTGGAGCTCGCCTACCACAACGGCGACAAGCTGTTCCTGCCGGTGGAGAACATCGAGCTCTTGTCGCGCTACGGCTCCGACGAGGCCGAGGCGCAGCTCGACCGGCTGGGCGGCGGCGCCTGGCAGGCGCGCAAGGCCCGCATGAAGCAGCGGATCCGCGACATGGCGGGTCAGCTCATCAAGATCGCCGCGGCGCGCGCCATGCGCCATGCCGCCGTCATCGAGCCGCCGTCGGGGGCCTACGACGAGTTCGCCTCGCGCTTCCCCTACGAGGAGACCGAGGACCAGCTCGGCGCCATCGACGCCATCTTCGAGGACCTCGCCACCGGCCGGCCGATGGACCGGCTGGTCTGCGGCGACGTCGGCTTCGGCAAGACCGAGGTGGCGCTGCGCGCCGCCTTCGTCGCCGCCATGACCGGTCGCCAGGTCGCCGTGGTGGTGCCGACGACGCTGCTGTCGCGCCAGCACTTCAAGACCTTCACCGAGCGCTTCCAGGGCCTGCCGGTGCGCATCGCCCAGGCCTCGCGGCTGGTGAGCGCCAAGGAGATGGCGCAGGTGAAGGCGGGGCTCGCCGACGGCTCCATCGACATCGTGGTCGGCACCCATGCGGTCCTCGGCAAGGCCATCCAGTTCCGCGACCTGGCGCTGCTGATCGTCGACGAGGAGCAGCACTTCGGCGTCAAGCACAAGGAGCGGCTGAAGGAGATCAAGGCCGAGGTGCACGTGCTGACGCTGTCGGCGACGCCGATCCCGCGCACCCTGCAGCTGGCGCTCACCGGCGTGCGCGAGCTGTCGCTGATCGCCACGCCGCCGGTCGACCGGCTGGCGGTGCGCACCTTCGTCTCGCCGTTCGACCCGCTGGTGATCCGCGAGACGCTGCTGCGCGAGCTCTATCGGGGCGGCCAGGCCTTCTACGTCTGCCCGCGCGTCTCTGACCTCGCCGAGCGCAAGGCCTTCCTCGACGAGACGGTGCCGGAGGTGAAGGTCGCCGTCGCCCACGGCCAGATCCCGGCGGGGGAGCTGGAAGACATCATGACGGCCTTCTACGAGGGCAAGTACGACGTGCTGCTCTCGACGACGATCGTGGAGTCCGGCCTCGACATCCCGACCGCCAACACGCTGATCGTCCACCGCGCCGACATGTTCGGCCTGTCGCAGCTCTACCAGCTGCGCGGCCGCGTCGGCCGCTCCAAGCAGCGCGCCTACGCGCTGTTCACGGTGCCGGCCAACAAGACGCTGACGCCGTCGGCGGAGCGCCGGCTGAAGGTGCTGCAGTCGCTGGACACGCTGGGGGCGGGCTTCCAGCTGGCCAGCCACGACCTCGACATCCGCGGCGCCGGCAACCTGCTCGGCGAGGAGCAGTCCGGCCACATCAAGGAGGTCGGCTACGAGCTCTACCAGCAGATGCTGGAAGAGGCGGTGGCCAGCCTGAAGAGCGGCGAGGACGAGGGCGACGACCAGCAGTGGTCGCCGCAGATCGCCGTCGGCACGCCGGTGATGATCCCGGAAGCCTACGTGCCGGACCTGTCGCTGCGGCTGTCGCTCTACCGGCGCCTGGCCGACCTGACCGAGGCCGAGGACATCGACGCGTTCGCGGCCGAGCTGGTGGACCGCTTCGGGCCCATCGGCGACGAGGTCGAGGCGCTGCTGAAGATCGTCTACATCAAGGGGCTGTGCCGCAAGGCCAACATCGACAAGGTCGACGCCGGGCCGAAGGGGCTGGTCATCGGCTTCCGCGGCAACGTCTTCCCCAACCCGGCCGGGCTGGTCGCCTACATCGGCGAGCAGAGCATCCTCGCCAAGATGCGGCCCGACCACCGGCTGGTGCTCCAGCGCAACTGGCCGACCCCGGAAGACCGGCTGAAGGGAACGGCGACGATCCTGGCGAAGCTGGTCCGCATCGCCGAGGGTGGCCAAAAGGCCGCCGCCTGACCGGGAAGCGGGCGAGCGGTCTCCCGGGCGCGGCCGCCCGGCCGCGCATGCATTCCGGCCGAGACCGTGTCTTTCCTGCGCTGGACAGAGCGGCCCCCGGCGGGCACACCATGGGGCGGGAAGGAACCGGCAGATGGTGGATCGCGTGCGGGCAAGACGGGTTTTTCTGGGTGTCGCCACGACCTGCCTGATCGTTGCCGGCTGCGCGAGCAAGCCCCAGGGTGTCCTCGTGCCGTTCGACGGTGCGATCACCGGCACCAACGTGGTCGACCTGGTGGTCGCGACCACCCGCGTCTACGACGATGTCGACCCGGGGTTCCTGTTTTCCGGCGATCGCGCCGACACCACCGCTTTCGCCGAGATCAGCGTGTCGATCCCGCCGGATTCGGCGCGCCAGTCCGGCGAGATCCAGTGGCCGCGGAAGCTGCCGCCCGATCCGGCGACGGAGTTCGTCACGGTGGCGGCGAAGCGCGTCGACGAGAAGACGGCGATGGCGCGGGTCGACGCGGAGCTGAAGGAGAACAAGGCGCGGCACGTGCTGGTGTTCATCCACGGCTACAACAACCGCTTCGAGAGCGCCGTCTACCGGCTGGCCCAGATCGTCCACGATTCCCGCGCCCCGGTGGTGCCGGTGCTGTTCACCTGGCCGTCGCGCGGCAAGCTGCTCGCCTACACCTACGACCGCGAGAGCGCCAACTTCTCGCGCGATGCGCTGGAGCGGCTGCTGACGGAGCTGGCGCGCAACCGGCAGGTCGAGACGATCAGCATCCTCTCCCACTCCATGGGCAACTGGGTGACGCTGGAGGCGCTGCGCCAGATGGCCATCCGCAACGGCCACATCAATGCGAAGATCCATGACGTCATGCTGGCCGCGCCGGACGTCGACGTGGACGTGTTCCGGACCCAGGTGGCGGCGTTCGGCGAGCCGCAGCCGAATTTCACGCTGTTCGTGTCGCGCAAGGACAAGGCGCTGGCGGTGTCGCGCCGGGTCTGGGGCGGGGTGCGCCTCGGCGCCATCGATCCGACGTCGGAACCCTACAAGGCCGAGCTGCGCAAGGCCGGCTTCACCGTCGTCGATCTCACCGACGAGAGGACGTCCGACCGGCTCGGGCACAACACCTTCGCCGAAAGCCCGGACGCGGTGCGCCTGATCGGCGCGCAGCTCGCCACCGGGCAGGACCTCAACACCTACAATGTCGGGCTGGGCGAGAAGGTCGGCGAACTGGCGACCGCCACCGGCGCCAATCTCGGGGCTGCCGCCGGCCTCATCGTCACCGCGCCGCTGGCGGTGGTCGACCCGACCACCCGCGAGCACTACGACGACCGCGTCGAGCAGTTCGGCCAGCAGGTCTCCGACACGCTCGTCAGCGCGACCGAGCTGCCGGAGGGCGAGGCCCCACCGCCGGTCACCGACCAGCGGTAGGGTACCCGGGCAGAGCGGACGCTAGCCTGATGCCCGCCCGCGCCGGGGGACGGCGACGTCAGATCTGGTAGCCGCCGCTGATGTCGACCACGCCGCCGGTGATGTAGGCGGCATCCGGCCCTGCCAGGAAGCAGACCGTCGCGGCCACCTCCTCGAGGGTGGCGATGCGGCGGACCGCATGCAGGTCCATCATCGCCTCGGGCAGGTTGTCGGCCACCGCCGATGCCATGTCCGTCGGCATGATGCCGGGCTGCACGACGTTGACGGTGATGTTGCGGGACCCGAGATCGCGGGCCACGCCCTTGGCGTAGCCGAGCACGGCCGCCTTCGTTCCCGCATAGTCGGCCACCCCCGGGAAGGCGATACGGGTGCCGAGGCCCGAACCGATGAAGATGATGCGGCCGCCGTCGGTGAGCTTCTGCGCCGCGGCCCGTGTCGTGGCGACGGCCCCGAGGACGTTGATCTGCCACTGGCGGTCGAGGCCCTCGGTGTCCAGTTCGGGGTCGTCCACGGTCTTGCCCTGAATGGCGATCGCGGCATTGTTGACGAGAATGTCGAGCTTGCCGAAATGGGCAATCACCGCCTCGATCAGCGGCCGGGCGGCGGTGAGGTCGGCCTGGTCGCTCCGGATGGCAAGCGCGCGGACGCCCTTGCTCCGGAGCGTCTCCGCGACGGCTTCGGCCTTGTCGGCGGAGGCGACGTAGCTGATCGCGACATCGGCGCCCCGGTCGGCGAATGCTTCCGCCATGGTGGCACCGAGCCCGCGCGATCCGCCGGTGATGAGAACGACTTTTCCGTCGAGACGACTGGTCATGGGTGGTCCTTTCGATTGGACACGACTGGAGAACCCCGCCGCATGGGCGGCGGGTGATCGAGAGGGCTGGAGCATGCGGTGACTGTGGTCAGCGGCCGGAGGAAGCGACGGACCGATCGGATGCGCTCATTCCATAACGATCATTATTGTAACGATCGTTAGCCATTCTGGACACGGCGCGTCAAGTGATTTAATAACGACCATTATGAAAAACGAATGGACGATCTGATGGGGCGTCATCGCGAGTTCGACGTGGACCAGGCGCTGGACGCGGCGCTGGCCGTGTTCTGGCGCAAGGGCTACGAGGGGGCTTCCTATGCCGACCTGACGGAGGCCACCGGCGTCGAGCGGCCCGGCCTCTATGCCGCGTTCGGCAACAAGGAAGCGCTGTTCCGGCGCGCGCTCGACCGCTACTTCGAGCACTATCTGCACTATGTGCCGGCGGCCCTGAAGGAGCCGACATCCCGCGCGGTCGCGGCCCACGTCCTGCGCGGGGCCATCGAGCTGTGCACGCGCTACCCGGATCGGGCGGGATGTTTCGCGATCAACGGCGCGCTGGCGTGTTCCGACGCGGCCGAGCCCGTCCGCCTGGCGCTGGTCGACGAGCGCGCGTCGGGCGAGGCGGCGCTGCGCGCGCGCTTCGAACAGGCAAAGGCCGACGGCGACCTTCCCGAGGCCGCCGACTGCGGCACGTTGGCCGCCTACGTCATGGCGGTCGCGCACGGCATGGCCGTGCAGGCCAAGGCGGGCTTCAGCGCCGAGACCCTCACCGCCGTGGCCGACCAGGCGCTCGCCAGCTGGCCAGCGCCCGCGTCATCTCAGAAGTAGGACCGGATCGAGGGAGAGGGTCCGCCGGGCTGGAGGAAAGACCCCAGCCCGCGACGACCCATCCGCGTCCCCCTCCCGGAGCCGCGCGCCTATTCCCGGAAGATGGCGCAGAGCTTGTTGCCGTCGGGATCGCGCACGTAGGCGAGGTGGAAAAGGCCCATGGCGGTGTCGCGCGGGCCCGGCGGGTCCTCGATCGAGGTGCCGCCGTGTTCGACGGCGGTGTCGTGGAACTGCTGGACCTGCTCCGGGGAGGCGCACTTGAAGCCGATGGTACCGCCGTTGGCGAAGCAGGCGGTTTCCCCGTCGATCGGCTGGCTGACGGCGAAGGTGTTGCCCGCGTGGCGGTAGAACAGCCGCTGCTGGCCCGTCGCGTTGGTGTTGCGCGCGGCTTCGCCGGCGCCCACCGTTGCCAGCACGGCGTCGTAGAAGCGCTTCGAGCGCTCAATGTCGTTGGACCCGACCATGATGTGACTGAACACGGTTCCTCCCGGAGTTCGTTGTTATCTTTCAGTTGCGTAGATCGAACGCCTCAGGCGTCCGGGCCCTGCTCGACCGGCGGCCGCACGCCGGCCAGCCGCTCCTGGTAGGACTGGCGGATGGCGTCGGCAATCACCGAGGACTCCTGGGCGCCGAGCACGGCGTAGCGGTTGTCGACGATGAAGCAGGGGACGCCCGTCACGCCGATCTTCTGGGCGGTGGCGATCTCGTCCTGCACGGCTTCGCGATCGGCTTCGCCCGCCAGCAGCGCCTCCACCACCGGACCGTCCATGCCGGCGTCGGTGGCGGCGTCCACCAGCGTCTTGCGCTGGGTCAGGTCGGCGGCCTCCACGAAGAACAGCGAGAACAGCCGTTCGACCACCGCGTCCTGCATCTTCTCGCCCTCGATGCCGGCCCAGCGCACCACCCGGTGGGCGTCGATGGTGTTGGGCGAGCGCTCGATCGCCTCGAAGGCGAAGTCGATCCCTTCGGCGCGGCCGAGCTCGACGAGCTGGGCGTGCATCTCCCTGACGCGCTCGTCGTCGCCGAACTTCTCCTTGAAGTAGGCGCGGCGGTCCTTGCCTTCCGGCGGGATCGTCGGGTCGAGCTGGAAGGGGCGCCAGTTGACCACCACGTCGATGCCGGCCACGTCGGCAAGGGCGCCTTCCAGGCGGCGCTTGCCGATGTAGCACCAGGGGCACATGACATCGGAGATCACGTCGACGGTGATCGGTTCGATCGCTTGGGTGTCCGGCACGGCTGACGCCTTTCGTTCGGAAGAGGAAGGGGCACGCCGCCGATGCTCGATCGTCCGGCCCCGTCGGCGCGGTTGGGCGCAAGGTGGGGCGCTTGGGCGCAAAGGGCAACCGGGCTATCGCGCCGGCGCCGCCCACCAGGTGTCGGGCTCGGCGCCGCTGAGGCTTGAGGCCTCGGGCCGCCGGATGCGCGCCCAGCGGCCGATCCACTGGTCGGGAGAGTTGTAGAGGGGCAATCCGTAGAAGCCCGACAGCAGCACCCGGTCGAGGGCGCGCACGGCATCGACGAACTGCGGACGGGTGTCGGCGGCGAGCATTGCCTGGATCATCGCGTCGATCGCCGGGTCGGCGGCGCCGGTGAAGTTGAACGATCCGGTGGCCTTCGCCGCCGCCGAGCTCCAGCGGAACAGCTGCTCGTTGCCCGGCGACAGCGATGAGCGCCAGATCGCCCGGATGACGTCGAAGTCGAACGTCTGCAGCCGCGACTGGTACTGGGCGCTGTCGACGTAGCGGACGTTGACGGTGACGCCGATCGGCTTGGCGAGGCGCTTGTAGGCAAGCGCCAGGCGCTCGTCCTCGCGGGTGGCGACCAGGATCTCGAAGGCGAACGGCGCGCCGGTGGTCTCGTCGACCAGCTGGCCGTTGCGGATCACGTAGCCGGCGTCCTGGAACAGCGACAGCGCCGTGCGCATGTTGGCGCGGTCGCGGCCGGATCCGTCGCCCTTCGGCGGCGCCCAGGTGCCGTCCAGGATGTCGGGCCGCACGGCGTCGGGGTAGGGCGCCAGCAGGGCGCGCTCGGCATCGCTCGCCGGGCGGCCGGTGGAGGCGAGTTCGGAGCCCTGGAAGTAGCTGGTGGTGCGCTCGTACTGGCCGTTCAGCAGGTTCTGGTTGATCCAGGGGAAGTCGAACAGGTAGCCGAGCGCCTCGCGCACCCGGCGGTCGGCGAACTGCGGGCGGCGGGTGTTGAAGGCGAACGAGCGCGCCGCCCGGGGCGTCTGCGTCTCCACGCTGTCCTTCAGCGCCTGGCCGGCGGCGGCGGCGGGAAAGTCGAAGCCGGTCGCCCAGCGGGTCGGGTCGGTCTCGGCGTAGACGTCGACGAGCCCCTTCTTGAACGCCTCGAACAGCGTCGACTGGTCGCGGAAATAGTCGAAGCGGACGCGGTCGAAGTTGAAGCGGCCGCGCACGATGGGAAGCTCGGCGCCCCAGTAGTCCGGATCGCGCTTCAGGACGATCCGCTTGCCCGGGTCGACGGTCTCGACCACGTAGGGGCCGCTGCCGACCGGCGGGCTGAGCGTCGTCTGATCGAAGGTGTCCGGGTCGATGGCGTGCTTCGGGAGCACCGGCATCAGCCCGAGAATCAGCGGCAGCTCGCGGTCGGCGCCGTCCTGGAAGACGAATTTCACGCCGCCGTCGCCGACGCGCTCCACGTGGTCGACCTTGGAATAGTAGCTGCGGTGGTTGGGCCGGCCCTTGTCGCGCAGCAGTTCGTAGGAGAAGATCACGTCGTCGACGGTGACCGGCTCGCCGTCGGAGAACCGCGCCTGCGGCCGCATGTAGAAGGTGACCGAGCCGCGGTCCGCCGGCATCTCGACCGACCCGGCCAGCAGGCCGTAGAGGCTGAACGCCTCGTCGCGGTTCCGCTCCATCAGGCTTTCGTAGACGTTGTTGCCGGTGAGCGGCCCGTAGAACGGCTCCAGCAGGCCGTAGGCGATTTCGCCGCGGACGATGAACGGATTCAGGCTGTCGAACGAGCCGAGCACGCCGTAGGTGACGGTGCCGCCCTTCGGCGCGTCGGGATCGACGTAGGGCAGGTGGTCGAAGCCGGGCGCGAGCTCCGGGGTGCCGACCATGGCGATGCCGTGCGACGGCGCGGCCGCAACCGGGCCGGCGAGCACCATGAGCGCGGCGAGCAGGACGCCCGCGAGGGCTTGCGGGCGGCGTCTCGCGCCCACAGATGGGGGACGTCGGTGTTGCAAAAGGAACATAGCCGCTTCCCGAATCGATGGTCGAACAGGGTCAACCGATCGAAAGACCTAGCAAAGCAGACCCTTTAGTGCATCCGTTGCCGGCCTAGATATTCGGTGCGCGGACGTTTAGAAGGTCACGCGCCGGAGTTATCGAGAGCCGGAGGCCCGACTTCGGCAAGATCGACACCTTGGCGCGGGAGCCGCGCGGCGGTACAACCGCCGAAGATGGCTTCGGACCCGTGCTCGGCATCGCCGAGAGGCGGCCAGTACTAACCCGGATGGAGTTCAAATGGCTGAGCGCAAGATGATGATGAAGGCTCCGGCGCGAACCGGCCTGTTGGTGGCCGGGGCGATCGCCGTCGCGAGCGCCATCTCCCCGGTCCAGGCGCAGACCGAGCAGACCGACAACGCCTGGGTCAAGGTGTGCAACACCGACCCGAACACGAACAAGGAAGTCTGCCTGATCACCCAGGAGATCCGCACCGACTCCGGCCAGTTCCTGGCTTCGGTGGCGATCCGCGAGATCTCCGGCGAGGAGCGGAAGGTGCTGCTGTCGGCGGTGCCGGTGGGCATGCTGATCCAGCCGGGTCTGCGCGTGCAGATCGATGGCGGCAAGCAGGCGCAGGCCCGCTACTCGATCTGCTTCCCGAACGCCTGCTACGCCGAAATGGTGGTGGACGCGGCCTTCGTGACCCAGCTGAAGGCCGGCGGCACGCTGAAGCTCACCACGCTGAACCAGCAGGCGAAGCCGGTGAACTTCGACGTGACCCTGAAGGGCTTCACCTCGGCCTACGACGGCGCCGCCCTCGACCCGCAGGCGCTGCGCCAGCAGCAGGAGCAGCTGCAGGACGAGCTGAACCGGAAGGCCCAGGAGGCCCGCCAGCGGCTCATCGACGAGCAGAAGAAGGCAAGCGAAGCGGCCGAAGGCAGCAACTGATCCTGCCAGCCCGGACGCAGTCGGAGAAAGCGCGGTCGAAAGGCCGCGCTTTTTTCGTGCGCATACGGGGGCGGAACGAGCCCTTCCATGTCGCCATTTCGCGTTACACGTGAAGGACTTATACGGAATTGCTGAAGGTGCTGCGGCGCGTGCCAGGCAGACGCGCCCTGCCTTCTGATCGCGGCACTCCGCGCGCGGGCGCAACCGGTCCGCGCGGCTTCAACCGACGCTGTTCGGAAATGAGGATTGGGGAGCGCCGGGCCGCATCGTGCCGGACCGTTCACCCAGACGTGAACCGGCGAGGGCTCAGTGGCGGCGCATCTCGCGGCTCTGGTAGACGCCGTCCTCGCGGCCGCCGAACATCTCGGCCACCTGCGGATGGCGGATCGGCTCCTCGGACTCGTCCGGTAGCAGGTTCTGTTCGGAGACGTAGGCCACGTACTCTGTCTCCGCGTTCTCCGCGAACAGGTGATAGTAGGGCTGGTCCTTCGACGGGCGAACGTCTTCCGGGATCGCCAGCCACCACTCTTCCGTGTTCGCGAACGTCGGATCCACATCGAAGATGACGCCGCGGAACGGATAGATGCGGTGGCAGACGATCTGACCAATCTGAAATTTCGCAGTCCGCACCTTGTCGACCATCCCTCAATCCTTGATCAGCCCCTCCTAACCAATCCCCAGACGCACTGCAATATATAGATCGTCGGTTAAAGACCTGGAACCGTCCCCATTCCGATCGGCACGGTCGCGGGAATTTCTCAAGATACTGATTCCGGCGCCAATTCTCATTGGCCGAATGCGCCCGTTCGGCCGGGCGCGGTTCTAGAACCCGTAGGCGGCAGCAAGATCGGGATCCTTGTCGGCCACTGCCCTGGCGAGGTCGACGATGACCTTCGCCTGCTTCCAGGTGGCGTCGTCCTGCATCTTGCCGTCGAGCATGACGGCGCCGCTGCCGTCGGGCATCGCCTCCAGGATGCGGCGGGCGAAGGCGACCTCGTCCGGCTCCGGGCTGAACACCCGCTTGGCGATATCAATCTGGCTCGGGTGCAGCGACCAGGCGCCGACGCAACCCATCAGGAAGGCGTTCTGGAACTGGGCCTCGCAGGCATCGGGGTCCTGGAAGTCGCCGAACGGGCCGTAGAACGGCTTGATGCCGGCGGTGGCGCAGGCATCGACCATGCGGCCGATGGTGTAGTGCCAGAGATCCTGCTGGTAGCTTGGCCGGGTGCCGCCGTCGGCGGTCGAATCGGCCAGCACGCGGTAGCCCGGATGGCCGCCGCCGACCCGCGTGGTCTTCATGCGGCGCGAGGCGGCGAGGTCGGCCGGGCCGAGACTCATGCCGTGCATGCGTGGGCTCGCCTGGGCGATCGCGGCGACGTTCTCGACACCCTCTGCGGTCTCCAGGATGGCGTGCAGCAGGATCGGCCGGGCGATCGCGTGCTTCGCCTCGAGCTGGGCGAGCAGCTGGTCGAGATAGTGGATGTCCCACGGGCCGTTGACCTTCGGCACCATGATCACGTCGAGCTTGTTGCCGATCGCCGGCACGATCTCCAGGACGTCGTCCAGCATCCACGGGCTGTCGTAGCTGTTGATGCGGGTCCAGAGGCCCGTGGCGCCGAAGTCCGTCGCCTTGGCCATCTCGATGAAGCCGTGGCGCGCCGCGAGCTTCTGGTCAGCCGGGATGGCGTCCTCCAGGTTGCCGAGGACCACGTCGACCTTGCCGGCAAGCTCCGGCACTTTGGCGCGCACCTTCTCGATGTGCGGCGGCACGAAATGGATCATCCGCTCCAGGCACACCGGCAGCATGCGGAACGGCGCGGGAGCGCCGACGGCGAGCGGTTCGAAAAAGGCGCGGGGTGTCTTCAACGGCTCCTCCTTGACGCCTCGGTCTGGGCCGGCGTTCCCTCCGGATCATGCCGATGCTGCGACGCAAAACAAGCCCCGGCGGCCACCCGCGCCTGAGGCCGGCGGGTCGGGGCAGGCAGGCCTCAGTCGTCGTCCTCGGGCCGGAGCGCCCATTTGCGATGCGACCACATCCACTGTTCGGGATGCGCACGGATCCAGTGCTCGAAGACGTCGTGGATGGTCTGGGTGGTGTCGAGCACGTCGAAGGTGCGATCCGCCGTGCGCGTCTGCTCGATGGTGGTGAGATGCAGGCGGAAGCGGGCGCCCTCGGTGCGGACCATGCAGCCGGCGACGATCGGCAGGTCGGCGAGGCGCGCGAGGCTGGCCGGAAACGGGTTGGCGTAGGCCGGCCGGTCGAAGAACACGACCTTGATGCCGCGCCGCTCGCGCAGGTCCGCGAGGAACCCGACGGAACCGCCTGATCTGACGATGGAAACGAGCTTCCGCGCCGTGGCGTGGCCCTTCGGATAGAGGCCGCCTTTGTAGATCGGCTCCCGCAGGCTCCGGACATAGCGGTCGACCAGCGGGTTCTGGATCGCCTGGTAGGTGCCGGCGACGGAGACGTTCCTGCCGAGCGCCGGCAGGGCGGCGACCTCCCAGTTGCCGAGGTGCAGGGAGACGAAGACGCAGCCCATGCGCGCCAGACGCCGGTAGCGGTCGACGTCCGCCGGCAGGTCGAAGCGCGACGGGTCGGCGACGAGCTCGTCGACATGGGCGCTCTCGGCGACGACGCGCCCGAGATTGTCCCAGCTCGCCACCGCGATCCGTTCGCGGGCGGCGTCGCTCAGCTCGGGAAAGGCGAAGGCGAGATGCTCGCGGACACGGGCATGGCGGCGCATGCGCGGTGCGAACGTGCGCCACAGGCGGCCGCTGATGCCCGAGGCCGTGTCGAGCGGCAGCGCCCGCAGCGGGGCGAGCCCGGCCCTGAGGCCGAGATATTCCAGCCGCATGCGCAGCGCGCCCAACGGGCCGGGATAGAAGGGCGACGTCGTCAAATCAGGGTTCCAGACCAGAGCGAGGGCGGCCGGTTACCGCCCCAGGGCGGCGCCGGCAGACCGGCGGAGCGAGGACGGGTAGGGCGGTTTCGGCCCGCCTGTCCATGGGCTTTGACGCCAGCCCGAGTTTGACCTTTGATGGAGCGCGCAGCCTGGACCCGATGGCCGGCTCTCCGACCGATTCGGGCCTGTGCCGGGAACGTCATCGATTTCAAACACCTGGCGGGGAAAATGGAAGTCCGTCCGATGCCGCGCTCTGCCCACCAGGCGGCCCCGATACGGTCGATGCCGCAGCCCGTCGAGACGCTCCTCCCGCCAGCCCGGTCGACATGAACCACGTCATCTCGCTCGCCTTTCCCTTCTTCGGCCTGATCTTCCTCGGCTACGGCGCGGGCAAGCTCATGGACATGTCGAAGGACGGGCTGGCATGGCTCAACTTCTTCGTCATCTACCTTGCGCTGCCGGCGCTGTTCTTCCAGCTGCTCGCCGAAACGCCCATCGAGCAGCTGGCCAGCTGGGGCTTCATCATCTCCACGACGGTCGTCACGGCGGTGATGTTCGCCCTGGCCTTCCTGGTCGGCTACCTGAAGACGCGGGGCGACGTGCGGGTGTCCGCGATCCAGGGCCTGGTCGGATCCTATTCCAACATCGGCTATCTGGGACCCGGGCTCACGCTGGCCGCCCTCGGACCTGCGGCGACGGTGCCCACCGCGCTGATCTTCTGCTTCGACAGCGCCTTCCTGTTCGTCATCGTGCCGATCCTGATGTCGGTGGGGAGCCGGGAGCAGGAAGGGGCGCTGCGCACCGGGCTCACCATCGTCCGGCGCATTCTGACCCACCCGTTCATCGTCGCGACGATCGCCGGCATCGCCGCGGCGGCGGTCGACTTCCAGCCGCCGGAGGCCGTCGACCGGCTGCTGTCGATGCTCAGGGCGGCCGCCGCACCGTGCGCGCTGTTCGCCATCGGCGTCACCGTGTCGAGCCGATCGATCCGGCGGGTGCCGGGCGAACTGCCGCTGCTCCTGGCGATCAAGCTGGTGGTCCACCCGGTTCTGATCTTCCTGGTGCTGAGCTGGGTCGGCGGCATCGATCCGCTGTGGATCGCCACCGCCGTGCTGATGGCCGGGCTGCCGCCGGCGACCAACTGCTTCGTGCTGGCGAGCCAGTACCAGGTCTATGTGGAGCGGGCATCGAGCGCGGTGCTGATCGGCACGATCGCCTCCGTCGTGACGGTGACGGCGCTCCTCTATCTCGTCACCCACGACCTGCTGCCGAAGGCGCTGTTCTGACGGACCGTCTCACGCCAGCGGCAGGCCGCGGCTGAGGCGCGGGGCGCCGATGCTGGGCGTCAGACCCTCGCGCATCATGAAGCGCCGGAGCGGGCCGAAGCGGGTGGCCGCGTAGAGGCCGAGCCCGCGCGCCGCCGAGGCCGGCAGGAAGCCGCTGAGCAGCGAGCGGTTCAGGAGATCGACGGCGAGCGTGCGGCTCTCGATGTCGGGCTTGCGGCTCTTCTCGTAGGCGGTGAGCGTGGCCGCGCCGCCGAGGTCGGCAGCGGATCGGCGCGCGGCGACCAGCACCTCGACCAGCCCGGCGATGTCGCGGAAGCCGAGATTGAGGCCCTGTGCCCCGATCGGCGGGAACCGATGACCGGTCTCGGCGATCAGCACCGTCCGGCGGGCGGCGAGCTTGCGGGCAACCATGCCGCCGAGCGGAATGGAGCCGCGCGACGCCTCGACGCTGACGGCGCCGAGAATCCGGTGGCTGCGGCGTTCGATCTCCCGGGAGAGGTCGCGATCGGACAGGGTCTCGATGCGGGCGACCTCTTCGGCGCGCTCGACCCAGACGAGGCTCGACCGGCGCGCTTCGAGCGGCACGACGGTAAACGGGCCGGACGGCGTGTGGAATTCGGTCGAGGTGTCGTGGTGCGGGCCGCTGTGGGCGAAGATCGTGACGAACGCGTGCTGGGGATAGTCCCAGCTGCGTACACCGATGTCGGCGGCTTCGCGCAGGAAGGAATGCGCACCGTCGGCGGCGACCGCCAGTTTCGCCGTGAGGGTCCGCTCGCCGGCGGTCAGCGTAATGGTCTCGCCCGTATGGACGACATCGGTGACGGGGGCCTGGATCCAGGTGAGGCCGGCCGCCCTGGCGGCGTCCCCGAGACTGTCGTTGAGGGCGTTGTTGGCGATGTTGAAGCCGAACGCCTCGAGACCGATCTCGCCGGCCTCGAAGGCCACTTCCGGGGCGCGGATCAGCCGGTTGGTGGCGTCGACGATTCGCATGGTGCGCATCGGCGCGGCATGGGGGGCCGCGGCATCCCAGGCGCCGGCCGCATCCAGCACGTTGACGGATCCGGTCAGCAGCGCGGTGGTGCGCGGGTCGGCGGCGTGGGTGGGCCCGACCAGCGCGACGTCGAAGCCCTGCGCCTTCAGGAGAAGCGCCGCGGTGAGCCCGGCCGGGCCGGCGCCGACCACGACGATCTCGTGGTGCGTGCTGGTATCGTGCTCGTCCATGGGGCGTCTCCGGATCGTCTCTCGCCGTGACCGTCGCTGCGATGCTAATATCCATGTGGCGGTCCCGGCGCGAGTGCCAAGGGCCGAAGCTCTTGTTCGGCGATGCGTTCGCTGCTTTCGTGAACGTCTCGCCACGTCCCGGACCGCCCATGCCGACCCGGCAGCCGCTTCATCATCCAGTTTCATCCGGTGACGCTGCGCCAGCCGCGCCACCGAGAGCGCCATCCCGAGGACCGCTCTCCCGCAGCCGCACGCTCGTGTACGGCGCGACGGCAGTGGCGGTTCTTCTGGGCTGGGCCTATCTGGGCGCCGTCGTGCTGGCCATTCCGGACGTGGCGCGGGGCACGCTGGGGCCGGGCATGAACCTGACGGCACTGGGCTCCGGCCCCAGCATCCCGGCGTTCCTGCTGGCGCTGTGCACGCCGGCGACGCTGGCAACCGGGATCGATCCGGCCGCCACCGCCGTGACGCTCGCCATGTGGGTGGCGATGGTGTTCGCGATGATGCTGCCGTCGGCGGTGCCGATGTTCACCACCTATTCCGACATCGCGGCGGAGGCCGCCCGCAAGAAGATGCACGTCCCCTCGGTGCTGGTGCTCGCCGGCGGGTACGTCAGCGTCTGGATCGGCTTTGCGGCACTGGCCACGGCGGCGCAGCTCGGCCTCGTCTGGCTGGGCACGCTGTCGCCGGCGATGACGCCGCTCGCCCCGGCACTTGCCGGGACGACGCTGATCGCCGCCGGCGCCTATCAGTTCACCTCCGCCAAGTACGCCTGCCTGGTGCGGTGCCGGGCGCCGTTCTCGATCCTGTTCACCCGCTGGCGGACGTCGGCGCACGGCATGTACCGGCTCGGGCTGGAGGAGGGGCTGTTCTGCCTCGGCTGCTGCTGGGCGCTGATGGTGGTGATGTTCGCCGTCGGCGTCATGAACGTCGTCTGGATGGCGGTGCTCACCGTGCTGATGGTGGCGGAGAAGACCGCCTCGGGACGCGGGCTGACCTGGGGCATCGGCATCGCGCTGATCGCCTGGGGCGGGCTGCTGCTGGCGGTTTCGGAGCCGGGCCGCCGCCTGATGGGACTTGCATAAGAACACGACGCAGCGGGAGCCTAAGGGGGCGCGATGGCGAACGAACCGTGGGAGCTGAAGGGGGAGCTGGTGCTCTCGTGCAACTGCACGGTGTTCTGCCCGTGCGTGCTGTCGCTCGGCCAGCACCCGCCGACCGAGGGCTACTGCCAGACCTGGGCCGCCGTGCGCATCGACGGCGGCCACTTCGGCGATGTCGACCTCGGCGGCGTGAAGGTCGGGCTGATCATGGAGATCCCCGGGCTGATGAGCCGCGGCAACTGGACGGCCGGCCTGATCGTCGACGACCGGGCCTCGATCTACCAGACCAAGGCGCTGACCCGGATCTTCACCGGCAAGGCGGGCGGCACCACCGCGCTGCTGTCGATCCTCGTCGGCCGCTTTCTCGGCGTCCATCGGGCGCCGATCAGCTACGGGCTCGACGGCGAGACGCGGCGGGTGACCATCGAGAATTACGTGGAAGGCGCGCTGACGCCGGTGACCGGCAAGGAACCTGGAGAGGCCGTGGTCATTTCCAACAGCCAGTACTGGATTGCGCCGGACATCACGGTATGCAAGGCGGAGCGCAGCAAGATGCGGGCGTTCGGCCGGAACTGGAATTTCGCGGGACGGTCGGCGGAGCTCTGCCGGCTGGACTGGCGCGGACCGTAAACCATAGCTCAGGGCACGCCGCCGCGGCGCGTGACCCGATTGGGGAATGATCGATGGAATGGATCTCTGATCCGCAGATCTGGGCGAGCCTCGTCACGCTGACGGTGATGGAGATCGTCCTCGGCATCGACAACATCGTGTTCATCTCCGTGCTGGTGTCGCGGCTGCCGCAGATGGAAGCGGACAAGGCACGCAAGATCGGCCTCGGCCTGGCGCTGATCATGCGGATCCTGCTCTTGCTGGTGATCTCCTGGATCATCGGGCTGACGGCGACGCTGTTCACGCTGTTCGGGGAGGCGTTCTCCTGGCGCGATCTCATCCTACTCGCCGGCGGCGCGTTCCTGCTGGTGAAGGGCACGCTGGAGATCCACGCCGGCATCGAGGGCGATGAGCACGGGGCCGGCGAGAAGGCCGCGCCGCCGTCGTTCTGGTCGGTGATCGTGCAGATCCTGATCATCGACCTGGTGTTTTCCATCGATTCGATCGTCACCGCCGTGGGCATGGCCCAGCACGTCGAGGTGATGATCGCCGCGGTGGTGATCTCCATCGGCATCATGTTCGTGGCGTCCGGCCCGGTCGCCGCCTTCATCAAGCAGCACCCGACGACGAAGATGCTGGCGCTGTCGTTCCTGCTGCTGATCGGCGTGGCGCTGATCGCCGACGGGCTCGGCTTCCACATCCCGCGCGGCTACATCTACTTCGCGATGGCGTTCTCGGCCCTGGTGGAGATGTTCAACATCGCGCGGCGGACCAAGCACGTCGCCCGCACGGGGCCGGGGACGGACGCGGGGCACTGACCCGCCGCCCGTCCACCGGAACCGGGCCGGATCGGGGCCGGGCGGGAGACCTCTCCCGGCCGGCCGTTCCGGCCCGCAGCAACAGAAAGGGAGCCGAAATGACCCACGCCATCGTCGTCCACAAGACCGGCGGACCGGAGGTCCTGAGCTGGGAGGAGATCGAGGTGGGCGCGCCGGGCCCCGGCGAGGCACGCGTCCGCCACGCGGCGGTGGGCCTCAACTACATCGACGTCTATTTCCGCACCGGCCTCTACAAGGCGCCGTCGCTGCCGTTCATCCCGGGCAACGAGGGCGCCGGCATCGTCGAGGCGGTGGGCGAGGGCGTCGACCTCGTCGCGCCAGGCGACCGCGTCGCCTACGCGGCGACGCTGGGCGGCTACGCCGAGGTGCGGCTGATCGAGGCCGACCGGCTGGTGAAGGTGCCCGACGGGATCGACGACAAGACCGCGGCCGGCATGATGCTGAAGGGCATGACCGCGCGCTACCTGCTGCGCAGGACCTACAACGTGACCCCCGGGACGACCATCCTGTTCCACGCGGCGGCGGGCGGCGTCGGGCTGATCGCCGGCCAGTGGGCCAAGCATCTCGGCGCCACCGTCATCGGCACCGCCGGGTCGCCCGACAAGATGGAACTCGCCAGGGCGCACGGCTACGACCACGTGATCAACTCGCGGACCGAGAACTTCGTCGAGCGGGTGAAGGAGATCACCGGCGGCAAGGGCGTCGACGTGGTCTACGATTCCGTCGGCCAGGACACCTATCCGGCCTCGCTCGACTGCATCCGGCGGCTGGGCACGTGGGTGCCGTTCGGCCAGTCGTCCGGGCCGATCCGGAACTTCGACCTGCAGATCCTGAATCAGAAGGGCGGGATCTTCACGACCCGCCCGACGCTGGTCCACTATGTGGCGGAGCGCTCCGAACTGGAGGAGACCGCGGCCGACCTGTTCGACGTCGTGGCCTCCGGCGCGGTGAAGATCCGCATCAACCAGGAATATCTCCTGAAGGAGGCCGGCCGGGCCCAGACCGACCTGGAAGGTCGGAAGACCACGGGCACGACGGTGCTGATCCCATGAGGCGAAGACGATGATCGAAACGGAGGTGGACAGTCGGTTCGCCGAGGCAGTCGCGTTCCTGCAGGCGCTGATCAAGGTGCCGTCCGAGAACCCGCCCGGCGACTGCGCCGAGGCGGCCGACACCATCGCCGGGCTCTACGAGGAGCTGGGCTTCACCGTCGAGGTGCACCCGGTGCCGGATCCGTTCGCCCGGCAGTTCGGGATGCGGAGCGCGACGAACCTGGTCGTCCGCCGGACGTTCGGCGACGGCAGCGGACCGACGATCGCGCTCTCCAGCCACGGCGACGTGGTGCCGCCGGGCGAGGGATGGAACAGCGATCCCTATGCCGCCAACATCCAGGGCGGCGCCATCTACGGGCGCGGCACCAACGACGCCAAGGGCGACCTCGCCACCTACGCGTTCGCGCTGCAGGCATTCGCGGCGTCCGAGGAGAGCCGCGGCGCCAACGGCACCGTCGAGCTGCACGTCTCCTTCGACGAGGCGACCGGCGGCTTCATCGGTCCCCAGTGGCTGATCGGCCAGGGCCTGTCGACGCCCGACTATGCGATCTGCGCCGGCTTCGTCGGCGCCGTCACCACGGCCCACAACGGCTGCCTGCACATGGAGATCCTGGTGCGGGGCCGCTCCGCCCACGCAGCCGTGCCCGAGGCCGGCCACGACGCGCTGGAGGCGGCGACGCCGATCCTGGTGGCGCTCTACCAGGAGCGGGCGCGGCTCGCCGGGGTGGTGAGCAAGGAAGACGGCATCGGTTCGGCGAAGCTGACGGTCGGGACCATCGCGGGCGGCATCCACACCAACGTGGTCCCGGACCGGGTGGTGATGAAGGTGGACCGGCGGCTGATCCCCGAGGAAAACCCGGAGGAGGTCGAGGCGCAGCTTACCGAGCTCGTCCATGCGGCGGCCGGCGAGCACGACGGCATCGAGGTGGAATGCCGCCGCATCATGCTGGCAGGCGCCATGCACCCCGTCGAGGGCATCGAGCGGCTGGTCGATCCGCTGCGGCGCCACGCGTCGGAGGTGCTTGGCCGGGATGTCGCGGTCACCGGCGCGCCGGTCTACACCAGCGCCCGCCACTATGCGGCCGCCGGCATTCCGACCGTGCTCTACGGGGCAAGCGCCCAGGTCACCGGCGACAACGACAGCCACGCGGCGGACGAGTCGCTCAACCTCGATGATTTCCGCAAGGCGATGAGGGTGGTCGCGCTGACGCTTGGCGACCTGCTCGGAGCGCGTCCGGCATAGCAGGGCGGGGCTTGCTGCCCCGTCAGTCCTCGACCGGCACCGGCGGCCGGGTGAGGAGCAGCGGCAGCAGCGACAGCACCTGCAGGGCCAGCAGCAGCGCGAAGCCGATCTGATAGCCGCGCGCGGTGGCGCCGCCGCCCTCGGCGGGGAAGAAGTCGAGGAATTCCCCGAACAGCCACTGGATCAGGAACGCCACCACGAAGACGAAGAAGTTGAGGGCGGTGTTCACCCGCCCCGAGGCGGAGCGCGAGAACGCCGGCGCCAGCACCGCGAAGCAGGACACCCCGACGGTGCCGGTCATCGCATAGAGCAGCCACAGCGGGGCTGCCGTCTGGGGCGGCAGCACGATCATCAGGAACTGCACGACGAAGAAGGCGAGGGTGCCGACGATCAGCACGCGCTCGGACGACCTGCCGCCGCGGGCTGCCTGCTGCACCAGCCAGCCGAAGCCGATGAAGCCGATCATCAGCGCGATGGCGATGACCGACAGCCAGGCGGCCGCGCCGCTGGCGGAGACCCCCGCCGCATCCCGGAGCCAGGGCCCGGCCCACAGGCTGCCGACCGACAGCAGGACGCCCTGCACCGTGCTCGAGACCGGGCAGAGGCGCCAGAAGGCCTTTGCCGACAGGATGTCGCGCAGCTCGCCCAGGAGCTGGCGCATCGGCGGGGCGCTGCCCTGCATGTCGCGGCGCGGCACCATCAGCAGGGTGGCGAACGAGGCCAGGACCGTGGCTGCGGCGATCACGTCGAACACGCCGCGCCAGCCCAGCGCCTGCACGAGCGCCTCGGTGGGCGTGCCCCCGAAGAACGCTCCGACCGAACCGGCCGCCATGTGCAGCCCGTTGATCATCGGAATGCGATCGGACGGGAACCAGAGCCGGTAGGCGGTGAACGACGCCGTCAGGCAGGTGGCGGTCCCCAGGCCGATGATCAGCCGCGCGATGCTGAGTTCGGCGAAGGAGGATGCGTGCGCGAACAGCAGGCTGCCGGCTCCGGCAAGCAGCATGAGCGAGGCCTGGACGCGCCGCGGCCCGAACTTGTCGATGAGGACACCGAACGGCAGCTGGGCCAGCGCGAAGGCGAAGAAATAGAGGCTGGTCAGCAGCCCGAGTTCACCGGGCGTGAGGCCGAACTCGACGCTGATCGGGTCGCCGGCGACCGCGTTGATGACGCGGGCGAGGTAGCTGATCAGGTAGCCCGCCGAGAACGGGATGAAGACGCGAACGAACGGTGACATGAAACCACGCATGAACAGCGCGGACGCTCGGGGCGGCTGACCGGGCGCGCGCGCCGCGGCCGAGCCGGGGCATCCCCGACAGAGCCGGGACCGCACTGCTATCGCGCTATCACCTGTCGTTGCAAGCGCTGCGATGCGCATGCCGCGACCGTCTTCGCGACAGCATCCGCTTGATCGCAATGACGTCTCGCGTTAGCGCGATAGGGCGCGGGCGGGAAATGCCGGAAGCGGTGCGCGGTCCGGCGGCACGCAGATGAGGGGCAGGTCGACAGTGAGGAAGCCAGGATCGCCATCACGCGTGTCGGACGCGTGGTTCTACCTCCTGGCAATGGCCGTCGGCCTCTTCACCGGCGCCGTCGGCACGGTCTTTCACCTCGTCGCCGATTCCATCCTGGTCTGGCATGCGGCCTCGGCAGGCCGGTTCGGCATGCCGACGGCCATCGGCCTGACGGCCGTTACCAGCTGCGCGATGGTGGTGGGCGCGGTCTATCTGGTGCGGCGGTTCGCCCCCGAAGCCGGCGGCTCGGGCGTCCAGGAGATCGAGGGAGCGCTGGAGGACCTGAGGCCGCTGCACTGGCGCCGGGTACTGCCGGTGAAGTTCTTCGGCGGGCTGCTGTCGATCGGCAGCGGCCTCGTCGTCGGCCGGGAAGGCCCGACCATCCACATGGGCGCCAGCATCGCCGCCGCGCTCTCCGAATACGCGCGCCCCGGCAAGATCGAGCGGAAGGGCCTTCTCGCGGCCGGCGCCGCTGCCGGTCTCGCGGCGGCCTTCAATGCGCCGCTGGCGGCCGTCCTGTTCGTCATCGAAGAAACCCGCAAGCAGTTTCCCTACACCTTCCGGACCTATATGGGCGTCGCCATCGCGGCGGCGTTCTCGACACTCGTCACCGAAGAAATCGCCGGGGTCGGACCGGACCTGCCGATCGACGGGCTTGCCGTCGCGCCGCAGCACCTGATCGCCTTCGTCGCCCTGGGCGCGGTGCTGGGCCTGTTCGGCGTCGGCTTCAACCGCCTGCTCCTGATCTCCCTCGACGCCGTCCAGAGCATCGGCCGGGCCACCAATCCCTATGTGTTTCCGGCGATCTGGGGCCTCGTCATCGGCGCCCTGCTGATCGTCTATCCGGGGGCCGCGCAGGGCGGCGAGCGGCTGATCCTGACGCTGGTGAGCGAGCACTGGACCGTGCTCGGCCTGTGCATGCTGGTGGTGCTGCGGCTGGGATCGACCATGGCCAGCTATTCGGTGGGCGCACCGGGCGGCATCTTCGCACCGATCCTGACGCTGGCCACCTCGATGGGCCTCGCGCTCGGCGCCGCGGTGGCGCTGGTGCTGCCGGACGCCGAGGGGCTGCCGGTGGCCTTCGCGATCGCCGCAATGGGCGGCCTGTTCACCTCGACCATCCGCGCCCCGATGGTCGGTATCGTCCTGGTGCTCGAACTGACCGGGTCGTTCGACCTGCTGCTGCCGGTCTTCGTCACCTGCGTCGTTTCCAACATCGTGGCGGAGTCGCTCGGCGGACGGCCGATCTACGAGCAGCTGCTGGAGCGCACCCTGCGGCTCGCCGGACAGCCGGTTCCGCCGGCCGACGACGAAAGCCTCCCCGTCCAGCTCGGCTGGGAGAGCGGCCCGGAGCGGGATCCGGGCACCGACAGGGGCGGGGACGGAAGGCGCGGCTAGCGTCCTTTTCGGAATGGAAAGCGCGACGGCTCCATCTCTCCGTCTCATTTCGGCAACATTGTTGTTTATCGGTAACGTTTCGCGTGGCGACTCGGCCCCAAGCTTTTCGGATTCATGACCTCGAACGACATCTTCATCACACAACCCCTCGGCAGCAACGGCAGTGACCGGAATCGCTGGGTGCGCATCCTCGGGCTGTGGATCGTCGGACTGGCGCTGATTTCCGTCACCGTCACGTTCATGGTGCTGACGGGGCTGACGCCGATCGCACCCACCAAGCGGGTGGTGCACGCCGCGTTGATGATCAACGGCGCGCTCGTCGCCGTGCTGTTGCTGGGCGTCGCCTGGGAGATCCGCAGCCTCTGGCTCGCCCGCAGGGAAGGGCGCGCCGGATCGCGCCTGCACGTGCGGATCCTCGCGCTGTTCTCGCTGATGGCGGTGCTGCCGGCGGCGCTGGTCGCGGTGGTCGCCGTGATCACGCTCAACCGCGGCCTCGACCGCTGGTTCGAGGAGCGGACCCGCGCGATCGTCGACAATTCGGTGGCCGTGGCGGAAGCCTACATCGAAGAGCATGCGCGCGTGCTGCGCGGCGACCTCATCGCCATGGCCCTCGACATCGATCGGGCGCGACCGCTCTACGACCACGAGCCGGCGCGCTTCGACACCTATCTGCAGACCCAGACCTCCCTGCGGCTGCTGCCGAAGGCGTTCCTGCTGTCCTCCGACGGCAACGTCATCACCAGCGCCATCATCAATCCCGACCTGGAGATCGCGATGCCTCCGGAGGCCGCGCTGAAGCGCGCCGAGGACGGCAATCCGGTGATGATCGCGCCGGGCGATGCGGACCAGGTCGGCGGCATCGTGCGCCTGAAGGCCTACGACGACCTCTATCTCTACATCGCCCGCCCGATGGATCCGCGCGTGCTGGCCTATCTGCGGCTGACCCAGGAGAATGCGGAAGAGTACAAGTCGCTCGACGACAGCCGGCTCGGGATGCAGGTGGCGTTCGCGCTCGTCTATGCCGGCGTGACGCTGGTGCTGCTGGTTTCGGCGCTGTGGCTCGGGTTCGGCTTTTCCAACCGTCTGGTCGCGCCGATCCGCGGGCTGATCGACGCCGCCGACTCCGTCTCGCACGGCAACCTGTCGACCGAGGTGTCGATCAATCCCCACGACGGCGATCTCGCCCACCTTGGCGAGACCTTCAACACGATGACGACGCAGCTCCGCTCGCAGCGCGAGGAGCTGCTGTCGGCCAACGAACAGATCGACCAGCGCCGCCGCTTCACCGAGGCCGTGCTGGCGGGCGTCACCGTGGGCGTCCTTGGCATCGAGCCGGACGGAACGCTGTCGCTGGCGAACCGCTCGGCGGTCGAGATCCTCGGCGTCGACGAGGGCGACCTGGCCGGCCGGCCGCTCAGGGATTGCGTGCCCGAGCTTGCCGGGCTGATGGACACCGGCCCGCGGCTGGGCTTCCGCGCACGGCAAGGGCAGATCACGCTCAACCGCGACGGCAAGGAGCGGATCGTGGCGGTGCGCATCACCGTCGACCGGTCCGACGCGCGGCGCCAGGGCTGGGTGGTGACGTTCGACGACATCACCGATCTCGTATCCGCCCAGCGCACCTCGGCGTGGGCCGACGTGGCGCGCCGCATCGCCCACGAAATCAAGAATCCGCTGACGCCGATCCAGCTCTCGGCGGAACGCCTGAAGCGCCGCTATGGCAAGCGCATCGAGGACGACCGCGAGGTGTTCGACCAGTGCGTCGACACGATCATCCGCCAAGTCGGCGACATCGGCCGGATGGTCAACGAGTTCTCGTCGTTTGCGCGGATGCCGAAGCCGGTGATCGAGGAACGCAACCTGACCGATGCGGTGCGCGAAGGCGTCTTCCTGCAGAGCGTCGGCCACCCCGGCGTGAAGGTGGACACCGCCTTTCCGGAGGAAAAGGTCATGGGCCGGTTCGACCACCGGCTGATCGTCCAGGCGATTTCCAACCTCGTGAAGAACGCCGCCGAATCGATCGAGCAGGTGAGCGAGGAGGAGCGGGCCGCCACGCCGGGCCGCATCGACGTGACGATCCGCACCGAGAACGACAATCACATCATCGAGATCGTCGACAACGGGATCGGCCTGCCCCAGGAGGGCCGCCAGCGGCTGCTGGAGCCCTATATGACCACCCGCGAGAAGGGCACGGGCCTCGGCCTCGCAATTGTCGGAAAGATCGCCGAGGACCATGGCGGCCGCGTCGAGCTGCTCGACGCCAAGGCCGCCGGCCACGATCATCGCGGCGCCTGCGTGCGGCTGATCCTCGCCGCGGCCGGGCCCGGCGACGGCGCCTTGCCAGCCATTCAAGCTTCACCGTCTTCACCCACAGATCCGGGTTAGGGATTCATGGCCACCGATATTCTGATCGTCGACGACGAACGGGACATCCGCGATCTCATCGCCGGTATCCTGGAGGACGAAGGCTTCTCCGCTCGTACGGCCGCACACTCCGACGAGGCGCTCGAAGCGATCACCACGCGCAAGCCCAGCCTGGTGTTCCTCGATATCTGGCTGCAGGGCAGCCGGCTCGACGGCCTGGCGCTTCTCGACCAGATCAAGGAGCAGCATCCCAGCCTGCCGGTGGTGATCATTTCCGGTCACGGCAACATCGAAACCGCGGTCTCCGCCATCAAGCGGGGCGCCTACGACTACATCGAGAAGCCGCTCAAGGCCGACCGGCTGATCCTCGCCGCCGAGCGCGCGCTGGAGGCCTCCAAGCTGCGCCGCGAGGTCGCCGACCTGAAGGCGCGGGCCGGCGAGGCGAGCGAGCTGATCGGGCAGTCGGCGGCGATGAGCTCGCTGCGCTCGACCATCGACCGGGTGGCGCCGACCAACAGCCGGACGCTGCTGTCCGGACCGTCGGGGTCGGGCAAGGAACTCGTCGCGCGGTCGATCCACGTGTCGTCCCAGCGGGCCGACGGGCCGTTCGTCATCGTCAACGCGGCCACCATCACCCCGGAGCGGGTGGAGGAGGCGCTGTTCGGCACGGAATCGTCGAACGGCGGCGCGCGTGCGGTCGGCGCGCTGGAGGAGGCGCACGGCGGCACGCTCTACCTGGACGAGATCGCGGACATGCCGCTGGAGACCCAGGGGCGGATCCTCAGGGTGCTCGTCGACCAGACCTTCACCCGCGTCGGCGGCTCCACGCGGGTGCACGTCGACGT
The DNA here is from genome assembly GCF_053628695.1 of Amorphus sp. MBR-141. Taxonomy (NCBI): domain Bacteria; kingdom Pseudomonadati; phylum Pseudomonadota; class Alphaproteobacteria; order Hyphomicrobiales; family Amorphaceae; genus Amorphus; species Amorphus sp. MBR-141. The sequence continues at coordinate 314,885 of NZ_JBRJGW010000005.1, forward strand.
CCGCATCATCTCGTCGAGCGCCCGCGACCTGCAGGCCGAGATCGAGGACGGCCGGGTGCGGGAGGACCTGTTCCACCGTCTCAGCGTGGTGCCGATCCGGGTGCCGTCGCTGGCCGAGCGGCGCGAGGACATCCCGGTGCTCGTCGATCACTTCATGCGGCAGATCACCACGGCCTCCGGCCTGCCGATGCGCATCATCGGCGACGACGCCATGGCCGTCCTGCAGGCGCACGACTGGCCCGGCAACATCCGCCAGCTGAAGAACAACGTCGAACGGCTGCTGATCCTCACCCGGGACCAGGACGTCAACGAGCCGATCTCGGCGGATCTGCTGCCGTCGGAGGTTGGCGCGCTGGTGCCGCCGCTGTCGTCCGGCCCGGGCGGCGAGCATTTCATGGCCCTGCCGCTCCGGGACGCGCGCGAGATCTTCGAGCGCGACTACCTCAAGGCCCAGATCAACCGCTTCGGCGGCAACATTTCGCGCACCGCGGAATTCGTCGGAATGGAACGCTCCGCCTTGCATCGTAAGCTGAAGTCGCTAGGCATCGCGTGAGGAAGGTCGGCGGCATGCGTCGCCACCAGACCTGTGAGCTGACAATGGGCGCCGCGACCCGGACCGTCGGCGCGGCCGGACGGGCGAGCGAGGACGAATGCGCATCGTGATTTGTGGTGCCGGGCAGGTCGGTTTCGGCATTGCCGAGAAGCTCGCCCAGGAAGAGAACGACGTGTCGGTGATCGACACGTCGGCGCGGCTCGTCAACATCATCCGCGACACGCTCGACGTGCGCGGCGTGGTCGGCTACGGCTCGCACCCCGACGTGCTCGCCCAGGCGGGCGCCGAGGATGCCGACATGCTGATCGCGGTGACCCAGGCCGACGAGGTCAACATGGTCGCCTGCCAGGTGGCGCACACGCTGTTCAACGTGCCCACCAAGATCGCCCGCATCCGGGCCCAGAGCTACCTGCAGCCGCACTACCAGGACCTGTTCGCCCGCGATCACCTGCCCATCGACGTCATCATCTCTCCGGAGATCGAGGTCGGCGAGACGGTGCTGCGCCGCCTGTCGCTGCCGGGGGCGGTGGAGACCGTGATGTTCGCCGACGGCCTGGTGTTCGTGGTCGGCATCCTGTGCACCGAGGACTGCCCGGTCATCGACACGCCGCTGCGCCAGCTGACCGAGCTGTTCCCCGATCTCGGCGCCGTGGTCACCGGCGTGTTCCGCAACGGCCGGCTGTTCGTGCCCCAGAGCGACGACACGATCTTCGTCGGCGACCTCGTTTACGTGGTCGCCAAGCTCGATCAGGTGCGCCGCACGCTGGGCATCTTCGGCCACGACGAGCCGGAGGCGAAGCGGGTGGTGATCGCCGGCGGCGGCCACATCGGCGCCTACGTGGCGCGCGAGCTGGAACGGCGCAAGCCGAACGTGAAGGTGAAGATCATCGAGCAGTCCCGGCAGCGCGCCGTCGAGATCGCCGACGAACTGCGTCGTACGGTGATCCTGCACGGCTCGTCGCTCGATCAGGACATCCTGCTGGAGGCCGACATCCAGGACGCCGACGTGCTCGTCGCCGTCACCAACGACGACCAGGCCAACATCATCGCCGGCGTGATGGCGAAGACGCTGGGCTGCAAGCGCAACCTCAGCCTGATCAACAACGCCAGCTATCCGGCCTTCGCCCACGCGCTCGGCATCGACGCCTACGTGAACCCGCGGGCGGTGACGATCTCGCGGGTGCTCCGGCATGTGCGCAGGGGCCGCATCCGGTCGGTCCATTCCTTGCAGAACGGAGCGGCGGAGGTCATCGAGGCCGAGGCATTGGAGACCTCCTCCCTGGTGGGCAAGCCGCTCAGGGACCTGAACCTGCCCGAAGGCATCCGCATCGGCGCGATCTACCGGCGCAAGCAGGCGATCACCCCGCAGGGCGACACCCAGATCCTCGCCCACGACCGGGTGGTGATCTTCGCGCTGGCCGAACAGGTCCGCCAGGTGGAACAGATGTTCCGGGTGAGCCTCGAATTCTTCTGAGCCCCGCGCCCGACGGCGCGCGCCGATCGACCGAACTTCGCATTGGAGTGATCATGAGCCGCATCGCCTACGTCAACGGCCGCTACCTGCCCCACGACCAAGCTTCGGTCCACATCGAGGACCGCGGTTACCAGTTTTCCGACGGCGTCTACGAGGTCTGCGAGGTGAAGGCCGGCGCGCTGATCGACACCACGCGCCATCTCGACCGGCTGGAGCGCTCGCTGTCGGAACTGGAGATCCCGGCGCCGATGGGGCGCCGGGCGCTGAGCGGGGTCATGCGGGAGGTCGTCCGCCGCAACCTGGTGAAGAACGGCATGATCTACATGCAGGTGACCCGGGGCGTGGCGCCGCGCGAACACACCTATCCGGCCGAGGGCACGCCGTCGGCGCTGGTGATCACCGCGCGCGCGGCCGACCCGCGCAAGGCGGCAAAGGCGGCCGAAGACGGCGTCGCGGTCATCTCCGTGCCGGACAACCGCTGGGAACGGGTCGACATCAAGTCGGTCTCATTGCTGCCAAACGTGATGGCCAAGCAGAAGGCGAAGCGGGCAGGGGCCAAGGAAGCCTGGTTCGTCGATGCGGAGGGATACGTGACGGAGGGCTCGTCGACCAATGCGTGGATCGTCACCACCGAGGGCGCGCTGGTGACCCGGCCGGCCGAGCACGGCATCCTGAAGGGCATCACCCGGGCCGCGATCCTGGATCTCGCCAAGCGCGACAACCTCACGGTCGAGGAGCGCCCGTTCACCCTGGAAGAGGCCTACAAGGCGCGCGAGGCGTTCATCACGGCGGCGACGACCCTGGTGATGCCGGTGGTGCGCATCGACGGCCACGCGATCGGCAACGGGCGGCCCGGCTCGATCGCGAGCGGCCTCAGGGAGCGCTTTCACGAGGTCGTCGAGGCAACCGCAGTCTGAGCCATGGCAAGGCGCTGGCACGCGATATGCAGCGTGCCGGATCGGGCCATCATCCGGCGTCCATTTCCACGTTGCGAACCGTAAGGAGATCAACCATCTAACTGTGAATGAACACTCCTATAACGGTGGATGATGCCGTCGCGTGTGGGCGGCATCCAATCAAGCAACCACCAAATAAGAAGGTAAACCAAACTTATGGCCGACCGTACACAAAATCTACAAGACACCTTTCTGAACTATTGCCGCAAGAACAAGACTCCGCTTACGATTTTTCTTGTGAATGGTGTCAAGCTTCAGGGCGTGGTGACCTGGTTCGACAATTTCTGTGTACTTCTGCGCCGCGACGGACATTCGCAGCTGGTCTACAAGCATGCGATCTCGACCGTCATGCCCAACCAGCCGGTGCAGCTTTTCGACCCCAGCGACGAAGCGACGGGAGGCTGATTGGAACACCGTCCGCATGAACCGTCCTTGACGGCTGACCGTGCCCCGAATGGCACGGCGGACACCGCTGCGGCGCGCACGCGCGCGTTCGTCATCCTGCCCGACCTGAAACAGACGGCCGACGCGCGCAGCGCGTCGGCCGGAAGTTCCGCGCCGGCCCGCACGCCGGAGGCCCGCCTCGAGGAGGCGATCGGCCTGGCGCTTGCCATCGATCTCGACGTGGTCGCCTCGGGCGTCGTGCGGCTCGCCGCGCCGCGACCGGCGACCCTGTTCGGCACCGGCAAGGTCGAGGAGATCAAGCTCCAGATCACCACCGGCGACGTCGGCCTCGTGGTCATCGACCGGCCGCTGTCGCCGGTCCAGCAGCGCAATCTGGAAAAGGCGTGGGGGGTCAAGGTGCTCGACCGGACCGCGCTGATTCTGGAAATCTTCGGCGACCGCGCCAACACCCGGGAAGGCGCGCTGCAGGTGGAACTCGCCCATCTCCAGTGGCAGAAGAGCCGCCTCGTGCGGTCTTGGACCCATCTGGAGCGGCAGCGCGGCGGCTACGGCTTCCTGGGCGGCCCGGGCGAAACGCAGATCGAGGCCGACCGGCGCATGATCCAGGAACGGATCACCCGGCTGGAACGCGACCTCGAGAGCGTTCGGCGGACGCGCTCGCTTCACCGCAAGAAGCGCAGCCGCATGGACCAGCCGGTGGTGGCTCTGGTGGGCTACACCAACGCCGGCAAGTCGACGCTGTTCAACCGGCTGACCGACAGCACCGTCTTCGCCCAGGACCTGCTGTTCGCCACCCTCGATCCGACGCTGCGCCGGGTGACGCTGCCGCACGGGGTGGAAATCGTCCTGTCCGACACGGTGGGCTTCATTTCGGAGCTTCCCACCCATCTCGTGGCGGCGTTCCGCGCGACGCTGGAGGAGGTGGTCGAGGCCGACCTGATCCTGCACGTGCGCGACATCGCGCACACCGACAGCGCCGCGCAGTCGGCGGACGTGGCAGCGACCCTGGAGGCGCTGGGCATCGACGCCCTCGAGCCGGGCCGGCTGATCGAAGTCTGGAACAAGATCGACCTGCTGCCCGACGCCCAGAGGGACAAGCTGCTGGCCGAAACCGGAACCGAGACGGTGGCCGTGTCGGCGCTGTCCGGCATGGGCGTCGACCGGCTGCTGGCGACCGTCGAAGGCAGGCTGACGGAAGGCCGCGACCGCGCAAAGGTGCGGCTGCCGGCCGCCGAGGGCGAACTTCTCGCCTGGATCTACCGCTCCACCGAGGTGCTGGAACGGGTCGACGGAGACGACACGGTGCAGCTGACGGTGCGGATCCCGCCCAGCACGGCCGACCGATTCCAGGAGCGGGCAGGGGCGTTCGTCATTTCCTGACGCGCACCCTCTCCGGGTCGCGGCCTGTGACGGCCGGATCCGGTCAGAGTGCCCGCCTCCAGATCGACCGGGTCTCGCCGGAGCTCAACTGCGCTCCAGGCGCTTGGCCTCCTGCCAGAGGGCTTCCATCTCGTCGAGGCCGGCCGCGTCGGGCGTGCGCCCGGCCCGCGCCAGACTGGCCTCTATGTGGCTGAAGCGGCGGCGGAATTTCGCATTGGTACCGCGCAGCGCGTCTTCGGGATCGACGTGAAGGTGGCGGGCAAGGTTGGCAACTGCGAACAGCAGGTCGCCCAATTCGTCGGCCACCGCAGCCCTGGAGGGCACGTCGGCGGCGAGGGCGGCTTCGAGCTCGTCGATTTCCTCGCGGATCTTGGCAAACACCGGCCCCGGCGCGCCCCAGTCGAAACCCACCTTCGAGGCCTTCTTCTGCAGCTTTTCGGCGCGCGTCAGGGCGGGCAGGGCCATCGGCACGTCGTCGAGACGGCCGGCGGGCGCAGCTCCTCCCGGTGACCCCGAACGCTCGGCCTTCAGGCGCTTCTCCTCGGCCTTGATCTCGTCCCACAGCGCCTTGACCTGTTCGGGCGGCAGGTCGTGCGCATCGCCAAAGACGTGGGGATGCCGGCGCACGAGTTTGGCGGTGATCGCCTCGACCACGCCGCCGAAATCGAAGGTGCCGTCTTCTTCGGCCATGCGGGCGTGGAACACCACCTGGAGAAGCAGGTCACCGAGTTCGTCGCGAAGATCCTCCGGGTCGCCGCGTTCGACCGCGTCGGCAACCTCATAGGCCTCCTCGATGGTGTAGGGCACGATGGTGTCGAAGGTCTGCTGGACATCCCAGGGGCAGCCGGTCGCCGGATCGCGCAGCCGCGCCATGATCTCGATGAGACGGCCGATGTCGCGCGACGGGGTCATCGTCATTCGGTTTCCTGTTGCCTGGAGGTGCGGTCGATATGCCCGAGATCGCGGTCCGGGTCCATGTGGTCGCGGACCCGCTGCTTGAGGCTCTTCACATCCGGAAAGCCACCGTCGCGCACACGCTCCCAGAGCAGCGTTCCATCGATCTCGATGCGGAAGGCGCCGCCGGTCGCGGGAACGAGCGTGACCGCCCCAAGCTCTTCCGAAAAGGTCGACAGCAGCTCCTGGGCCATCCAGGCGGATCGCAGCATCCAGTTGCACTGGCGGCAGTACGTGATGGTGACGTGTGGCTTGTCGGTCATGGGGCTCGACGCCTCCGCAGGCAAGGATGTGGCAAGAGGAGCCCGGCCTCAGCGAGACCCGGCCGGGCGCTCGTCCTCGATCGGGAACAGCCAGTCGTAACCGAGATTGAAGACGAACGCATAGACCCCGTAGAAGATCAGGAATCCAGCCTGCATGACCACCGCGTTCCAGAGGCTCATGCCCAGGAACCAGGCAATGAACAAAACGAGAATGACCACAAGCACCGCCTGAAACAGGCCGGTGTGGAGAAAGCGGATCGGCAGCGTCTTCCTGGTGCTGCCGCGCACCCGCAGCATCGCCAGGTCGAAGCCGAGATTGTAGACGTAGTTCCAGGAAATCGCGATCAGCGAACACGCGACGGTCAGCGCGCCCATGGTCAGCGGCGCAACGCCGAACACCCAGGCGGCAAGCGGCGTCGAGAGTGCCAGTCCGATGATCTCGAAACTGATGACGTGGCGCAGCCGATCGCGGACCGTGCGCATGGCGGGCTCCCGGGTGAGCGCGTCGCGTCCGATCGCAGGCGCGGATGCCCGGAGCGACAAGCCGACGATGTCGAGGCCTCGACTTAGCGCATTTCGCGTTCAGATCGAAGCGAACCGATCGACACCGAAGGCCTGCGGCGATCGATGCGCTGGCGCGACGCGCGGTCTCGTGGCGTGAGCGGCACCGATCGACGATCGTGGCACTGCGCAGTCGGTTGGTGGACGAAGGCGGACGGCGCACGTCAGGACCATGTCGCGAGCTTGCCCGGTGCGGCGCCACGCGGCCGGACCGGCATCACGACGATCCAACCGGAGTGGTCATTTGCCAGACGAGGGCAGTCGTTGCAGACGCCTGAACGCGAGGGTCACGGTCCATCCCCGGCATGATCCGTAAGTCGCATAAGATGCATTATGGAACATAATTGAAGGGTTGCTGAGGGTATGTATGGCCAGTTGCCGCGGCCGTCGACGTCGCTGCTCCGGTCGCCACGACGCCAGACTGCTGAACCGGCTGCGGCGAGCCACCGATACCCAGCCGTATGGCGTGCAGCGTCGCGCCGGAAACGTCGCCGGTGAAGCATCCAAGCGTGTATGGGAATTCGCGCGTCAGTCGATAGGCGTAGCCGTAGATCATGGCGCCGATCTGCACATATTCACGGCGGCCGTGGCATGCATCCAGATCGGCGTTGGTCAGCACCCGTCCGGTGGCATCCCGCATGCCGAGAATGGGAAATCCGTCGAGCGCCCATCCAACGAGGACATTCCCGTCCGATCCCGGCAGGCACGGTGAAGCCCCGTAGTAGTGATAGTGGCCTTCACGCTGGGGCCGCCCACCGCAACCGTCCAAGACGTGGTGAGCCTGCGCGTCTCGACCGCCTTCGTCGAGCGCGCCGTAGAATGCGACGCCGGTGACGGTGAAGCCGATCATGCCGCCTGGAAGGCAGTTGGGCGCCTCGGCCGGAAACGGCGCGCGCGGAATGGCGAAGCGGAGCCGCCGGGCTTGGATCGCGTACGGCTCCAGGTCGAAGAACCGCGCGGGATCATCCGACGCCATCGGGAACGAACCCGTCGGTACGTCGATCGGCAAGCCGTTGCTCGTGACGATCATGGCATCCCGGTCGAACTCCAGATGAAAGAGCGCAAACGGCCACATCAGCTGGCCGCTGACGGTGGGTTTGCCGTCGGGCGTCCACGTGTCGCCGTGCAACCAGCCGCCGATGATGTCCGCCCCGGAGTTGAACGTGTGGCGACATGCGAAGACATGCCCCGGTCTGGGCTCAGGACTGACATGACGGTCGCCCAGCGGAAGGTCAGCAGCCGTGTCGCGCTCGCCGGCGGTTGCCTGGAACGCGGTCAGCAAGGCCATGAGCAACAGCGTGCCGGCGCCTTTGAGCATATCGAGTGTCACCCCCCAATTCGGTGAACGGATATGCTCTGAACGGGACAGGCCGGGCGGTCCGACGCCCGACAGTGACTTTTCTCAGCCCGATCCTGTCGCCCGGGTTACGTCATCCCAGCGACAGGATGCCAACGAGGGGGCAAGCGGTTGAGCGGATCGGTGGGGATCCTGCGTGCAGGAAGGCCCTCCCCCTCCGCCGATCGTCCCGCTTCGTTCTGGCCGAACTTACGGGGCGGACGAGCGCTCGAACGTCTGCAAGGTCGGATCCATCTTGTCCCATGCGTGTCCGCGGACGGCGTAGGTGATCGCCTGCGGATTGAAGCGACGCGGGTCGTCGAGGCTGGCCGCATGGACGGCGGTGAGGTCCGGCATCGCGACGAACGCCAGATACACCGGCGTCCCGCACGTCGGGCAAAAGGCATGGAGCTTCTCCGTGCCCTTGTCGGTCTGCATCCGCCAGATCTTCGCTTCCCCGGTGACGGTCGTTTCGGCCCGCTCGGCAAACGTCAGATAGGAACCGTGCCCGGTACCGCTTCGCTTCTGACAGTCGATGCACTGGCAGTGGTTCTCGAAGATGGGCTCGCTGCTCATTTCATAGCGGATGGCGCCGCATGCGCACCCGCCGGTATAGGAACCGGTCATCGCCATTCTCCCTCTGACCGCCGCGTCGCTTGGTGAACCGGTCCCCGTCACGCCGCCTTGGGCTTGGCGAAGACGTCGAGCCCGTGGCCGGTCTCCAGGAAGGATTTCAGGCTGGAAAGCACCGCCGGCCACCCCTTGCTGATGCCATTCGCCATGCCGCTGCCGGCCTCGAGATCGTCATGGCTGACGGTCAGGCGGACCATGTCATCGTATTCGACGATCTCGAACGTCACCCGGCTGTAGCTGTCCGGGTCGGCGGCCTGGGACGCCGCCGCCCAGGTGATGACCAGACGGCTCGGCGGCGAGATCTCGACGACCTTGCCGACGAGCTCGACGGTCCGGTCGTCGTTGGCCCGGACGTGCTCCCACGGCGATCCCGGCTTCCAGTCGGAAACGTTCTCGTGCCCCCAGTAGCGCCGTGCGAGGTCGGGCCGGGTGATCGCTTCGAACACCTTTTCCGGGGTCGACAGGATGTAGGTCACGTAGACGAAGCTGGTGGTCTCTCTGGTCATCGTCACTCTCCTTCGAGCTCATTCTTCAGATCGTGCAGCAGGCTGAGCCGCTGGACTTCGAACTTGCGCACCCAGCGCTCGTAGACCTCGTGCAGCGGCACCGGGTTGATGAAATGAAGTTTCTCCCGGCCACGCCGGACCGTGCTGACCAGATTGGCCGCCTCCAGGATCCCGAGATGCTGGGTGACGGATTGCCGGGCCATGTCGAGGTTCCCGCAAAGCTCGCCCAGCGTCTGGCCGTTCTTCTCGCACAGCAGGTCGAGCAACCTTCTGCGGGTCGGATCACCCAGCGCCTTGAAAACCAGGTCAGCGTGCATCGCCTCTCTCGCATCTGTCATGAGATTATGCAGGTATTTGCCTGCATGTAAAGGCGTCTTCAAGGATCCGACCCGCTCCGACAGAGAGGTCGCTTACCCTGAATCCCGCTAAGCCATTGGATTGTATAAGGTCCGTTCGCCTCATGGTCGAACGTGGCTGTGCATCCAGAAGGCTGGAGCGGAGCCCAGCAGGACGCCCCTCACCCGCCGTCCGGCACCTCGAAGCGCATCATGTCGAAGGCCGGCTCGACGCCGTCCGGCAGCGCGGCGGCGAGCGTCGCGAAGTCGAGGTCGAGATGGAGATTGGTCAGGATCGCGTGCCGCGGCCGCATCCGCTCGATCCACTCCAGGGCATCGGCCACCGAGAAATGGCTCGGGTGCGCGCTGTAGCGCAGCGCGTCGACGATCCAGACGTCGAGATCGTTCAGATGGTCGAGGCTGGCGGCCGGAAGATCGCTGACGTCGCTGGAATATGCGACGGAGCCGATCCGGTAGCCGAGCGAGTCGATGTCGCCATGATGCTGCAGGAACGGCATGAAGCGGATCGGCCCGCCTGCCCCGGTGATGGTGACCGGCACGCCCGGATGCAGCCGATGCTCGGTGAGAATCGGCGGATAGCCGGACCCGGGCGGCGTCACGAAGCAGTAGTCGAACGCCTTGTGGGCGCGCGCCGACGTCGCCTGATCGAGGTAGACGTCGATGCGCTTGCGCTCCTTGATGGCCAGGCCGCGCAGGTCGTCGATGCCGTGAATGTGGTCGGCATGGGCGTGGGTGTAGAACACCGCGTCGACGGTGGGCACCCGGGCGTCGTTGAGCTGTTCGCGCAGATCCGGCCCGGTGTCGACGACGACCCGGGTGATCCCGGCCTCCGAGCGGCGCTCGACCAGCAGCGCACAGCGCCGGCGGCGGTTCTTCGGGTTGTCGGGGTCGCAGGCCCCCCAGTCGCCGCCGATGCGCGGCACGCCGCCGGACGAGCCGCAGCCGAGGATGGTGAAGGCGAGCATGCTCATGCGTCCGCCGGACGCTCGATCTTCGAGAACAGCCTGAAGAAGTTGTCACTCGTCTGCCGGGCGATCTCGTCGGCGGACACGCCCCGCGCTTCGGCGAGGACCCTGGCCGTCTCCACGACGTACGACGGCTCGTTGCGCCGGCCGCGGTGCGGCACCGGGGCGAGATAGGGCGCGTCGGTCTCGACCAGCAGGCGGTCGGCCGGCACGTCGCGCGCGACGGCGCGGATCTCCTCCGCCGTCTTGAAGGTGAGGATGCCGGAGAACGACACGTAGAGGCCCAGTTCAAGGCCCTTCATCGCCAGCGCCCGGCCGGAGGAAAAGCAGTGCAGGATGGCCGGAAACGGCCCCTCCTCCGCATGGGCTGTCGCCAGGATTGCGGCCACGTCGTCGTCGGCGCTGCGGGCGTGGATGACCAGCGGCAGGCCGGTCCGGCGGGCGGCGCGGATGTGGCGGCGAAAGCCCTCGGCCTGGGCGTCGCGTGGCGCGTGGTCGTAGTGATAGTCGAGCCCCGCCTCGCCGATCGCCACCACCTTCGGATGGCGGGCGAGATCGACCAGCATGTCGGTCGTCACGGCGGCCTCGGCCTCTTCGCCGGCGTTGTGCGGATGGGTGCCGACGGAACAGTAGACGTCCGGGGAGGCTTCGGCGACGGCCCGCACCTGGTCGAACATCGCGACCCGGGTGCAGATCGTCACCATCAGCCGGACGCCGGCGTCGCGGGCCCGCGCGATGACCGCGTCCCGCTCGTCCGCGAAGTCGGGAAAGTCGAGGTGGCAATGGCTGTCGATGAGCATGGTCGGCAAACGGGTCCTGATACGCGGTCCAGCTAGTCCACGGTCGCTTCCGGCTCGACGAACCGCGGAAACACCGGCGCCGGCGCCGGAAGCGCCGTGTCCGGCACCAGCCGGCCGGCTCCCCCGAGCCGCTCAAACCCCCGCTCGTCGTCGGCGACGCCGAGGATCGCCAGCAGCCGGTCCGCCGCGGCCGGGGTCACCGGCTGCATGAGGATGCCGACCTCGCGCAGGACTTCGGCGGTCACGTAGAGAACGGTCTGCATCCGTTCAAGGTCCGTCTTGCGCAGGGCCCACGGCTCGCTTGCCGCGAAATAGCGGTTGGCATCGGCGACCACCTGGAAGATCGCGCCGAGTGCCACGTGCAGCGACTGGGTCGTCAGCGCGGTGCGGCACTGCTCCAGCAGCGCATCGGCGGCACCGAGGATCGCCTGGTCGGCCTCCGTGAAGGCCGCCGGCGTCGGCACCCTGCCCTCGCAGTGCTTGGCGATCATCGACAGCGAGCGCTGGGCGAGGTTGCCGAGATCGTTGGCGAGATCGGCATTGATGCGGTTGACGATGGCGTCGTGGGAGTAGTTGCCATCCTGGCCGAACGGCACCTCGCGCAGGAAGAAGTAGCGCAGCTGGTCGACGCCGTAGGTCTCGGCGAGCGCGAACGGATCGATCACGTTGCCCACCGACTTGGACATCTTCTCCCCGCGGTTGAACAGGAAGCCGTGGGCGAACACCCGGCCCGGCAGCGGCAGTCCCGCCGACATCAGGAAGGCCGGCCAGTAGACCGCGTGGAAACGGACGATGTCCTTGCCGATGACGTGCAGGTCCGCCGGCCAGAAGCGCTTGTAGCTGTCCGACTCGACGTCCGGGTAACCGATCCCGGTCAGATAGTTGGTGAGCGCATCGACCCACACGTACATGACGTGCCGGTCGTCGCCGGGCACCGGAATGCCCCAGTCGAACGTCGTGCGGGAGATCGACAGGTCGCGCAGGCCACCTTCGACGAAGCGGACGACCTCGTTGCGGCGCTCGTCCGGCCCGATGAAGTCGGGCGTGTCGCGATAGAGCGCCAGCAGCTTGTCCTGGTAGGCCGACAGGCGGAAGAAGTAGCTCTCCTCCTCGACCCATTCGACGGGCGTGTTCTGGGGCCCGCGGCGCACGCCGTCGTCGCCGACGACCGTCTCGGCCTCCTGGTAGTAGGCCTCGTCGCGGACCGAGTACCAGCCGGAATAGCTGTCCTTGTAGATGTCGCCGGCCTTGGCCATCCGCTCCCAGATGTCGCGGCTGGCGGCGGTGTGACGCGCCTCGGTCGTGCGGATGAAATCGTCGTTGGAGCAGTTGAGCGCGGCCGCCATGGCGGCGAAGCGCGGCGCCTGGCGGTCGGCGAACTCGGCCGGAGTCAGCCCCTCGCGCGCCGCCGTCTGCTGCATCTTCTGGCCGTGCTCGTCGGTGCCGGTCAGGAAGAAGACGTCGTAGCCGTCGAGCCGCCGGAAGCGGGCAAGCGCATCGGTCGCGATCAGCTCGTAGGCGTGGCCGATGTGCGGCGCGCCGTTCGGATAGGAGATCGCCGTGGTGATGTAGTACGCGGGGGCTTCGGTCATGGCATCCGGCAAAAAGCGGGATCGGCCCAGCCGATCAGGACGCGCGCGCCCGTGCCGTCCGGTCGACCTCCGCGATATCTTGAAAGAGGTTGAGCACAACCTGCTTGCGGTCGAGATTGAGCGCCTCGGCCGAGCCGATCGCCTGGCCGGTCTTTTCCCATACCTCGGCCCACCCGGCAAGCGCCGCGGCGGGGACCTCGGCGGCCGCCTCCGCCCTCACCCGTTGCGACAGCCAGTCGAACACCAGGTCGCTGAGGAGGGAGAACGCCTCGTCGGTGCCGGGGCCGCTGACCCGGTCGGCGAGCCGATGGACCGCGGCGATGTCGAGGGCGGGCAGCGCACCGAGGATGTCGGCCACCGACTTGTGCAGGCCGACCCCGCCGGCCTCCAGCATCGACAGGGCCCGCCGCAGGCTGCCGTGGGACAGGTCGGCGGCGGTGGCGACCGCCTCGTCGCCGTGTTCGCCGGCCGCCCCGAACGCCGCCAGCGCATCGACGACCTCGACGGCAGCCAGCGGCCGCACGTCGAGGCGGCGGCAGCGTGAGCGGATCGTCGGCAGGAGCCGGCCGGGCACATGGCAGACCACCAGGAACAGCGCCTGCCGGGGCGGCTCCTCCAACGCCTTCAGCAGCGCATTGGCGGCGTTGATGTTCAGGTCGTCGGCCGAATCGACGATGACCGTGCGGTAGCCGCCGTGAGCCGAGGTCGACCCGAAATAGGGCACCAGCCGGCGGACTTCGTCGACGGTGATCTCGGTGCGGAACCGCTTGGCCTTCTCGTCGTAGGGCCGGCGCAGATGCAGCAGCCCCGGATGGGCGCCGATCGCGACCTGGCGGGCGACAGGATCGTCTGCGGCGACGGACAGATCGGTGGCCGCCAGCACCTTCGGCGCTGTCGGATCCGGATGGGCGAGGACGAAGCGGGCGAACCGGAAGGCGAGCGTCGCCTTGCCGACCCCCGCGGGTCCGGTCAGCAGGATCGCATGGTGGAGGCGGCCGGAGCGGTAGGCGTCCAGCAACTCCAGCTCGGCCTGCGCATGGCCGAACAGGACGGACTGCAGCCGCGGCGGCGGCCAGTCGCCGATCTGATCGGGATCCGGCGGGACTTCGATGACCGCGGCGGCACGTGCCATCGCTGCGTCAAAGCCCCCTGTAGGGGCAGAGGCGACCGACGACCGTCCGCCAGACTGTCTCCGCGATCTCCGAAGACGGCGCACTCGCATCGATCACCGCACAGCGCTGCGGATGAGACCTGGCGAGCGCCCGGAACGCCCGCTGGCGCGCCCGGTCGGTCTCCAGGTCCTCCTCCTCGAATCGATCGGCGGCGGCAGACCCGCGCCGCGCGGCGGCGCGTGCCCGCGCGACTTCGGGATCGAGATCGAGGACGATGGTGAGATCCGGCGTGAGGCCGTCGAGGGAAATGCGCTCCATTGCCGACAGCAGCGGCATCTCGACGCCTGCGAGGCCCTGATAGACCCGGGTGGAATCGGCGAAGCGGTCGCTGACCACCCAGGTTCGCCGCGCCAGGGCCGGCCGGATCGTCCGGTCGACATGGTCGATGCGCGCGGCGGAGAACAGCACGGCCTCGGTGTCGGGACCAAGGGTCTTGGCGGCGCCCGACAGGAGGATCTGCCGGATCATCTCCGCGCCGCTGGTGCCACCGGGCTCGCGGGTCCGCAGCACCGGCAGGCCGATCTCGAGAAGACGGTGAACGAGGGAGCGGATCTGGGTGGTCTTGCCGGTGCCCTCCCCGCCCTCGAACGTGATGAACCGGCCGCGCGAGGTGCCGGCCGGTCGCTCAGGTCGAAGCTTGTGGGAGGCATCGGCGCCGGCGGACGTGCCGGCGGCGGACGCCGCCGGTGTCGCCGTGTCGGCGGCCGGCGCTCCGGTCATTCCACCTTCGCGACGGCGGTGCCCTTGGCCGCGGCGGATGCGATGGCGTTCGCATCGAGGCCGGCCGGGGTCTGCATCATGGCGTAGGCCGCGGTGATGCGCGAGCCGATCGGATCCGGATCGCTCGGCTGGGCGACGGAGGCCATGACCATCGGCTGGGAATAGGACTGCGCGGCGGCCACGTCGGCCGGCGCATTGGTGCTCTCGTCGGCGGCGAGCTCCAGCAGTTCGGCCATCGGATCCCGCTTCGGGGCCGGCTCGGGCGCGGCCGCGGCGGGCGTCGTGGCCACGGGTGCGGCACTCGGGGCCGGCGCGGCCGTCTGCACCGGCTCGGGAGCGGAAGCGGCGACGCCCGGCAAGGCGTCCGGGGCCTGCGGAGCGCGGGCGGCGGGCACCGTGCCGCGCCGGGTCGATTCGATCGGCGGCGGCCCGGCGTGGATCGGCACGGCCTTCGCCTTCCGCGGCTTGGAGTCGTTGTAGGCGAGCAGCGCGCCGGTCGCCGATTGCGGCGGCAGCACCTCGCGGCGCGGCGCCACGCGGGTCGCCCGGTCCTTCGACTGGCGGGCGTCCTTGGATGCCAGCTGGATGCTGCGCTCCGGAGCCTCCTTGCGCGGGGTGGTGCCCGGCTCGCCCGGTCCCTGGTAGCTCGCCAGCAGGAAGTCCTCGTCGTGGCCGTCGAGGCGGGCCGGCCCGACATAGGCCACCTTCACCTGGCCGATGCCATCCTGGCGGAAGCCGAGGATTTCAGCGGTGCGCTGGGACACGTCGATGACGCGGCTGCCATGGAACGGCCCGCGGTCGTTGACGCGAACGACGATCGACTTGCCATTCTTGACGTTGGTGACCCGGGCATAGGACGGCAGCGGCATGGTGGTGTGCGCCGCCGTGATGCTGCGGGAATCGAAGATCTCGCCGTTGGCCGTCTGCCGGCCATGGAAGGCCGAGCCATACCAGGAGGCCTTGCCGACCGCCTCGTAGTCCGGGTCCTCCTTCGGCGTGTACCATTTGCCGGCGACCTTGTAGGGCTTGCCGACGATGGCGCGGCCGCCGCCCTTCGGCACCGCCTGCCCCGAGCCGATCAGACGCGGGCTTGCCGGGACGCCGTATTTCGGGTCGATCGACGCTTTGTCGGTGGTGTTGCAGGCCGCCAGCATGATGCAGCCGGTGGCAATGACGCCAACCTTGAGAAGAAGACTTGAGCCCAACGGAACCTTCCGCGATTTGAGAGGGGCGGCACCACGGTCGGCAGAGTGTCCGAACGGATCCGTTGCCACCATGCCGTTTGCCCCAACCCCGACAGGAAGGGCCGTCTGGATTCGTCTGATACGAAACCGGAAGGCCCGTCGAACGTTAATTCCAGTTCATCCGTTCTAGGGAGAATAGGGCGGCATTGTGACATATGCCAAGGTGCGGCGCAGCTAGAGATAAGAAGATCCTAACAGCGCCGGTCGGATCGCGCCCAAAATCGGGGTCGGGCCGGGGCCCGGAGCGTCAGTCGCC
Source organism: Amorphus sp. MBR-141 (assembly GCF_053628695.1). Classification (NCBI taxonomy): domain Bacteria; kingdom Pseudomonadati; phylum Pseudomonadota; class Alphaproteobacteria; order Hyphomicrobiales; family Amorphaceae; genus Amorphus; species Amorphus sp. MBR-141. The sequence goes on from NZ_JBRJGW010000005.1 coordinate 331,011, forward strand.
GACCCGCGCCCGGCCCGACAATCCATCGTCGCGCGTCCACAGCAGCCGGCTGCCCTTGCCCTCCCGCAGGGTGAAGCAGAACTGCCGTCCGTCATACCAGCTGGTCCATTGCTGGCAGAGCCGGTCGCCGGCGATCCACCAGCGCCCGCTGTCGGTCGGACGCATGTAACGGCCGAGGCCGATCGCTTCGCCGGAGCCGTCGACGCTGCCGTCCGCCCTGTAGAGCAATGGGAACTCGCCGCCGAACGGGGTTGCGAGATAGATGCGCTTGCCGGCGATCAGGCTGCGGATCTCCTGGCCGGTGAGGCCGCTCCCCTGCCCCATGGCGACGGCCGGCGCGAGCAGCGCGGCAGCGGCAAGCAGGATGCGCACGATGGTCATGGCGGATCTCCCTCCTCGATGGTCTCGGGGAGGTACGCGGCGGGCCCGGCTTCGGATCGCTGCGCGTGGACCGGGCGGCACGGGCCCGGCCGGTCGGCGGCGTCTCGAGCGCCGTCCCGGATCGCGGCCGGACGGGCGCCGACCGTTGTCCTTCGCCCCGTTGCGACCGCGGCTCCGCAGCCGGAGGGCCATTTGGCGTCTTGCTCAACCCGGCCCCGGGCAGCTAACAAGCGTGCTCTGGAGGAGTGGCCGAGTGGTTGAAGGCACCGGTCTTGAAAACCGGCAGGCGGGTAACCGTCTCGTGGGTTCGAATCCCACCTCCTCCGCCACCCCCTCAATAAAATCAATAGCTTAGTGGCAAAATAGGGCGAGGACTATACCGTTTTCCCTAACTGCCATACGGGCCTTCGTGGCATCGTCGTCAATAGAAACGCCCCGCCGATCCGAGGATCGACAGGGCGCCGTGGTGTGGTGGCGTGGTGGTGGTGTCAGGCGATTCTAGTCGTCGTTGGCCGCGACGGGGTCCAGATAGAAGGCCGGCCATCCTAGATCGCCCCGGCTAATGCCGCCCGATCGTTCCAGATAGCGGGCGACCTGTTCGACCAATCGCGTATGCCGCCGATAGAGAGCTTCCGCCGCATCCTCATCGGCCGGTTCCGCATCCCGCATCCCCGTCAAAATCGCCAACTGGAACAGCGCCCCGATCGCATTTCCTGACGGGTGAAACGCCGCCTCGGCAGCTAGAGCGTCCAGCCGGTCGCGGGCGAAGGCGCAGCCCTCGAAGTCGAGTTCCGCATCCGCTGCCAGCCAAGCCCGGTAAGCCCGAGTCGCCTGCCGGGCGAGTTGCGGCACGACATGGCTAGTCGGGCGGCCCTTCCGTTCGAGGTAGGCGACCACCTCCGCCACGAGGGCGGCTGCGAACTCGTCGTCGTCGATCGGCAGCAGCCGAAGGGCCGCAGCCGCTCCGGCATCTGTCGTGATTGCATTCTTCATTTCATTGCCTCGCTTGATACAACCACCGGCCACCACTGGCTCGGGTGAAGCAATGACGCACGAGTCGCGCGATCATGGCAAGTGGAAAATTACGAGAAGACGCATTTTTCAAGAAAATGGTAAAATGGTAATTGGTAATGGTGAAATGGTATTTGGTGAAATGGAGGGTGGATACTTAGAGGATACTGAAAATCGGAATAGGCAATGTGCGCGATGCGAGGGAAATGCCGCCTTCAATACCGTGCCCGCCTTGCGCGGAAACATGGACACCATGTCCATGTTTATCTCCCTCATCATCCTCAGCCCACTTCATCCATTCGACCTCATGCTCGCCACCAAGGTCGTTGCCGTCGCAACGTGAGCGTGCAACTGTGAAGATTCTCAAGGTGGGGGCGATGATGAAGCATCTGATCGTTGGAAGTCTGGCATGCGCCCTCTTGGCGGCGCCTGCGTATGCCGGAAATGACGTCGAAGGCGAATTCAAGAAATTCTCTAATATCGTTGAAGCTTACACCGGATCTCAGGTAGAGGACCCATTCTGCAACGCTTCGATTTGCAGTGGAGCAATCGGAGATAATGTTGTTGACCTGATGTGGCCCCCAAATGGGTGGGTGAAGGCGGGCATCCTTCCGGATCGAGGGCGCATGGACCACAACATGCTGCTCTGCGCCAGCGTCATCGAGTATGTGGCCGGGCTCGGTCCAGACGGAAGTGCGATGATGGCAGGACGCCTTGCCGCCGAGGCAGACAATGCCGGCAGCGCAAAGATCGACATCGGCGCTGCTGAGGTACGAGCCCGCAAGGCAAGCTCGGGCATGTTCGAGTGTGTTGGAGCGCGCAAGGTCCCATTGTAGCGGCCATCAGGACCGCCGCTACCAGCGCGACGGTCCGCCTCCCTACCTCTTTAGCCGCTGCTCCAACCGCGCCCTGACCGACACATGCATCCGTTGGCGTTCCGTCTCCAACCCGGCGGCGATCGCAGCCACCTCCTCAGCCGTCCCCCCGCCCTCCGGGACAAGGCACGGCACCGAGTCCGGCGACATGAAGTACCTGTCGCAATCCGCAAGCGCCCGCTTGGGTTTCTTCATAAACCCCTCCGCCATTTGATGCGCCAGTAGGTGCCGAAGGGTCGCCCACGCGCCCCCCAAGTCGCAAAGATTCGCCGCTTCGTCGTTCATTTCAGATACTCCCTGATGCGTGCCACAACGGCACCGTGAAGTCGTTCGAGCGCGTCCGAGGCCGCATAAACAGCGGCCTCCACATGTGGCGTGGCATCCGGCTCACGTCGTCGCGCGGCCTGCCGGGCGAGGCCGGCGAAGTGCTCATCCGCGTCCGCGAGAGGGTCGTCTGCGGTGTCGATCAGCGAACCCGCAAGCCAGTTTTCCATGGCAAGCCGGAGCGTCGCGACCTCTCCGCGGAGTTGCGCGATGTTCGCGTCGACGGCGGCGAACTCGCTGCGAAGGTCGTCGTCGGTCAGCTTATCCATTGGCCCGCTGCCCGTCCTTGGACTGGCCATCGAGCGACGTGGTGTAGCCGGCCTTGGAATAGCGGTGCGTCGCCGTCTCGATGATGAAAGGCAGGCCGTCGATGCCGGGGCGACACCCCGCGAACGTCAGTGGCGCGCCACCGCGGGCGGCCGGGTCGCCGACAATCGAACAACTGAACGAGACCTGGCGGCGCTTAAGCTCGCCGGCCTTGGCCTTGGCCGCCGCGGTCGCTTCGGCCTCATCCGCGAACTGTTCGCCGATGCGATAGGTCGCCTCGCCATCCGGGTCGCTGCCCGCCTCCACGTCGACCTTTTCGGCCTTGGCGCGGTCGGGATAGCTGGCCTTCACCGCCTTGTATTGCGTGCGGTCGGAAAACCGCACGCGGCACGAGTCCGGCTGAAGGATGGAAGGCGTCACCACGACGGGCGTAAGGTCGGCGCCGCTTGTGGACTTGCCCGCACCACGCTCGGCAAAGACAAGGTTTCCGTCCTTCACCGAGAATATAGCGCCGTGCCGATCGGCTAGTCGCTCCAGAAAGTGAATGTCGCTTTCGTTCTGCTGCCCCATCCACTCGTAGACGTGCGCACCAATCGTCGGGTCAACCTTGGCAGTCAAGCCATTATCGTTCGCAACCTGCGTGACGATTTCGTTGATTGACTTGTTGTCCCAATGGCGCTCCCGGTTTTGCTTCGCTGATTTGCGAAGGTCGGCTGACTTACCCGCGATGCTCATCTTGTACGGGAGGATCTGGACTTCGATTTCGTCCGCGGTGAACGACCCCATGTAGGCCATGCCAGCCACGCCATAGCCGAGCCAAACCCGGATGATGGCGCCCTTGCGGGGGATGGCGGCAATGGGAAAGTCGTTCAGGTCGATGCGGACGGTGTCGGCCGCGACGCCCTCCTTGTCCGTCACCTCACACGAAATGATGCGCGACGAGAACACGCCAGAGACGAGAGCCCCGTCGACGGTAATCCTGCAGGTGGGGTACATGGCTTACATGCCTCCGTCAGAATAATGAGCGCGGATTAGGTCGCCCGCACCGCGCTCAAACTCACGACGCAGATGATCAACGCTGGCGTTGGTGCCGCCCTGGATATTGATTCCGCCATGGAAATTGATGACCGGCGCCGGTCGGTTGTCGTTGGCCGATTGACGGTTGTTATTCGCCGCCATTGCCATGGCAGGCGCGCCGCGTGCCGCCGGCAACTCAACGCCCCGGCCCATCCCCGCCATCATCGATGCGGTTTCACGCGCCGTGCTGATGTGGCCCGGCACATTCGGCGTGAAAAGCTCGGGACCACGCTCGCCGACCAAATAGGTCTTCGCCGCGGCAACCGGGCCTCCCATGGCGCGCTGCCCAGCAATGGAAGCACCAATCGCGGCTCCGGCCGCGGCGGCTCCTTTGCCGTCACTCAGACCAACCGCAGACCGGATAGCCGCGCCAACGTCATCCAGCGCCGTCTTGATCTTCTTGGCGATCCCCTCGATGAAATCGAGTAAATCGTTGAACCCCGCGATCACCGCATCGAAGTTCGGCGCCGGGATGCCAAAGATCTCAGCCCAAAACGCGGCGTTGAAGTCGAACACGCCGCTGACCTGCCACTGAACTGTCATCCAGCTGCGATTAGAGCCTCGGTCGTTTCTGCTACGCCATAGGGCGCGGGTTGAGCAAGCGGCGGAGACGCGA
>NZ_JBRJGW010000006.1:0-27500 GCF_053628695.1 Amorphus sp. MBR-141
CCGGCACCCTCGGCCGTTCGTCTGGAGCGCCAACCCCGACGACATCATCGCCGCTCGAAACCGAGGGTTCCAAACGTTGGAATCAATCCACTAGATGGCGCCGGCCCTGATCCTCGCGGCCGTGCTCCTCGCCGGTGGCGCGGCGCTCGCCTACGTCATCGGCGCGACGGCGATCCTGTCCTTCGTGGCGGCCGACCGGACGATGTTCCTGGCCGCGCTGCCCCAGCGGATCGTCGCGCAGGTCGACAACTTCACCCTGATGAGCATGCCGCTGTTCATCCTGGCCGGCGAGATCATGAACCGGACCGGGGTGACGCGGGCGCTGCTCCGCTGCGCCATGCTGATGTTCGGCGGGCTGCGCGGCGGTCTCGGCCACGTGAACGTGGCGACCAGCGTGTTCTTCGCCGGCATCTCCGGCTCGGCCGTGGCCGACGCGGCCTCGCTGTCGAACATGCTGGTGCCGCAGATGCGCAAGGAGGGCTATCCGGCCACCTATGCGGCGGCGATCACCGCGGCCTCGTCGATCATCGGCCCGATCATCCCGCCGTCGATCATCATGATCTTCTACGGCGCCCTGATGGGAACGTCGGTCGCCGGGCTGTTCGTCGCCGGCATCGTGCCGGGCCTCTTGATCGCGCTGGTGCTGATGGCCGCCAACGCGCTCTACGCCCGCGCCCAGGGGCATCCGCGCTCCTCGGTCGAGGCGGGCGACCGCAGGGCGGTGATCCTCGAGGCGCTGCCCGCCCTGCTGATCCCCGTCATCATCATCGGCGGCATCGTCTTCGGCGTGGTCACGCCGACGGAAGCCGCGGCGCTGGCCGTCCTCTGCGCCCTCGGCGTCGGCCGCCTCTACGGGCGCATCGAGGCGGGCGACCTGTTCGAGGCGTTCAAGCGCACCGCGGTGCTGTCCGGGTCGATCTTCCTGCTGCTGTCCGCGGTCGCCGCCTTCGGCTATCTCGCCGGGCTGCAGCAGATGCCCACCAAGCTGGCGGCCTGGCTGATCGGCTGGGGGTTCGAAGGGCTCACCTACCTGCTGCTCCTGAACGTCGTCTTCCTGGTCGCCGGCATGTTCCTGGAAGTGCCGGTGGCGCTGGCGCTGCTGGTGCCGCTGCTCGCCCCCACCGCCCTCGCCATGGGCATCGACCCGGTCCATCTCGGCATCATCATCTGCCTCAACCTGACCATCGGCATGGCGTCGCCGCCGTTCGGATCGTGCCTGATCATCGTCTCCACGGTGACCGGCGTTGGCTACTGGAAGCTCTGCCGGGCGGTGATCCCGTTCGTGCTTCTGGAGATCGCCGTCCTCGCCGTCGTCACCTACGTGCCGGCGCTGACGATGACGCTGCCGCGCCTCGTCGGCTTCGCGGGAGGCGGCTGATGCACGCGCTTGCCGCCCGCCTGAAGGCCGTGTCCGACGCCGTCAATCGTGGCGCGGTCGTCGCCTGCGTCGGCTGCTTCGTGGTGATGCTCGCCACCGTGACGCTGCAGGTCGTCGCCCGCTACCTGTTCGCCTCGCCGCCGTTCTGGACCGAGGAGCTGGCGCGCTGGTCGATGGTCTGGGGCGGTCTGCTCGGCATCACCGTCGCCTTCCACGAGAGCGCCGACCCCAAGCTCTACCAGCCGCCGCTGGCGCGTTCGGCCGTGCGCGCCATCCAGGGGGCCGCCCGGCTGGTCGGCGCCTGGGTGTTCATGGGCACCGTCTTCTACTTTTCCATCCCCTTCATCCACCGCCAGTCCCAGCAGCTGTCGGAAGGCCTCGGCATCTCGCCGATGTGGGTGTCGCTCGCGGTCCCGGTCGCCGCCACCCTCGTCTGCTTCCACGCGCTGGTTCTGGCGATCGCCCAGCCCTTTCTCCCACCCGAACCCGTCCACGATCCGCAATCGGACCTTCACTGAGGGGAACTCAACCATGCACATGACCAGGTTTTCGGCCGGCCTCCTGTCGGCGCTCCTGCTTCTCGGCGCGAGCCAGGCACAGGCGCAGTCGGTCAATCTCGCGCTCGATTCACCGCCCTCCTACGACGTGCAGCCGACCTATCGCTGGGCGAAGAACTTCACCGACAAGCTGGCGGAGGAAGGCTTCAAGACCGAGCTGTTCGCCTACAACTCCATCGGCGGCGAGGCGGAGCGCTTCGACCAGCTGCGCGCCGGCCTGCTGAACGTCGACATGGCCGGCTACGCCTTCGGCGTGCAGCTGGTGCCGGAGATGGAGGTCGTGCGGCTTCCCTATGTCTTCGACGACATGGACCATCTCGCCCGGTTCATCAGCGACTCCGACTTCCTGGAAAAGGTCAACGAGAAGATGGCCCCGTCCGGGGCGCGGGTGCTGGCGATCGTGCCGCTCGCCGGCTTCATGGGCATCTTCAACGACGAGCATCCGGTCGCATCGAAGGCCGATCTCAGCGGCATCCGGCTGCGCGCCCTCGACGCCTCGCAGATGAACCTGATCAAGGCGCTGGGCGCCGACGGCGTGGTGATCCCGTTCAGCGAGGTGCCCTCCGCCCTGCAGACCGGCGTCGCCGACGGCTACATCAACCCGGTGAACGTGCCGCTGACCTTCGGCCACGGCGACCTGCTGAAATACTACACCAACGCCGAGATCATGGTCGGCGCGCGCCTGGCGCTCGCCTCCGAGCAGTGGTGGGACGACCTCTCCGACGCGGAGAAGGCAAAGGTCCAGGCGGCGGTCGATGCCGCCAACGCGGATCTGTTCGACTGGGCAGCCAGCGCGGCGGCCGCGGAGGGGCAGAAGCTGACGGACGCCGGCTTCGAGATCACCGAGCTGTCTCCGGACGCCCGCGCCGAGTTCGTCGCCGCCACCCAGTCGATGCGCGACACGCTCGACGTGCCGAACAAGGACGCCTACCTGGCCGAGATCGAAGCCGCGAAGAAGTAGCCGCGGGTCCCCGCCGGACCGACCGGCGGGCGGCGGGTCGCGCCGCGCGGTCCGTCGGCCCGGCACCCGTCCGGCCGGCGGCAGGCGGAGCGCCGCCTGCCGCCTGAATCATCCAAAGCGTTGATCCGCGTCCGACGCTCGGGCGCGGCATACCCCCTGCCCCTGACAACCCGGCCCGACCGCCGGGACGCGGCCGCCCCATGGGCGCCGCCGGACATGAACCAGGAGTACGAATTGTGAACAGTGCGGTTGTGACCCCGGCCCTCGGCGAGGCGCTGGCGGAGGCCGAGGCGGCCTATGTCCGACGCAACCCGAAGGGCGCGGCGGCCCACGCCCGGGCGACCCGGGTGCTGCCCGGCGGCAACACCCGCACGTCGCTGTGGAGCGACCCGTTCCCGCTGTGCGCGGCGGGCGGCGCGGGATGCCGGATCACCGACATCGACGGGCACACCTATGTCGACTTCCTGGGGGAATTCACCGCCGGCATCTTCGGCCACTCCTCGAAGGTCCTCGCCGACGCGGTGATGCGCGCCCACGCCGCCGGCATCAACCTGTCCGCCCACAACGAGCTGGAGATCCGGCTCGCCGAGCTGATCACCGCCCGCTTTCCGTCCATGGACCTGGTGCGGCTTGCCAACTCCGGCACCGAGGCCAACGTGATGGCCGTCGCCGTCGCCAAGATCGTCACCGGCCGCGACCGGATTGTGGTGTTCGAGCGCGGCTACCACGGCGGGGTGCTGACCTTCCCGCCGGGCGGTTCGGCGGTGAACGTGCCGCACACCTTCGACGTGCTCCCCTACGACGACATCGCCGCCGCCGAGGCGGCGTTCGCCGCGCGGGGGAGCGACGTCGCGGCCGTGCTGGTCGAGCCGATGCTGGGCGCCGGCGGCTGCCGTCCGGCCTCGGTGGACTTCCTGAAGCGCCTGCGCGCGCTCACCGAGCGCCACGGCGCGGTGCTGATCTTCGACGAGGTCCAGACCGCCCGCATGTCGGTGGGCGGCTGCCAGGGCCTCTACGGCGTCGTCCCAGACATGACGACCGTCGGCAAGTTTTTCGGCGGCGGCCTCGCCTTCGGCTGCTTCGGCGGCAGGCGCGAGATCATGGAGCGGCTCGACCCGCGCCGTCCCGACGCCATCGGCCACGCCGGCACCTTCAACAACAACACCCTGACGATGGCCGCCGGCATCGCCGCCATCGAGACCTACCTGACGGCGGAGAACCTCGACGCGCTGTTCGCCCGCGGCGAGGCCTTCCGCGCCGACCTCAACGCCCTCTTCGCCGCCCGATCCGCCCCCTATGCGGTGACCGGCCTGGGCTCGATCATGAACGTCCACGGCCGCGGCGCGCCGTCGACCGACGCGGCGCTCCGGCGGCTGTTGCAGTTCGACCTGGCCGAGGCCGGCTGGTACATCGCGCCGCGCGGCCTGATCGCGCTGTCGCTGCCGATCGGCGAGGCGGAAACCGAGGGCTTCCTCGCCGCCGTCGCAGCCTTCCTCGACCGCCGCAGCGACGCCCTCGCCTCAGTCGCCGCAGGAAAGGGAGCGTCGGGATGACCCCGTCCGACCTGAAGGGCAAGGCCCAGACCGTCACCGGCCTCGTCGATCCCGCGACCCTCGGGCCGACGCTGATGCACGAGCACCTGCTGATCGACCTCAACCCGCCGGCCATGCGCGGCGAGGCGCCGGGCGCCCACGTCCACGACGAGCCGGTCGATCTCTGCAACTGCTTCCGGGCGCGCTACGGCCAGGCCTACTACCGGGACAACTTCCGCCTCGACTGCGCCGACGTGGTGGTCGCCGAGCTCCAGGAAATGGCCCGCGCCGGCGGCCGGACCGTCGTCGACCTGACCGTCGGCGGCCTGCAACCGCAGCCGACGATGCTGCGCGAGATGGCGCAGACCAGCGGCGTCCAGATCGTCATGGGCTGCGGCCACTACGTCGACGACTACCAGGCGCCGGAAAACGCGGAAAAGAGCGTCGACGCCTTCGCCGACGAGATCACCGGCCAGATCCTCGACGGCGCCTGGGGCACCGACGTGCGCGCCGGCATCATCGGCGAGATCGGCTGCCAGTCGCCGTGGACCGACCAGGAGAAGCGGGTGATGGAAGGCGCCATCGAGGCGCAGAAGCGCACGGGTGCGGCCCTCAACGTGCATCCCGGCCGCCACGCCGACCAGCCCCAGGAGGTCGCCGACTTCGTGAAGGCCCGCGGCGGCCCGATGGAGCGCCTCGTCATCAGCCACATCGACCGCACGATCTTCGACGCCGACCGGCTGCTGCGCCTCGCCGACACCGGCTGCATCGTCGAGTTCGACCTGTTCGGCTGGGAGGAGACCAACTACTTCCCCAACCCGGCCATCGACATGCCCAACGACGGCATGCGCCTGAAGTGGCTGCGGCTGCTGGTCGACCGCGGCCATCTCGACCAGATCCTGATCAGCCACGACATCTGCACCAAGGGAAGGCTCGAGCGCTTCGGCGGCCACGGCTACCAGCACATCTTCGCCAACGTGGTGCCGCTGATGGCCCGCCGCGGTTTCACCGACGACCAGATCGACACCATCCTGGTGAAGACGCCGAGGCGTCTGCTGACCTTCGTCTGACCCCGCGCCGCGGCAGGGCCGGTCGCGCGCCGGCTGCGCACGGTGCGCAGCAAAATGCGCATCTGCAGCGCGCGAAAAAGCGCACGAATGCGCAGATTGGGGCCACCAAACCGCCATTCCGGACACCCGAAACGGTGCGCATTCCGGTGCGCACGGCGCGCACCGGAATGCCGGGCGCCGCCGCCGCGGGGCGGCATCGACGAACCGGACGACGGCTCGGAGGGTGGGAGAAACGCTACCCGTTCGACCCGGAAGCCTTGCGCAGGAAGTGGCCGGCGGCCATGCCGCGCAGCAGCGCCAGCCGGTAGGCCTGCATCAGGCCGGGCCTGTCCCAGCCGGACGCCGGCAGTTCGTCCAGCAGCCGTTTCATGCGCGGCACGTCCAGCGTCCGGGCGGCGGCGTCACAGGCGGCGAGCTGGTCGAGCTCGGCGGCGGCCGCCGCCCGGCCCGCGCCGAGGCCGACGTGCCAGTCGGCCGCCTGGTAGCCGCGTCGGCGCTCATCCAGCACCGCCGCCGGCAGCCGGTCCCTGAGCGCCGTCCGCGCCACCGCGCGCGCCACGCCATCGACCAGATAGCGGTCGGTGGGGATGCTCAGGCAATACTCCACCAGGCGCCGGTCGGCGGTCGGATCCCGCTGGTCGAGCCCCCACCCGGCCAGCGTTCCCTTGGTGACGTTGCCGGGATCGGTTCGCCGCAACACCCAGACGCGGTCGGCAAACGCGTCCTTGCGTGGGCGATAGCTGAAGTCGAGGTTGCGCTCCTTCGCGATCCCATCCAGGTCCATCGCCTTGAAGCGATCCGGGTTGATGGCCGTATAGTCATGAACGTCGTGGCGCACGCCCTGGAGTGCGGCCGTCAGCCGGCTCCAGAGCCCGGCGGGCATATAGGGTCCGAAGGTGATGCCGGCCGGCCCGCGCCAGCTCATGCCGCCTTCCCGCATCAATCCGCGATACTCGCGCATCAGCCGAAGCCATCGCCCGCTGCGCAGCAGTTCCGGCATCAGCTCGTAGCCGAAATAGCTGAACGTCATGTTGCCCATGGTGGCGTGCAGGAGGACCTTGAGCCTGCGGTCCCGCGCCTCCTGGTTGATCGCGCGCATCCACACCCAGTTGCAGAGGTTGAGCTTCGGCCGCTCGAACAGGAAGAACGCCTGGTCGAGACCGTCGAAGGGCGAGGTGTGACCGGTGCGCAGCCGGACGTGGTCGACGTTCGGATAGAGCGCCGCCGTCGCGGCCGCCAGCGGGCCTTCGTCGACGAACCGGTTCGGCACGGGCGCGGCGCCGGCTTCTTCCGAGGGCACGGAGGTGAAGGCCGTGACCCGGCCGCCTTCGGGCGCCAGCAGCCGCGCCGCCGTCGCCGTGACGGCAGAGCTGTCGAACCCTCCGCTCAGATGGGTGGCGACCGCGCCATCGGCGCCCCGCAGCATCGAACGGGTGGCCTCGTCGAGGTGATGGCGCACCCCCTCGACCCAGTCGGCGGGACCGCGGTCGCCGCGGTCCGGACGGCGCGGTTGCCAGTAGGATCGGGAGGCGGCGCCTTCGCGGGTGACCGTCACCACGTGACCCGGCTCGACCCGGCAGACGTGGGCGAAGAAGCTGCGCGGCCCCGACTGGGGCAGCAGCGTCACCAGTTCGGCGACCGTCTGCTCGTCCGCGGCATAGGGGATCTCGGCGAGCGCATGGAGGCCCTTGGCCATGGAGGCGAAGGCGAAGAAGTCCTTGCCGCAATGATAGTGGAGCGGCCGCTGCCCGAGGAAATCGCGGGCGAGCAGCAGGCGGCGGCGATCCGCATCCCAGAGTGCGAAGGCGAAGTCCCCGACCATCCGGTCGAGGGCGGCCTCCTCCCAGCGATCCAGGCAGGCCAGCAGGATCTCCGCATCGCAGGCGCGCCGGACCTCGGCCGGCAGGCCGAGCGCTGCGATCAGGTCGTCGCGGTTGTCGAGCCGTACGTCGGCCACGAGGACGAGCCGGCCGTCACGCGCGGTGAGCGGCTGGCGGTCGGAGATGTCCTCGGGCAGCGTGCGGTACAAACGCCGGCCCATGGCGATCGGCCCGTCCGCCCACTGGCGGCCGTCATCCGGTCCGTAGATCCGCTGCGCCGACAGCATGCGCTCGCACTCGGCGCCGACGCCGGGCTTCCCGTCGAATTGCCAGAGGCCCGCGATCGCGCTCACGGAGCGACGGGGCCGGCTGTCCCGGGTCCGCCATCGCGGACGATCAGCCGTTCGGCCAGCATTTCTTCGAGCACCGCGAGCATCTGGCGCTCGCAGACGGCGGCATCCACCTCATAGGTTTCCAGCAGGAAATCCCGAATCTCGGCGACGCGGCGCGTCGCGTCGATGAACTTGAAGATGCTGCAGGCGACGGCGTTCATCCCGTAGAAGGCGCCGTTGTCGAGATTGATCGCGACCAGCTCGCCGCCGGCCTCCTCGAACAGCGTCCCGTCCCGCCTGGCGACGACGGAGTCCATCGAAAGCTTCACGTCATGTCCCTGCTGTTCGGGCGTATGGACCGCCAGCGTGCCCGGTCACGCACTTCGGACGTCCATCCAGCCCCTTGCCCACCAGCCCACCACTATAGCGCCGCCGCCGCCCGGTCGACACGGCCCGCGAGCGGGATACGGAAAAATCGGAACCTGGCTTTCCGCCCGCACGCCGCTCCAAGATATGAGAATGCGCTGGTCGGTGCGATCGAGGACGGTCAAGGAACCGAGCAGAAGCTTGCGCGCGGCAAGGGAGACTTGAAGCAATAGACGCACCCGGCGCGCATCGCCGGACGAAAATGATGCAACCAGCTGGTTGTCGCCCGTCATCGCGCCAGGGAGTCCCAGTTTTTAGTTCCCTGAGGATGGAGCACCGCCGGACTCGGGTGACGCATGGCAGGAATTGTCAAAGTCGTCCCGGGCGACGTCCTTGGCAATTGTCGCTCCAACTGGACGCTGCTAGAGATACCGCGCATTTTACCGAAAGCGTCATACTTTTGCATCGATTCGGGCGTGATGTCGCCCGTGCCCTGTCCAACGAAATGGAAGCGTTTCGATGACCAATGCCAACGTTCAGCATCCATCCGTTCCGGTGCAGGATGCATCCGATGCGTCTGCGGTGGTCCCGGCCCGCGGGAAGGCCGCCTGGGAACAGCCGAAGCTGACCCGCATGGACATCAGCCTGACCCAGAGCGCCTTCAGTGGCAGCCCGGATGCCGATACCTCTTCATAGGCCTTGCCGGTCGCCGGAGAGAGCGAGATGCGGGCGGGACACGCCGCGGGCGATGTGAACCACACCGCGATCGAATGGGACGATGCCAGGTCCAATCGGATCGTGGACCCGGATACGGCCTCGTCGCTGCTTCGCCGCGCGGCCGCCCTCGCCCCGGCAAACGCCGCCATCCGGTTCGATCTCGGCAGCATCCTTCTGGAGCAGTTCCGGTTCGCCGAGGCCGCGGAAGCGTACCAGGCCGCCCTTCGGATCGATCCCACGCGACAGGATGCCGTGCTCCGGCTGGCCCGCTGCTGGAACCGGCTGGGCCGCTACGCGGATGTGCTGGCGCTCCTGAACGACAGCGCCGACGCCTCTGCGGACGCCCTCTATCTGCGCGGCAAGGCGGCGCTCGGCCAGGATCAGGCCGAGCGGGCCGAGGTCGATTTCCGTGCGGCCCTCGATCGCGATGCCCATCACCGCGAGGCCTGTTTCGAACTCGGCCGCATCCTCCGCGACGCCGACCGCCTCGAACACCTGGAAAGTCTGCGCGCCGAGCTCTGGGCGCGGGGGGCCCGCCACGTGCAGCTGCTGCTCGACTGGGGCCGGATGCTCGCCGACGCCGGGCGCATCGAGGAAGCGCGGCGCCTGCTGTTCACCGCCTCGAAGGTCACGCAGGCGACCCTCGACGTGCCGGACGGCTTCGCGACCCTCGCCGACTTCAATTCGGCCGTGGCCGACGAGCTCGCCCACAATCCCCAGCAACTGACCGACCTGCCCGCCGACGAGCAGGCGATCCGCGGCTCATCGCGCATCAACCATCTGATGAACGGCGCGCGCCCCGAGCTGATCCTGGCGCTTGTCGCCGCCATCAAGTCGGCCATCGCCCGGGACGTGAGGGAGCGGGTCCGCCAGCCGGACGATCCCTGGCAGGACTGCCGGCCCGCCCGCGCCAGGCTTCACGCGTGGGCCAACATCCAGGGACCGGGCGGCTACGAAGATTGGCACGCCCACCGCGCCGGGTGGCTGAGCGGCGTCTACTATGTCGCGATCCCCGAGGACTTTACCGCCGACGGTGACGGCGCGGGCTGCATCGAGTTCGGCGCGCCGCCATTCCTGGCCGCGGCGCTTCCGGAAACGCTGCGCATTGCGCCGCGCGAAGGCATGCTGCTTCTGATGCCGTCGCACACCTACCACCGCACGATCCCGTTCGCATCGGACGGCAGGCGGATCAGCTTCGCGTTCGACGTCCGGCCGGTGTGAACGCTGTCTGATGCGGCCTCTGTCGCCGAAGGCGTCAACCGGCGGGCGGACCGCTCAGGATTTGACTTCGGTGATCGGCCGATCGTCGCCGCGGCTGATGTCCGCATGCCAGCGGCCGCCCTCGTCCTCCCAGGTGATCTGCGCCCCGTTGCCGGGCGTGCGCTGCTCGCGTGCGGCGCGGCACGCCGCCGCGAAGGCCAGGTCGTGGCTTGCGAAGGTCTCGGAGAACACGCCATCGGCCTGGTAGGCCCAGCCGCCGTCGTGTTCGACGATGCGATAGGTCTGCTTGGTCATTCCTGCCTCCATTGGGCGGATACGGGGACGGGCGGCGCGACACCGGCCGCAGCGATCGCACCGTCGGTGGCCCCACAGATGGGGCGCCGTCCGGCGGCTGTCCACACCGGAACCACGGATGCGCCAGCGCATCGCCTCGAGCCGACCGGGCCGCGCCGGCGGGTCGCCGTCACGCGGAGGCAGCTTCCCTGAACGCGCTCGCCGACGCCGGGCGGCCGAAGAAGAACCCCTGGAAGCTGTGGCATCCGGTCTCCTTCAGGAGCTCGAACTGCTGTTCCGTTTCGACCCCTTCGGCGCAGACGGTCAGCCCCAGCCGCAGGCCGAGATTGGCGATCGCATCGACGACCATGCGCGCCTTGTCGTTCCTGGTCGAACCCAGATCCCAAATGAAGGTGCGGTCGATCTTCAGTTCGGCCACGTCGAGATGCGCCAGATAGGACAGCGAGGAATAGCCGGTGCCGAAATCGTCGATGGAGGTGCGCACGCCGATCTCGCGCAGCAGTTGGACCTTGTTGCGCGCATCCTCCAGGTCGTGAAGCAGCAGCGACTCGGTGATTTCCAGCTTGAGAAGCCGGGGATCGACCGCTGTCTGTTCCAGCGCGCTGACGACCTCCGCAACGAAGTCGTCGCGATAGAACTGCCGCGGACTCACGTTCACGGCGATGGTCATGTCCTTCATCTCCGCCGCGGCGCGCCAGGCGATCAACTGGGCGCAGGCGGACTGGAGCGCCCAAGAGCCGAGCGGCACGATCACCCCGATCTGTTCCGCAACCGGGATGAACCGGTCCGGCGCCAGAAGTCCCTGGCTCGGATGCTGCCAGCGAACCAGCGCCTCCGCCCCGACGATCTGGCCGCGGCAATCCACCTGGCGCTGGTAGTGGAGGATCAGCTCGTCGTTGGCGAGCGCCGCCCGCAGGTCGCGCTCGAGGGCCGCGCGGGCGGCCACCGCCTCGCTCATCTCGCGATCGAAGAACATCACGGTGTCGCCGCCGTGCTTCTTCGCCGCCGACCTGGCGAAATCGGCGCGTTTGACGATCTCGTCGCGATCCGGATTCCGCGAGCCGCCATAGAGCGAGATGCCGATGCTGGCCGTTGGCATCTGGCCCATGCCGTGGAACTGCGTGCCGCATTCGCGCACCAGCGCCAGGAGCCTTCGACCGACCTTCTCCGCCTCCATCGCGGCGAGGTCCCGATCCAGACCAATCCCTTCGATCGCGAAGACGAACTCGTCGCCGCCAAGTCGCGCGGTGATGTCGTCGCGGCGCGCCGTCGCGGTCAGCCTTTTCCCGAAGAGCTTCAGGAAGCTGTCGCCGGCCGAATGCCCGAGCTGCTCGTTCAGGAGCTTGAACCGGTCGATATCGATCAAGAAAAAGGCCCCGTACTCTCCCGAGCGCGCCAGTCGCGCGATGCCGTGGTCGAGGCGTTCATAGAGCGTGGTCCGGTTCGGCAGGCCCGTCAGGCTGTCGTAGTAAGCGAGCCTCTCGATCGTCTGTTCGGCCTGCTGCTGGGCCGTGACGTCCATGATGAAGCCGCTCCAGTTCACCGTGCCGTCGTCCTCGCGCCGTGGTGCGGCGTTGCCCAGCAGCCATCGCTCGGTCCCGTCGGGAAACCGCAATCGGTAGCGGCTGCGCCAGGGCGTCAGTGCGCGCGCCGAGTCGGCAATTTCCTCGAGAACGCGGTCTCGATCGTCCGGATGCAGCACGTGCACGATCGGCGTCGCGTCCTCCGCCACCTGCTCCGGCGTGACCCGGTAGATCTCGTAGATCTTCTCGCTGGCATAGGGAAACGAG
Organism: Amorphus sp. MBR-141; assembly: GCF_053628695.1. Lineage (NCBI taxonomy): Bacteria > Pseudomonadati > Pseudomonadota > Alphaproteobacteria > Hyphomicrobiales > Amorphaceae > Amorphus > Amorphus sp. MBR-141. Next base: position 12,039 of record NZ_JBRJGW010000006.1, read on the forward strand.
TAGCGGCCGTCGGGCGAGAGGCGGAACTGGTAGACGACGCCGGGGACCCGCGACGCCACCGTCTTCAGCTGATCGTAGAGCAGGTCCGCCTGGATGCCGGACGCATCGGCGGCGTTGCGGGCACGGATCTCGCGGCGCCGCAGATAGGCCGATACGCCCGCCACGACGAACACGGTCAGCGCCGCGGTGACGGTGCTCCATGCCAACGTCGTGACCGATATGCGCGGCCAGCCCACCATGGGCGCATAGGCCTTCGCCGGCAGGTACACCGTCGCCTCCATAGCAACGTAGTGCATCGACGACACGGCGCCGCCCATGATGATCGAGCCGAACAGCATCACGCCCTGCGGCCACAATCCGGTTCGCTCGATCGACGCGCAGAGGAACAGCGAAAGCGTCGCCAGCACCGTCGCGATCAACACCGAAGCGATGAACAGCGAGGGCATGTAATACATCTCGACCGGTGCCAACATGGCGGTCATGCCGATGTAGTGCATCAGACAGATGCCGACCCCCATCGACACGCCGCCGAACACGAGCAGCGCTGGGCTCGGCCGAACGGCAGCCAGCACCTTGATCGCGATCAGCGATGCGACGAGCGCCGGAACCAGCGAGAGGGCGGTTTTGGCGACGCTGAAGGACACCGGGACAGGAAGCCTGAAGGCCAGCATCCCGACGAAATGCATCGCCCAGATGCCGATTGCCAGAGCCAGGGCGGCGACCGCGTTCCAGGCGATGCCGACGCCCTGCGCACCGGCTGCCCGGATCAGACGGACATGGTTGAACGCGACGAACGCCGCAACCATCGAGATGAGGACGGAGGCGAATACGAGCTCGGGTGAATAGACCCCCTCAAGAGCGCCGCCGGTATCGACGCCGTCTGACAGGAAATGAAGCCCGTTCATCGATGTGCTGCCCTCGCCGGATGATCGCCCGCCCCGATACCGGCAAGTCCGGATCCAGAGGATCGACCGGAACCGGCACCGAGTAAATATGGCTTAGCAAACCCGCGCTCCGCGGGCTCGGCGTCTGGGCGCGACAGGATGTCCCGCCGCGGGACACGGCCCCACTCAGGGCGTGTTCAGCACCGATCCCGCGGATCGGCTCAGGAGAACCCGGCCGCGGTACGGGCGGCGGCATTGTCGGGCGCCGTCAGCAGCTCGATCAGCGTGCCGGCTGCGCCGGGAGAAGAGGCGCCGGTCGCCACCGCGGCGGTGTAGACGGTGGCCAGCCCATGCGGATCGGGCAGCGTGCCGCAGGCCCGCACGCCCGGGGTGTTGAGGATCTCGGTGATCTGCGTGCAGCCGACCGGACTGGCGTCGTCGGCCGCGGCCATCGCCGTCATGGCGGTCTGGCCGTTGGGGAACGGGCGCAGCCTGCCGGCGACCTCGTCGGCGACGCCGAGATCTGCCAGCACCCGCGCGAAGTGAAGACCGGCGGTGGAGTTGACCAGATCCGGCACGTAGATGGCATCCGCTGCGCGCAGCGCCGCCGCCAGGGCCGCGCCACTCGACACATCCACCTCGGCTGCCCCTTCGCGCACCGCCACCGCGGTCTCCACCGTGCCGACGTCGGCGATCGTCCCGGGAACGGCGTGGCCGCTGGCCGCGAGCACGTCGACGATCGCCCGCGTGAGCAGGATGAGGTCGACGACCTCGCCGCCGAGGATGCGGTCGCGCATGCCGCCGACCGCGCCGAAGTCGCCCGAAATGTCGAGCCCGGTCTGCCGGGCGAAGGCCGGGGCGAGGGCGTTCACCAGTCCGTTGGCGGCGCCGCCGCTCAGGATCTTCAGCTCCATCTGGGTCACCTCTTCAGGACAGGGCGGCGACGATCGCGTCGCGGGTCAGCGGAAGGTCGCGGGCACGGGCGCCGAGGGCGCGGAACACGGCATTGCCGAGCGCCGCCGACATCGGCCCCTGGGCCGCCTCGGCACAGCCGAGCGGCGGCTCCTCCGGGCGCGCGAGCACCCGCACGGACACCCGCGGCACCTCCGAGAAGGTCAGGATCGGATAGTCGAGCCAGGTTTCGGTCGCCACCGCAGCCCCATCGAAGCGGATCGCCTCCTTCAGCGCCCAGCTGGTGGCCTGCAGGATGCCGCCCTCGGTCTGGTTGACGATGCCGTCCGGGTTGATCGCCTCGCCGGGGTCGATGGCGGCGAACACGTCGGTGACCCGGACGCCTTCCTCCACCTCGACGCGCGCCGCGATCGCGCAGTAGGCGGCAGTGTTCTTGTAGCGCGCGTAGCCGATGCCCCAGCCGGCACCCTCGCCGCCCTCCGCCGCGAAAGCCGGCCCGACATCGGCGGCCACCGCCTCGATGACGGCGCGGGCGCGCGGATCGTCGAGATGGGCGAGGCGGAAGCGGATCGGGTCCTCGCCCAGGTCGGCGGCGATGTCGTCCATCAGGGTTTCGATGGCGTAGACGTTGAGGTGCCCGCCGAGCGCGCGCAGCGACGACGTGCGGTAGGGCACGGCGTGGACGATCCGCTTGGCGACCTTCAGGTTGGGGATGGCATAGCCCGGCACCGCGTTGCGGTCTGCGCCGCCGCCGTTGGCCAGCGGAATGTCGGCGGAGCGCGCCGGCGGCAGCGGCCGCTGGAGGTAGGCCGCCGCGCGCAGGTTCGGCGAGCCGTTGCGGCCAGGGCGGTTGCCGTGCGGCGCGCTGTTGGCCACGACGTCCATCGCGGCGATGCGCCCGTCGCCGCCCACCACCGCGCGGACGCGGGTGACCATGCCGGCACCCAGCGGCGCGTTGCGGAATTCGTCGGACCGCGCCCAGACCACGAGCACCGGACGCCCCGGCACCGCGCGTGCCATCAGCGCCGCGTCGAGCGCCACATCGTCGGCGCCGTTGTGGCCGTAGCAGCCGGAGCCGGGATGGTGGATCACGTCGATGTCGGTGTCGGGGACCTGAAACACCAGCGCCAGCGCCTCGCGCAGGGGATAGGCCCCCTGGGAATGCGACCACACGGTCAGATGACCGTCGCGCCACTCCGCCAGCGCCGCCGAGGGGCCGATCGGCGCGTGGCTCAGATACTGGCGCGACACCGCCGTCTCATAGACTTGGCCCGCCATGCCCGCGGGATCCTCGCCCACCGAATGGACCACCTCGACGGCCTCGTCCGAGGCGCCGATCGCCGCCACCGGATCCGGCGGGACGCTCACGTCCGTCGACCACTCGGCCCGGTTCGCCGCCCATCGCGCCGCCAGAATCGCCTGGTACTCGGTCTCGGCCACCACGCCGACGAACGAGCCGTCGCGCACCACCGCGACGACGCCCGGCCGCGCCTTCAGGCCGTCGAGGTCGAGGGAGACGAGCCGGGACGACATCGCCGGCGGATGAACCGGGCGGCCGTGCAGGAGCCCGTCCCGCTCCAGATCGTGCACGAAGGGATGGCCGGTGACGCGCTCGGCGATGTCGATGCGCGGAAGGGACGTTCCGGCAACGCGCCTCGCCTCCGGCGGCTTCGGCGCGGCGTGATCCAGGACCGGCACGTCGAGGTCGGCCGTTTCGGCGAGCCGCCAGAGATCGAGCTCGGCGTCGAGCCCGTCGCGCAGCACCGCGCCGTCGACGATGGAGAGCGCGGCCACGTCCTGTTGGAGCAGCTTGGCCGCCTCGGCCAGCAGCACGTGCCGGGCGGCGGAGGCGGCAAAGCGGATCGCCATGCCGCCCTGCACGATCGACATGCTGCCGGAGGTGAACCCCTCGTTGGGCGTGCGGGTGGTGTCGGCGCCGGTGATGGCGACGGCGGCCGGATCCACGTCGAGTTCGTCGGCGGCGATCTGGGCAAGTGCCGTCATGTTGCCCTGGCCGAGTTCGACGCGGCCGGACAGGACCGTCAGGCGCCGGCCGGGCGAAAGGCGCACCCAGTCGGTGATGAGCGGGGCACCGGCAAGCGGCGGAGGGATCTTCATCGCGCGGCCTCCGCCATCCGCGCCGCTGCGGATTCAACCGCGTCGAGGATGCGATGGTGGGTGCCGCAGCGGCACAGGTTGCCATCGAGCGCCTCGGCGATCTCCTTGCGGCTCGGCCGGGGTGTCCGGTCGAGAAATGCCTTGCTCGCCATGACGATGCCGGGCAGGCAGTAGCCGCACTGGACCGCCTGCCGGCCGATCACCTCCTCGATGAGCGGATGGCGCGGCTCCTGGGCGGCCAGGCCCTCGATGGTCTCGATCCGCCGACCGGCGGCGACCGATACCGGCACGTCGCAGGAAAATTCGGCCTTGCCGTCGATCACGACGGTGCAGGCGCCGCAGAGGCCGGCGCCGCAGCCGTAGCGCGCACCCCTGGCGCCGAGCATGCCGCGCAGCACGTAGAGCAGCGGCGTGTCGGCATCGACCCGCACCTCCACGTCCACCCCGTTGAGCGTCAGGCCAACGGCTTCAACTGCGTCCATAGCCATGGTCGTCTCCCCTTTGTCTGTTCGTTCGCAACCCGCCCGTCCGTCGATCGATCCTGCATGTCCCTCAGCTCAGCAGGAAGAAGGCCGTCAGAACCAGCCCCAGCGAAGCTACGACGACGCGCAGCAGCCAGTCCGGCACCCTGCGGATGACGTGGCCGCCGGCGAAGCCGCCGATGAGACCGCCGACCAGCACCAGCGGCGCGGCGAGCAGGTCGACATAGCCCGACATCAGGAGCGGCACGACGGCGACGGTGTTGATGCAGACGGCGAAGAGGTTCTTGCGCGCGTTGGCCTGGTGGAGCTGGCCGCCGAAGGTGGCCGCCAGCACGGCCAGCAGCATGAAGCCCATGCCGGCCCCGAAATAGCCGCCGTAGAAGCCGACGGCGAGCATCAGACCCGCCGCGATCAGCGTGATGGAGCGCTGGGGCAGCAGGGTCTGCACGATCGTGGCAAGGCGCTTGCCGAGCAGGATCGCCGTGACCGCGACGATCAGCAGGAACGGCACCGCCGTCAGAAATGCCTTCTCCGGCGAGTTCACCAGAACCAGCGCGCCGCAGAGCGCACCGACCAGCGCCGGCACCAGGATGAAGACGAGCCGCCTCCAGTCAGCGACGAGTTCGCGGCGATACTGCCAGGCCGGCGGCAGGGTGGCGGGCCAGAGCGCCACGGTTCCGGTCGCGTTGGCGGCGAGCGGCGACAGGCCGGTGGCCAGAAGCAGCGGAAAGACGAACAGCTTCGCGCCGCCCGCCGCCGTGTTGACGATGCCGCCGGCCACGCCGACGGCGAGGTACATGAGGATATCCTGAAGCATCAGCGGCGCGCCGGTGCCTTGCGCGGAGCGGGCATCGCGACGTCGAGGTTCGTGGCGGTGAGCTCGAAGTGGCGCCGCGTCAGGTCGCAGGCGGCCGCGACGTCGCGCGAAAGCACTGCCTCGGCAATGGCCGCGTGCTCTCCGGCGAGGTCCCGCTCGCCGCGGTTGCGGTGCACCGAGGCCCGGCGATAGCGCTCGCACAGATCCTGAAGCGTATCCCGGCTGTGCAGCAGCCAGCGGGACCCGCAGGCATCGACCATCGCCGTATGGAAGGCCGCGTTGGCGCGCTCCCAGCTGTCGGCGACGGTGGCGTCACGCGCCAGCAGGTCGTCCTGCTTTTTCATGGTGTAGCTGGCCGCCACCACTCCTGCTTCCCAGGCCCCGTCGCCCTTGGCGATGGACAGCCTGAGGGCGGCGATCTCCACCTCCGTCCGGGCGATGTTGAGGTCGCGGAACTCGTTGGGGTCGAGCGGCGCGACGGTGAAGCCGCGGTTGCCTTCGCTCAGAACCAGCTGTTCGGCGTTGAGCTTCTGCAGCGCCTCGCGGATGGGAGTCGGCCCGATCTCATAGATCTGCTTGAGCTTTTCGATCCGCAGGCGCTCGCCCGGCGGGCGCACGCCGCGGATGATGTCGCTGCGGATGGCGCGATAGGCGACCTGGGTGAGGGTCTCCGAGCCGTCGCGGAGATGCGCGGCCGGCTGCAGGTCGTCCTTCGTCTGCGACGACGCATTCACCACGTTTGACGTCCCTTTCTCGCTCGGCGCGGATCCTAGAGCATTTCCCGTCCGGATCGAAACGGTCCGACCCGGACGGATGCTCAAGACATTGAGTCCAGAGCTGTTTCGTATCGATCGGACGTGCCGGAGACCGGAGGAGCTGTACCTGGCCCAGGCCACAGGCGCCTCTTCCGATTTGACACGCCGTTTTCGATATGTATTGCATTATTATCGAGAGAAATGGATGTTGTCGATATTATGAAGCTGGTGACATGTGAATTCGACGGCGGGATGATCGCCGGCTACGTGGACGGGACGGACGTCGTGGTCTGTTCGGAAGGGGCGGACGCGGGCTACGCGGTGCGCGGTCTCATCGAGGCCGGGGCCGGCACGAAGGCCTGGTCGGAGGCGAACGGACGCCGCGTTCCGCTCTCCCAGGTGCGGATCGTGGCGCCCATCCCGACGCCGCTGCGGGACATCTTCTGCGTCGGCAAGAATTATCACGAGCACGCCGAGGAGTTTCACTCCAGCGGCTTCGATTCCAGCGGCAAGGAAGCCTCGCCGAAGGCGCCGATCATCTTCACCAAGGCGACCACCAGCGTGGTCGGGCCGGGCGATGTGGTGCGTGGATCGCTCGATCCGACGGGTACCGTCGACTACGAGGGCGAGCTTGGGCTGATCATCGGCACGAAGGCGTTCCAGGTCGCCAAGGCCGACGCCTACGACGTGGTCTTCGGCTACGTGATCATCAACGACGTGACGTCGCGGGAATTGCAGCGCAAGCACAATCAGTGGGTGATCGGCAAGGGGATCGACACCTTCTGCCCGATGGGCCCGTGGCTGGTCACCGCCGACGAGGTGGGCGACGTGACCCGGCTGGAGCTGACCACCACGGTGAACGGCGAGACGCGGCAGTCGGCCAGCGTCGCCGATCTCATCTTCGACATTCCGACGCTGATCGAGACCATCTCGGCGACCATGACGCTGCTGCCGGGCGACATCATCGCCACCGGTACGCCGGCCGGCGTCGGCATCGGCTTCACCCCACCGAAATATCTGGCGACGGGCGACACCATGAGCGTCGCCATCACCGGGCTGGGGGAACTGACGAACCCGGTCGGCTGACGCCCTGGCGTCGGCCAGGGATCATGCGGGACGCGCCGTTCGCGTCCCGCCAATCGCGCTCCGCGGCGACGGGGCAGACAAGACGATCAGACCACCAAACGGGAGGAAACAAAATGTCGATCCAGAAGACCCTGGCGAAACTTGCCGCCGTTGCCGTTGCAGGCACCTGCGCGGCCTCCATCGCATCGGCTGCCGAAGTCACCCTCAAGACCCAGACCGCGCTGCCCACCCAGCACGCGCTGTCCCAGAGCTACATCAAGCATTTCATCGAGCCGCTGAACGCGGCCGGCAAGGGCGTCGTGAAGGTCGACCTGCTCGGCGGTCCGGAGGTAACTCCCGCCGACCGCGCGCCGCAGGCGCTGCAGCGCGGCGTCATCGACATCCTGTTCATTCCGGCCGCCTACATCTCCGGCGTCGTGCCCCAGGCCCAGTCGATGATGCTGCAGACCGTCGGCGTCGAAGCGCTGCACGAGAACGGCGCATTCGACCTGTTCGCCGACATCTTCGACGATAAGCTCGACGCCCACTTCCTGGCCTGGTCGGAGACGGGTCCCGGATCGGGATATTACCTCTACACCACCAAGAAGCCGGCGATGAAGGACGGCGTCATCGATCTCAGCGGCATGTCGATGCGCACCACGGGTGCCTACCGGCCGATCGAGGAAGCGCTGAACGCAACCACCGTGCAGATCCCGTCCGGCGACGTGCCGACCGGGCTGGAACGCGGCGTCATCGACGGGTTCGGCTGGCCGACCGTGGGGCTCGCCTCCATCGGCCTCGCCAATTCGGTCAAGTACCGCATCGAGCCGTCCTTCTACCATCTCGCCAACGTGGTGCTGGTCTCCAACCGTGCCTGGGACGGTATGTCCGACGAGGCCAAGAAGATCCTCACCGATACGGCGCGGGCCTACGAACTGGCGTCGGTCCAGGAGATGATCGACCGCAACAAGGACGACATCGCGGCCGCCGACAAGGCGGGCGTCGAGGCCCTCGCCATGGAAGGGGCCGACGGCGAGAAATATCTCGCGATCGCCAACGATGCGATGTGGGCGCGGGTCACCGACAAGGTGGGCGACGAAGAGGCCAAGAAGCTCCGGTCGCTGCTCGACACGAAGAACTGACGGCCGGTCCCTAGCCCCCGCCGTCACCGTCCCTTTCGACCCCAACGCAAGGTAACCCGCTGCGATGTTCGTGCTCTGGCGGCTCTACAACGCCATCCTGATCGGCTGTGTCGTGCTGGCCGGCACGCTCATCGGAGCGGGGATCCTCCTTGTCGTTGTCGACGTGTCGATGCGGGCCCTGGGCTTCCAGCCCTTCGGCTTCACCGTCGCCTTCGTCGAATACGTGCTGCTCTACTTCGTGCTGCTGGCGGCCCCCTACCTGGTGCGGGAAAAGGGACACGTGACGGCCGAGGTCCTGTTCACCCAGCTGGGGCCGAAGTCGAAGCGCGTCTGCGAAAAGATCGTCTACTGCATCTGCATCGTGGTCTCGCTGATCTTCGCCTATGAGGGGGGACTGCTGTTCGACGAGGCCGTCCGCTACGGCTACGTCGACGAACGCTCGGTCGATGTCCCCTACTGGGCGCTCTACGTGCTGTTTCCGATCTGCTTCTCGATGATCGCGATCGAGTTCACCCGCTATCTGCTGGGCTTCGATTCCATGTACGTCCGCGACGCCGCCCCGGAGTCCATGTAGATGGAATGGTATTACGCCCTCGCCCTTTTGATCTTCATGGTCATCGGGTTCATGTTCTTCGCCGTGCCCGTCGCCTTCGCCTTCATGGTGACGAACATCATCGGCGCGCTGATCTTCATTGGCGGCCCTGGCTCGCTGCTGCAGGTGGTGGACAACTCCACCTCGCTGATCACCCGCTTCCAGCTGGCGCCGGTCCCGTTCTTCATCTTCATGGGGTCGCTGTTCTTCTATTCCGGACTGGCGATCCGCGTGTTCGACACGCTCGACACCTTCTTCGGCCGGATCCCCGGGCGGCTCTGCTACCTGACGGTCGCCGGCGGCACGATCTTCTCCACGCTGACCGGCTCGTCGATGGCCAACACAGCCATGCTGGGCTCGCTGATGGTGCCGGAGATGCAGCGCCGCGGCTATCACTGGCGGATGTCGCTCGGACCGATCCTCGGCACCGGCGGCCTCGCCATGATCATTCCGCCGTCGACGCTGGGCGTGCTGCTCGCCTCGCTGGCCGGCATCGACGTCGGCCGCTTCCTGATCGCCGGCATCATTCCGGGCCTGCTGCTGGCGATCTTCTTCACCATCCTCATCACCGTTCAGATCCGGGTGAACCCCAGCCTGACGCCGCGGTACGACATCGAGGAGGTACCGTGGCGCGACGGCCTGAAGCTCGCCCTCATCAACATCACCCCGATGGCGCTCGTCGTCTTCATGGTGATCGGCCTGATCATCTTCGGCATCGCCACGCCCACCGAATCCGCCGCCTTCGGCGTGCTCGGCGTGCTGATCCTCACCTTCGCGTTCCGCCTGTTCAGCCTCGAGGTGCTGAAGACCTCGATGCTGTCGACCATCAAGGTCAGCGGCATGGTGTTCTTCATCATCCTCAACTCCTCGATCTTCAGCCAGCTGCTCGCCTATTCGGGCGCGAGCTCCGGCATGCTCGCCTTCGCCACCTCGTTCGACGTGTCGCTGACGGTGGTGCTGGTGCTGATCTTCCTCTCGCTGCTGATCCTCGGCATGTTCATGGACCCAGTGTCGATCATGCTGATCACCATCCCGATCTTCTTCCCGCTGATCGTGGCGCTGGACATCAATCCGCTGTGGTTCGGCATCCTGATGCTGATCGCGCTGGAGATGAGCCAGACGACGCCGCCGTTCGGGCTGCTCTTGTTCGTCATGCTGGGGGTGGCGCCCAAGGGCACGACGCTGCGCCAGGTGGCGATCGCCGCGGCGCCGTTCCTCGGCTGCGACCTGGTGCTGATCGGGCTGATGGCGCTGTTCCCGGGGATCGTGTTGTTCCTGCCCGGCCTCATGTAGAATCGGATTTGATCGCCACGGACAGTACCGACATCCAACTGGGAGCGACGACCATGGAACGACGGATGCTTGGCGCGCTGGAGGTCTCGGCGATCGGGCTCGGCTGCATGAGCATGACCCAGATCTACGGGACCCCCGACGAAGGCGAGGCGATCGCCACCATCCACCGGGCGCTCGAGCACGGCATCGACCTGATCGACACCTCCGATGCCTATGGCGGCGGACAGAACGAGGAACTGGTCGGCCGCGCCTTGAAGGACCGCCGCGACAGGGCGGTGATCGCCAGCAAGTTCGGCAACGTCCGCCTGCCCGACGGCCGCCCCGGCGCCAAGGGCGATCCCGCCTTCGTGCGCCAGTCGTGCGAGGCGAGCCTCAGGCGCCTGGGGGTCGACACCATCGACCTCTATTACGTCCACCGCATCGACCCCGACGTGCCGATCGAGGACACCGTCGGCGCCCTCGCCGACCTCACGGGCGAAGGCAAGATCCGCCACATCGGCCTGTCGGAGGCGTCGCCGCAGACGCTGAAGCGGGCCCATGCCACGCACCCGGTCGCCGCCCTGCAGACGGAATACTCGCTGTGGACGCGCGATTGCGAGTCGGAGCTGCTGCCGCTGTGCGCCGAGCTGGGCATCGGATACGTCGCCTACTCGCCGCTGGGGCGCGGCTTCCTCACCGGCACCATCACCGGCCAAGACAGCCTGGAAGAGGGCGACCGGCGCCGCCAGCATCCGCGCTTCGCGGCGGAGAACCTGGCTCGGAACGTCAAGCTCCTGGAGACACTGTCGGACCTCGCGGCCACCGAATCCTGCACGCCGGCGCAGCTGGCACTGGCGTGGGTGGCGTCGCGCGGCAAGACCATCGTTCCATTGCCGGGCACCAAGCAGCGCAGGTGGCTCGACGAGAACGTGGCGGCCCTGTCGGTGTCGCCGTCGGCCGAGACGCTCGAGGCCCTGGACGCGGCGTTCCAGCCGGGCGTGGCCGCCGGCACCCGCTATCCCGCCGGACAGATGGCCAGCCTCGGCGTCTGACGGCGCCATGGGCGCCCGCAACGCGCGGACCTTCCTTCCCGCGCACATCCGCTTCGCTGCGCCCGAAAATCCGCTACACTCGGCGAAGGCCCGGCGGAACGCACCCCCGGCCGGACGCACGAAGGACGACGACGCGTGGCGACCCCGACATCCCTCTTTCTTCGCGGAGCGAAGGCGGCAGAGACCGTTCTCGCGCTGCTGATCGCCCAGGTGCTCGTATTCGGCCTTCCCTTTCGGGTGACGGCGCGCCTGTTTCATCTGCACAGGCCCGGCGAAGCGACGCAGACAGGCGCGACCGATCCCGTCGGAGCGATCATCGGGGTCCGGGTGAAGCGCGTCGCCAACCGGCTTCCCTGGAAAAGCACCTGCCTCGTCCGGGCGATCGCCGGTGCGCTGCTCCTGACACGCCGCGGGGTCGCATCGCACATCCGCTTCGGCGTGCGAAAGGAAAACGACCGGCTGGCGGCCCATGCGTGGCTGATGGTCGGGGACGCGACCGTGCTCGGCGGCGGTGACGAGATCCGAAGCTACGTGCCGATTGCCGATCTGGCCTCGTCCTGAGGGATTGGACCTCCGCGACCACGCGCCGCTGCCGCACATACGGAACCGCATGTATTCTCGCCGCCTCCCCGCTTCGTTGAAGCCACTCCTTGCGCGCTTCATCGGCGAGATCGGGCCGCGCCGCGTGGTCGCAGCGCTTTCGCTCTTCCTGCTGACCGCCCTGTTCGAGGCCATCAGCCTCTCGCTGGCGCTTCCGCTGCTGGGAGCTATCACCGGCCAGACGGCTATGCCGAACCGCATCGCCTCCGGATTGGGCGGGCTTCACCTGCCGACGACCACCGCCGCCCTGCTGGCCCTTCTCGCCGTCACGGGGATCCTACGGGCCCTGCTCGGAGCGCGGCAGGACATCGTGATGTCGCGCATGCAGCTCGCGTTCATCGAGACGCTGCGCATCCGGCTGGCGGCCGCGCTCTGCCATGCGGACTGGCCGTTTCTGGCCCGTCAGTCCCAGGGAGCGGCCACCACCGTGCTGGGATGGGAGATGGCCCGCCTGCAGCAGGGGACGCACTTCCTGCTGCGGATGCCGGTCATGGCGTTGCTGCTGGTTGCCCAGATGGCCGTGGCGCTGTGGATCTCCGTTCCCGCGACCCTCGCAGTCGTCGTGGCCGTCGGCCTGATCGCAGCGGTCGTGACCCGCGGCCGGATGAGCGCGGTGACCCACGGAGCCCGGCTCAGCCTCGCGCAATCCGACCTGTCCGAAGACATAGGCCGCTTCTTCGACACGCTGAAGATCGCCAAGGCGCATCAAGGCGAAGAATGGCGGATCCGTCAGTTCGCCCTTCGCATGGCCTCGCTTCGGGACACCCAGTTCGCCTACATGCGCGACACGGTCCGCCTGCGGCTCACCCTTCAGGTGGCGGCCGCAATCGTGATCGCACTGGTGATCCAGCTGACGCTGGCGACGGATCATCTTACCGGGCCCGAGGTTCTGGTGTTCGCCGGAGTGCTCCTCCGGGCCACCCCGATCGCCCAGCAGATCATGCAGGGCGCCGTTTCCATTTCCCATGCGCTTCCGGCCTACCAGGCCGTCGTCGACCTCACCGCGCAGGCCGAGGCCGCGGCCGATCCCGTCGTGGAGGCAGAAGCGCCTCCGCTGGAGGAGGCGATCCGCTGTCACGAGGTCAGGCTGCGCCACGGTCCCGACATGCCGATCGTTCTGGACGGACTGTCGCTGAGCCTGCCGAAGGGCACCATCAGCGTGTTGTGCGGTCCTTCTGGAAGCGGCAAGTCAACGCTCGCCGACGTGCTCGGCGGGCTGCTTCGTCCCTCATCCGGCCATCTGTCGATCGACGGGGAGATGCTGACCGAGGACACCACCCATGCCTGGCGCCGGCGCGTCGCCTACGTGCCGCAGGACGCGCTCCTCCATGCCGGGACCGTGCGGGAGAACCTTGTCTGGAACACCGGCGACGTGACCGACGATGCTCTGTGGGAGGCCCTGGGGCTGGCCGCCGCCGAGGACTTCGTCCGGCAGCTGCCGCAGGGTCTCGACGAGCCGCTCGGTCCGCGCGGCGGGCGCCTTTCGGGCGGCGAGCGCCAGCGGCTTTCGCTGGCCCGCGCCCTGGTGCGCCGGCCGCGCCTGCTGATCCTCGACGAACCCTCCAGCGCCCTCGACTCCGAGACGGAGCAGAAGCTCGCCACCACGGTCGCCGGCCTGCGGGGGCGCACGACCATCCTGGTCATCACCCACCGCGATCCGTGGACATGGTCGCCCGATTTGGTCCATCACCTGAGCCGGGGAAGGATTTCGTCGACCGAGATCGGGGCAACCCCGTGATGGCGAAACGATGAGGCTCCTGCACGACCCGCCCGGCGCGCTGCGCCCCGACCAGCGGCTCGCGCTCGCCTGCGCCTGCGCCTGCGATACCGCCATCATCGATGCGGCCGCAGCCGCGATCCCGGACGCGGACTGGCCCGAAGCCGCGCGCCTCTTCGATCACCACTTCCTGGCGCCGGTGATCCTGTCCCGGCTGCACGGCGCCCACGACCCGAACGTCGCCGCGCGCCTTGGGCCGCTCAAGCAGGCGGTCTCGGGGCGCCTGAAGCAGGCGCTCATGCTGCAGGCCACCATGCGCGCGCTGCGCGACGACCATCTGGTGCCGCTCGGCCTATCCTACGCCATGTTCAAGGGCCTCACGCTCGGGGCCCGCTACTACGGCTCCCCCAGCCTGAGGGTGGCGCGCGACATCGACGTCCTGGTCGCGCCATCCGATATCGAGCGGCTGCTGCGCAGCCTGATGAGTGCGGGCTACGACCTCATCGGGCGGCTGAGGGTCGATCGGGGCAGCGGCCAGCCCGTCGATCATGCGATCGCGATCGCGCATCTCTCCAAGGAGGTGGCGCTGGTCGCGCCTGGCGGCGTGATCGTCGAGATCCACCATCGGGTGGATGCCTCCGGAAATGCCTTTCCCACGGCAGACCTCCTCGCCCGCGCGGAGACGCTCGAGATCTGGAAGCGCCCATGGCCCGTCCTCTCCACGACGGACCTGTTCGTCTACATCTGCGCGCACCACGCCCAGCATCGCTGGTCCAGGCTGCATTGGGTGCTCGACCTGTCGATGATGATGCGGCACCCCTCGTTCGACGCCGACGCGGTCCGTCGCCACGCGGCGGAGAGCGGCTTCAGCCGCGTCGTCGAGGCCGCGATGTTACTGCCGGAGACGCTGTCGGCGATCGTCGAGGGCAGGCAGCCGTCGTCCCCGACGATGGCGTCCGCGTTCGCCGCCGACTGCCTGGCGCATCTCGATCCGACGCGCGCGCCCGAGCTGATCGCACGGGAAAACCGGGGCCTGGCCCTGCTCGCCGGCGCTGGCGAGGATCTACGCCGTCGCTGGCGGTTTCGCGATCGCTGGACCGCGCGCCTGGCGGCGCTGACGGCGCTGGCCGGCCCGCAGGTGGCCGACTACCAGGCCCTGCCGCTGCCGCCGCGCTTCCACGCGCTCTACTGGATCACCCGGCCGATCCGGCTCTGCGTCCGTGCACTCGGGCGCGCGTTTTCCCGGTTCCGTCCCTAGGCCGACCGTCCGGACCGACGGCCGCGGTCAGAGCTGCGGCAGCTCGATCGGATGCAGCGCCTCGAAGGCCGCCGACGCCGCGAGCACCTTGTCGTCCCGTCCCTTGGAGGCAACGATCTGCAGGCCGACCGGCAGCCCGGCAGCCGTCCGCCCGCACGGAATGGAGGCCGCCGGTTGCTGGGTCAGGTTGAAGGGGTAGGAGAACGGCGTCCACTCGGTCCAGCGCTCCATCCCCGACCCCGGCGGCACCTCAAGGCCGACGTCGAACGCGGGGATCGGCAGCGTCGGTGTCAGCAGCAGGTCCCACGTCTCGTGAAACGCGTTCATCCGCGCGCCGAGGGTCTCGCGCGCCTTGACGGCCGCGAGATAGTCCAGCAGTTGGATTTTGGCCCCTTCTGCCGCAACCGCGCGCAGGCCCGGGTCGATATGCTCCTGCTTCTCCGCCGGGATGCCGGCCAACAGATTGGCCGCGCCGGCGAACCAGTGTGCCCGGAAGATCGGTTCGCAGTCGGCGAACGGGGGATCGATCGTCTCCACGGTCGCACCGAATTCGGCAAACGCCGCCGCCGCCGCAGCCACCAGCGCTTCGACCTCGGGGTCCACCGTGCCGACACCGAAGCTCGGACAGAACGCCACGCGCCAGCCTCGGACCGAGGTCAGGCAGGCTCGGCGGAAGTCGGTTGCGTCGGCCGTCGCATACCAGTCACGCGGATCGGGCCGTCCCATCACCGACAGCATCAGCGCGGCGTCGCTGACCGTTCGGGTCAGCGGACCGATGTGGGCGACCGTCCCGAAC